>PAQF01000007.1 GCA_002709695.1 Candidatus Poribacteria bacterium
CTGAACTCCAAGCTGCTGACGTGACAGCAGCAGTATGTCCTACTAGAGTGAATAGTTCGCGGCCTGTCTTGGTATCCCATATCCTGGCTGTTCTATCCTCACTAGCCGTCACTATACGAGCACCATTTGGACTCCAAGCTACTGAATTTATCCAACCCTCATGTCCTACTAGAGTGAATAGTTCGTGGCCTGTCTTGGTATCCCATATCTTAGCTGTCTTATCCCAACTCCCCGTCACTATACGAGCACCATCTGCACTATAAGACGCTGACGTGACAACATCATCATGTCCGATTAGAGTGAATAGTTCGTGGCCTGTCTTGGCATCCCATATCTTAGCTGTCTTATCCCAACCCCCCGTCACTATCTGCTGGTCATCAGGACTCCAAGCGGCTGAATCGACCTCACTGTTATGACCTTTCAGAGTCAATCTTACTCTGGATTTTAAGAGCAATTGACGTAATAAAGTATTTGACAAAGGTGAAATTTTCTCATTAGTATGATATAAGCTCCTAAAAGACTCAGTTGCCAACAACAGACCGAGTTCTGGGTCAGTTTCCATACTAGCTAAGGCAAATGCTGCCAAAGACTGGGCAGTAGCAACCCGAGCTGTTTTCCGTGCTTGGTCACGTTGGTAAAAAGCAAATACTGACAAACCTATCATCAGTACGAAAGCAACTGTAATACTTGTTATTAATATCCTTTGCAGCCGAATAACAGCAGTCCGACTAAATACAATGTACTCTGTATGTAGTTCTGTTGGCTTGGGTTCCTTGGTTATCCCCTCGGTTAACCACCCTTCAGCTACCTGCAGTTCGCGTCGACTCAAGGCTAGTCCTCTGGCTCGTTTATCTTGATCCCATTCAATGGCACGTGTCAGTAGGCGGGTATGTTCCTTGACATATTCTAGGTCAGTATCAAGAGCATCAATTAGCAGTTCAAAGTTGGTATTAAAGTCGTCTTCTTCCCTCAGAAAGACCCAGTTATGTGCTGACATGGCAGAATGCACCTTATCATCAGATACGTCATATAAGACCACTGGCACCAACCGCTTATTGTGCTGGACAGCGTGTTCTATTTCCAGAGTACAGATCTCGGAGACTACAGAATCAGGACTAATAATAAAGAGGAAAGTATCAGCTTCCTGAATACCAGCATAGACTTCATCCAGCCATTCAGCAGAAGGAGGGATGTCCTGCCAGTCGACCCAAGGTTGACGGTCTCTGGTTTCCAATTCCTGGTGGATGTGTTGAGCAAACTCAATATTTTTACGGGAATAGGAGATGAAGACGTCGGCCATATCGTTACCCTTCGGCTTAGATTTTCTAGATGATAGGCAGATTTATAAGCCATTCATGCGTTGTTCTAAATTTACTCTTTAATTACCTTAGCTTAGAAGGTTAGTTAAAACGTCTGAAGCTTTACCAATGTGTGTTTCATCTGCGATGTTCGAGAGGGGTGTTTGTTCAATGTTGATTTCGACCACATAGGCGCCAGCTTGCTTTCCAGCAACACCTAGTGAGGCCGCAGGTTGAACAAGACCTGAAGTTCCAATAATAAACATTAGGTCGCAGTGAGTTGCAGCAAATTTTGCTGTTTCCAGCTCTTTTTCTGGTAGTACTTCACCGAACCATACAACTTTAGGTCGTAACAGTCCACCACATTGTTCGCAGGTTGGCAAAATTTGAATTGGCACTTCAGAATTGTGACTCAGATACTGACACTTTGTGCATTGAACTTTCCAGATGTTGCCATGAATTTCCAAGACGTTTTGACTACCAGCTTTATCGTGCAATCCATCGATGTTTTGTGTAATCAAAGTGAATTGTTCCGTTTGGGCTTCGAGTTCAACCAGTGCATAATGGGCTGGATTGGGTTTGATTGGTTTAATTAATTTACGACGCCAATCATACCATTCCCAAACTAGGTGTGGATTAGCTTGGAATGCTTCTAAAGTTGCTAATTGTTCAGGTCGAAAATTCTTCCAGAGACCGTCTGAGCCGCGGAAAGTTGGCACGCCACTTTCCGCGGAGATTCCTGCGCCTGTTAAGACTGTAATTGACTGTTTCGCTCGTAACTTTGATTTTGTTATATTCATGCTTGAATGGTGTCTTTGATTAACCAGGACTTATAAGCGTTCCACCCAGCTTTGAATGTGTGGTTGCAGGAAAGTCTGCGCTCGTTTGGACCACAGATGGTCGAGCGTTAAACCTCGGAAAATTGGCATAACACTCATCTTGAGATGCAGTTCTTCAGTTAACTTTTCAATCGATAGATCCGCAGATTTATCAACCAAATAGTGCAGAACTGTAGCTGCGTCTGACAGGCCTGTGACAGCGTGGTGAGGCTCAGGTAGATTTCTAAGTTGATGAACAGCATCATCCAAGTTGGGACGATGCCGATCATACCACCATTTGTCGAGTGACTCCATTGCTGATGCAAAGCAGGTTGCGGAATCACCAAGCTCTTTTTGATTACGTGGGTTACAAATAAAATCGCCAAGTTCTATCAGGATGGAATTTCTAGATTTTGTAGGGTACAACTGTCGATTGAAGAAATAATAGTCACTCGAATATTGGGTGTAAGGCGTTAACCGATAAGCAAGTGATGCTTCGTGTTTTGATTCGAAGCTAGCTTCCAACCACTGGTCAATCTGGCGAAATTTGGGTTCAGGTAAAATATTATTGGACTCAAAACCACCTTCTAGGCCAAGGCAGAAGCTAAGTGGCAGAGGAGTTAGTCCATGTTCCCTCATGATATCAATAGTTTTATGTTCAGTGCTCCGGATAATTACTTTGCTCCCATCAGGAATTTCAGTTGCGAGTTGGTGTCGCAAATTAGGATGAGAACTAAAACCTAACCTTCCATCTTCAATGGACTCAACCCACCAAGGGCACAGGGTTATATTGGTTCTTCCATCGATCCTGTCAGATAAAATGTAGAAAGCATTCATCATAACTTTAAAGTAATCTTGGCAATTGGAACAGATGCAAGCACCGGGATCAGCGAACCAAAGTACAAAGCTGTCCGTAACGTCGGCAAAAGTATCAATCAAGTAGTCTTGGAAAGGCAGGATCTGTTCCTTTCCACGCTGCCAACACAGGGTAATTCCTGTATAATTGATATCCTCCGCCCGAAATTGAGGAAAACGTAACCATATTGATGGGGGAACGGTGCCTGTAGAGAAACCGACATGAGTTTCCATACCCATCACTTGGGCGTACTCTAGTGCATCATGCCATACTGGATAACGCCAACTGTTACAACCCAAGCTAGGTTCGTCAGGATGATAATATTGCGTCGACCAGATATAAATTTTTAGCAAGTTGCAACCCGCTGCGTTCAGAAGTTCGATATACCATTTCCAATCCTCCAAACTCCATGTATCCGTCGTCAACGGGGTGAGATTCCATGGAACGTCTGAAGCATAGATGCCTCGAATCGAAAATGATGATTGTTGATCAGCAAAGCAACGTATCATACGGAATTGTGTATCGTTATTATTTCGCCCCACCAGACGATAGCCTTGCTTGGAATAAACTCGAATAGCATGATAATTCTCCATATAACAGGTCAGTGAGAGACCCAATTTTCCATGTTGTTGGGCTGTAATCTCAATTTCTTGCATTAGTCTTCGACCTATTCCCATGTTCTGAAAGTTATCAATAACGCCAATGCCTAAAACAGGATAGCTGTTTCTACCCCTATACCAAATATGTCCAACCATTTTCTGATCGCTAAATGCACCGATGTGAGCACAGTCATCATTTTTAATTTCTTTGGCAATCAATTGTATCGCACCATCATCAAAAGCATACGGATGATAGAAGTTTCGACTCGTTTCAGATAACCCGCTGAAAAAAGCAGGGATTTTTGGAAGATCCGTGCCTTCTAATAAACGAATAGTTATGTTACTGCTGGAATCCATAATGTCTTTGAAATCTCAGTTTTCTATCAGCGAAAGTAGTAGATAAGGCTAATCAACATTCTCAGGTAGATTGTAACGATAGATCTTTTGAGATTGTGGAGGCATCTGTTCCCAAACTTTCAGTGGAATGATTTTTCGAAAAGTTTCGGCATTGTCTGGCAAGTGATGGAATCGGCGGAAATAGACCAAAGCCAACATGGATCGAATCTCTTGTGTTTGATTGGGCATACCTCGGTGCCAACACCGCATATCACGTACGACCACTGAGCCAGCTGGCATAATTGTGCGAGTCGATGGTAGCTGAATGGCCCGTTCTTCTAAGCTTTTTTTGTCATTGTGCTGAAGGTCAGTAATCAAGTGTGAGGCTGGCCAGACTTCTGTTGCCCCATTCTCTTCAGTAAAATCTACTAATGCTATATTGACTACCGCCAGTGAAATTGGGAGGACGTGTGGTTCGTCTGGGAAAAGATGTCCTGTATCGCGATGAATATGTTGAATTCCGCAACCTGGCCAAGCAGTGTTACTTCCGTAAGGAAAGTAGGAGAAAATATCGTCTCCCATAGCCTGTTTTAGAATTTGCATTGCAAAAGGATTTTCAATTACTAACGGGTCTAGAAATGGCATACACAAGGGGGCTGATATTCCGCCATGTCCCGTTGGCTTTGCTTCGACAAATTGTTTTTGCACTTCTTCATTGTAAGCACTGTGCATCTCCTCTATCCAGTCCGAAGGAAGCACAGCTTCCAATATTACATAGCCACATTCTCGAAGTAGTCGTAAAGCCTGAATCAGATTGTCCTGATTCAATTGATTGTTTCTACGTTCCTCTTCAGAAATTATCATCTCTTATTTTAAAAAATATAAATAACGTTTAACTAGATGGAATGGAAACAGTCAGTGTAATTGAAATCATCTGGGTCAATAGGTTGGGGTTGTTCCTTCGTTTGTAGTCTTCTAACGACATAGTTGAACTAGTAAGTCTGGTCGATTTGAGCCAACTGCATCAACCTCTAGGTCTATCATTTGCTGTATTTCCTGAATTGTATCAGGGTTCCAAGCACGAATTTTCAGCCCATGAAGGTGTGCTTTTCGAACCAAATCAATGTCGATATTCTCATGTTGGATATGTATCGCTTCCACTCCTATCTCCAGTGCTTGTTGGCAAACATCATTAGGTGGTACTGACCATAATGCTCCTAGGCTTATGGTTGAATTGATCCGATGTGCTTTACGCAAACGTTCATGCACAAACGAAGTTAAAATGACTGCGTTTTCGATATTGTTTCTCTCAATCATTCTGATAACTGGTTCTGTAGTATCTGGACCTTTAAGTTCGATCTGAAGGATAACCCTTCTTTTAACGTGATCAATTACTTCTTGCAGAGTTGGAATCTTTTCACCTTTTCCAGCGTCAAGTTGCTTAATGTCCTGTAGAGATAGGTCTGACACGGCTCCGTGACCATCGGTTGTCCGGTCAACAGTTTGGTCATGGATGACAACAAGCTTTTGATCTCTTGTGAGGTGCACATCAATTTCGATTTGGTCGACGCCTAACTCAATTGCTTTTTGGATCGATAAGCATGTGTTTTCAGGTTCTAATTTAGCTGCACCTCGGTGTCCGGTAATAATCATTCTAGTCCTGTGTTTTTTTTTGTAGTAAATAGAAAATCAGAATCCAAGGATTCAAAAATTTATAGTAGCAAGCAAAAAGTTGGATGAACTAAGATATCAGCAGACGTTTTTTTACAACCTGATCTCTGTAAAATATTCGGTTGCCAGTTTGTGTTCTGAGGCATGAGTCATATTGTACTTTTCTGCTAAGCTTATATACTGATTAATTATTTTTTTTCTTTTTTCTTTTTCTAAATTTTCTCCTGTCAAAATTATGGCTTTGTAAGCACAGATTGAGGCTTTTTCAACGCGGGCACGAACTGTGTGATTGTCTGCCAGCTCTAAGGCTTGGTTAAAGTAATCCAAGCCCTTTTTTGAAATCTCCAGATCTAATCCTACTTCTTTGGCTGAAGGAAAACAGTTCGGGTGCACCTCACGTTGAATTGCATTGTCGTGTATCATTGTAAGGTATTTGCTTATTGGTTTGGCAGAGTTTTGGTAGTGTAACTGGATAAATTCCTCAAGTACATCATTACCATCGAGCTCAGGATTCCAAAGTAAGCTGGAAATAATATAGTTCCGCAAGTCGGAAAATTCTCCGGTCAGGCCATTTCCATTAGCCTGCATGAATGCACCTTTGGCATTATTCTTTAGAAAGTAGCGGATATTAGGACCAATCACGTGTAAATTTGGAAAAGGCAAATCATAGCAGCTAAAATTTGTGTTATAGTTCCAAATCCATATATCGTTGCAAATTCTTCCCCAGTCATCCATATCTTGACAAAAGGATCTGTTTTTTTCGCAGTTTGGATCATCAATAGTATGAAGTGTGCAACATTCAATGCTGCATAACTGAATTTGAACATTAGGGGCAGGCCTCATAGTTTTGGGTACTTGTCGCGTATACCAGTAAGCCAAGGTGCCAACTTTAACTTTTGGGTAAGCTTTCTGAATCAATTTGGCAACAGAATTCACAAAACTGAGTTGAGACCCCATTGGCGTCTCTTCAGCTTGATTGATTGTTTCACAAGTGTCACAACGGCAGTAATTTTCAGTATCAGCTTGACTGACACTAATATTCTTTTTCTCAGGGTGTTTTTTGAGGTGTTCAATCGCGGATTCTGCCGCAATTTGGACAACCTCCGAATTTGTTACACATAACTGAGGACCACCACCCTGTGTATCTGTGTGCCGTTTCCCATCAACCAGTGCATAGTATTCGGGATGTTTTTCTCCGTATTTATCAAATGGGACAAGTTGATGGAATGAGTGATTGATCAACTGTTGTGGTACACTTCCACCAAGTTTTTCAGCTGGGGTCACTGTGTTAACTCGGCGCCGAGCCGCGAACTCTGGACTCTCAGAATTTTCACGATAAAAACTCCATCGAAAAGAAAAAGGTGGATTATATGCATAATTGTCAAAGTAGATTGTTAGGTTATAACCATCAGGCACATGTGTGTGATCATCGGTCAAAAAGCGAATCCCCAAACTGTTCTCAAGAAATTGGTAGACTCCATACAAAGTTCCACGAGTATCTCCTCCAGCAATAACAATCCGGTTGTACTCTACGATGATGTGAAAACCTTCATCGCCTATTTCACTCTGATTTAGAACGGATGCCCGACCAATGTAAATATGACCATCGGCTTTTTTCTTATCGGTATATATAGGAAGATATATACCGGTCGCTTTTTCAAACCAATTTTGGAATTCTTCCATAGCATATTCATCTGAAACCGTTGCGCCTTCGCTAGTTATGATATGCCAATTGGACATTCGAGAGACTTCAATCCCTTCGCTCTTGTTTGCAGTTTTAGAATCAGATAGCAATTTCGATTTTCCTACTGATATTGGCTTTTTTGTTGTCCTGTGGATGCTATTTTACATCGGGTTATTATAATGTCAAACATTGTTAGTAGCCAATTCTCTATTTTATGTTGTAATCTCGAATAATTAAGATTAGGACATACTGTATGTCAGGCTCGTTAAAAGTTGCAAACTTTATAGCTAAATATACAACCTATGGGGGCTATTGTCGATTAACTGGCAATATTCTAGTTCCTAACAGAATAGGGAAAAACAGGCAGAATTAACCGGTTTGGGTTGAAGATAAAAGCTGAGTTATCAGGCGAGTCATAGCCCTCAGCAACTTTTTATATAGATGAAGTTCTTATCTGTCTTTTTCTCGATTTTCTGCTTTAATTTGAGAATCAAGAGATTAGCTAGAGAGTATACTTTTTTCTCAGGACAGCTTGAGAGAGCATTTTAAGAATTCAGAGGTAATTGGTCAACAGGATTGTGAGCAAGCAGCAGCAATCATACTCAAGTATCATAGCAAAACCTATGCCGACACCTGTAGTTAAAGAAACCAAAAAATATTCTACGTAGCACAACTTACGTGATTTAGAATGCTAAAGAATTTTTATTATGTAATTTGTGGGTTTTAGTCTATAAGGATAATGAGCGTTGCACTTTTAGTCTATGTAAGTATTCTGCCCAAAACCGATCTGGCATTTATCCTTGGTTTACTTGTTTGTATTTTTTCGGTTGCTATTATGGAAAGTACCTTTGAATTACTATTCGCTGGCATGTGGTGTCTCATTCGGCAAATGAAAATAAAATTAGGCAGGATTATTTTGGCAGCTATTTAAGTTAAAGAGGGCTCAGCATTAATTATCTCGTTTGCTTTTTTTACCCAATCTAGGTTTTGGGGCGGCATAATCCCGTAATTATAAAAAGAAAAATGTCTCACTCCGATATCGATAGCTGCTTGGACATTATTATGCAATGTTTCTGCATTCGGAGTGCTGCTACCATAGACGGAGTAACCAACTACTAGTTTTTCTTGACTACTAATTTCCTGATATTTTCCGTGGATCATATCCACCATTTGACTCGCTGATGATGTGTAAGCCAAAATTTCAACCTTATCAGAGATCTGGCTGATTGTCTCTGGTGCGAGGCCTGAAGTAACACGGTCTCCCATCAGAATGAAGTTTAACTCGGTGTCAACCGCGTCTCTAATTTCCTGAAGTAATGAGGAAACCACATTTTGTCTAACTTGTATGAATTTTTCCAGACCTTCGATTTTTTCTAGATATTGTTCCAAGTTGTTACTGGTTTTTCCTGTTTGGAAGATATCATCAAGTTCATCTTGGATCTGGGATGCCATGCGGTCAACATCAATATTCGAATCTTCTCCTTTCTTTCGGCAATTCTGACACAGACAAAATGAAAAAAGCGATTGTGCGTCTCCAAAGTCAATACCGAATTTACTATGATAGTGTGAGTGTCCAAATCCCATATAATTCAGCGATTCGAGCTCTATAATCTGGATTCCGATTGCAGCCAAATTACGTGATAATCCAATAGCATAAGCTCTAACATCTGGATTAGCTGGACACAAAGCATAGGGAATGATATCTCCATAAACATTTCTTTGAGCACAGTCTGGATTTTTAGTTGCCAAGTAACTATTGTGCAAAAAAACTGTCCATGATTCGGGCTTCGCTTCATATTTGTGACAAGCCTCCACAAACCGTTGTAAAATAGGATTACCCTTGATAAATGGATTGACGTACGGGCGCAGTTTTGTTCCAGAAAAAAAAGACAAATCTGGTTCAAAATAGAGTGAAGCTTGCGAACTGCGATAAAATTTACCACTGGTCGATCGAGGCCGTAGGTGCTCAACCGAATGGTAGGCAGTTGCCAACGCAATGGCATTAATCCCAATATCCTTCACCAAGTAAGATATAACTGATTCAACACCTTCATCCGCCAAATCCCACGGATAAATCCAAATTGCTCTATGTGACATTTCTTTTTTTCCAGAGTTTGTTCTTGTTTCTACATTGTTCCGAAGGAATCCAAATTGGTAACTTAATCAAGTTGCATAAAAAGTCTAGTAACCGAGATTCCCTAGGTATTCACGATTTACTCTAGCAGCTTCTGCTGGTGGACGTAGTGGATAAGGACGATCCAGCTCAGCTGAAACCCAACCATCATATCCCACTTCGACCAGTGATGACAAAATAGCTCCGATATCCAATCCGGCATTACCTGCTCCTAATTCTGCAAACCTGCCTTGTTCACCAAATTTATGTGTGCGATGATCCCAACTTTGTGGAGCATCAGCATGAAAGTCTTTTAGATGTACGTGTCCAATTCGGTCACGCAAAACTGGTTCCTCGAAAACTTGCATTGGGTTACTTCCTGCAGCCAGCAGGTGACCAGTATCAAACAATAACCACAATTCTGGCACTATGGACATCAATTTTTCAGCATCTTCTACTGTTTCGATCATAGTACCGAGGTGGGCATGATGAAAGCCTTTTATACTATGTTGAGTGCAGAAATCAAGGATCTCGTCCAGAGTTTGAGCTGCCTGTTTAAAATCAAGCTCAGTCGGGTAATTTCCACCCCAATCGCTTCTCCTCAGTCCTGGGACTTCTGCGGCACCATTGCCAAGAGCGATGTTATATTTAATAGTGTCAATGGAGTTTCCACGCCCTCCCACATTGACAAGATGCAGACCAAAGCGATTAGCCAAAGTTGCCATTTCGATTAGGTGGTCACCACTGTTTATACTAATACCCTCGACTCCATCCCAACCTGCTTCAGCCACTTCGCGAAATACTTTTTCAGGGTTTTCATTCTGTTCACCAGCAAATTGGATCAAGTGACAAGCCAACTTGAATTTACTCATGTATTTAGTTCCTTAATATGTAGTTGAAAGATTCCCAAATATCTCCAATTACCCAATACTTTATTCTAGTTGAAAAAAATTGTATTTAAAAAGTCTGTGAGTAGCTTACACAAATGCCCATTTAATTACTAGGTTCCTCATCAGGATTGAATCCTGTTTCCCAATCACAATCTAGACAGAAAAGAACACCTGCTCCCAGTTTTTGTATTTTGCCTTCACATCTTGGACAAATAATGGCGTTTCTAATTTCTCGCTCTGTCTTTGGTTTAGATTGAGCGAATTCAGAGTTTCTTGAGCAATTGCACTGATAGAGGTGACTGTCACATTCAGGGCAATGATAGAAGAAATTCGAGTCGCAGCCTGTTGTATCGGGTGATATCAGGCAGTGAAGCTGATAAATTACTGCATTATTCCTGATCAATCGAGAATTACCATCAATGTCGATGGCGATAATATCCCAATCATTCAAGTGTTTTTCAAGTTGTACAACCACGCAATTAATTCGATAGGCTGATGGGGCCCATGGTTGATCGGTAATTCCAAACACAATGGATGTTCTTTGAACTGCCATCGTTTCCCATACTTGTTCCCCCGCCAATACTTTTTGCGTTCGAAAATCGTCATCGAAAGTTAAGAAACTTAGATTTTGATCACACATCGCTATAATCTGCTTTTGGCAAATATGGTTTTAAGTTTGGTCTGGCTAATTATCCAGATGAATTTCCGATAAGCTTGTAGCCTAAAATAGGTTTCTATCTGGCACATGATATTGGTGATTAAGACCGCAAATAGGATATCTTAACTTTGTCAACTCTATTGTGTTCTTTAATGTTCAAAGGTCTGGAATTTACTTTTCATTACTATATCATAATTATGTTACTACAATTTCGTTAGACTTTAATATCTAACTGGATTTATGAATAGACCCATACTCTTCCAAGAGGAATACTAATCATTTAAGAATATGGTTAAGATACCAGTAATAGAGAAAACTTACAAAGCAATTAAGCGTGTGTGGACCTGTTCACTCAATTAGAATTTAATGGTCTAGACGAACGTAAATGGACTAGGCTGGTTACTAAAATCAATACAAAGATGATTTCTACAGTCAAGAATCTTGGGTCGTCATAATGACGTTCAATATCAACTAGGAAATTATCTAGTAAGAGCCATTCTAATTGATGCAGTTGCAGTGCTTCAAAGTGATTAGTGTAACGAACTATGAATCCTTCTGGAAACCCATCTAGAACCCCACTTACGAAGCGAAGGATGCAGTGGTCCCAGATGTCATAACTCAAGGCAACCAAAATACCGTAACTGTAACGAACATCTTTCCAAACAGCCCAAGTGATAATACCAACTCCACTGAAGAACCAGCCCCAAAAAACCAAACGAGAAAATATCGGTCCGGAAGGACTGCTATCATGGTAGGTGAAGATAGCCATTGCGTCAATTAAGGCATGAGATAGAAAGGCTAAACCTAAGCCCAAGACTAACCAAGCCCATCTTGGGGTTTTAGCCCACCTACTAGTTCCATTTGTTCGCTTGACTAGGATTTGACCGAGGTGAAGGCAGATTAGACCTGATAAGGCATGGGCGGGGATCATCATATTTATTTTTAGAACATTTTCAGCTATATTGAAGAGCTATTGGCCGTTCAACTGGGGTAGGGAATTTCATTACTCACTCAATACCTGAAACAGACTATTTTGATGGATACTGCTCAGGATTGGACAGTTTGTGTCTACGATGTCGGACCTCGGGGACTCCCCTTCTTGGTCCTAGAAGTCACAGGAACACACATGGGTACTTCCTCGAAGAATCGTAGGTGATCGACAATCATTTCTTTCTTCTGTAGGAGAGGAATTCATTACTGATGCGGGCGACGCGTTTCGAATGCAGCTTTGCCCATAAAACACCTATGAATCCTCTACCAATGTAAGATTTGCTATCTTAAAAAGAGTCCAGCATAAGCCAAAGCCACGCGTAGAGGAGTACGAAGTTTCTAAAAGTTTCTGGAAGTGCTAGGCAATATAAATTGCGTCAACTGTTTGTTGGAGATTTCCTTCGTTACTCATTCAAAACAGATATATTAGTTATAAATGTTCTTCATTTGCCACATCTTCATCGATAAAAGCCTGATGTCTCTTCCTCGTGACCGGATTGATACACCAATGCTATCTTTTCTGCTTGGATATACTCGCATTGCCACACATTGCTTTTCGTTAATGAAGACCTCGACCACGCTTTTGTCGATGAAGACCCGCAAATTTAGTCGTTCTTCTGGTCCCAAATAGACTGGAGCGGTTTCAGGCGCTCGAGAAAGGACATCGGGCAAAATCGAAGAATAGGACGAATCAATTGTGATCAGACTGTCTGAACATTCTCGAGGCGATACTCCTGTACGTGAACCAGGATACTTTAATCCGCGATTTCTGTAAAAAGCGATACGTGTATATTCCTGTTGGTCTGGAGAACGTAGCACATTGAGTTCGACCATTGGTGATCCATTGGTTTCAATTTCCGCATCTATCTCGATTGTATTTCCTTCTATTCTGTCTAGTACTATTTCTTGATTGGCATTAATTGTACAATTTTTAATTTCGGTACATTGACCACGAACCGATTCGATATTACCTGCGGGCTGAATTCTCAATTCGTTGGAATCAATTAGAGATAGATGCCTTGGCAAGGTCATGATTTGGTTCCAGCCTTCGGTAGGCTTAGCTGGATTCATATTAAAAATAACGACAATTCCGCCATCACCGTCTGGTGTTGCCGATGGGGCATGTACCCCAGCAGGTGAAGCGGCTCCGAAGTTGAATTTGCCGTGTGCGGTGGTAACAAATTTTTGTCGATTCTTGTCATAGTCACCAAGGAGATATTGGCCACCGCTCATATGGCTAAAAAATAGAAGTATGTATCTGTCGCCGATAGGCCAGAAGTAGGGACATGCACCATCATCACCATCTAGAGTGAATCGATCATTTTCTACAAAGGGATGCAGGTATTCCCAATGTTCTAGGTCTTCAGAGCGAAAGAGATAATCCAGAGGTCTCCAAGGATCTCTTCCATTTGAAAGAGAATAGTAGTGTCCACCTTGACGCCAGATACAGGGGTCATGAACTCGATAAGGTAATGAAGACCCATCAGAACTGTCAATTGGTATAACAGGTTGCCCCGTTACTTTTTCCCAATTCAGTAGTAAGGGATCGCTTGAAGTAGCTATCATTTCTCCAACTTCAGTGCCATAGTACATGGCAATCACTCTGTTTTCCTCTACCAAAGTGGTGCCGGAAAAACAACATTTTTCAGGATTTGGATATATTGCATAGGGTAGATCCTTCCAGTGGATGAGGTCTTCGCTAACTGCATGTCCCCAATGCTGCCGTGGATCCTCTGGTGGGTATGCCTGATAGAACAGATGCCAGTTCCCTTGCCAGAAACAAAGGCCATTGGGGTCATTGAGGCGACCTTCTGGATTAACATAGTGATAGATGGGACGGTATGGGTCGTTTTCCAAACTCTTACGTGCTTTTTCCATACGTTGGAGAAGCGGATTAGTAAGCAGTTCGTTTTCTTGTTGTTCTAAGGTTGTACTGAATTGGAATTTTGGGACGAGTGAAACATTATCTGTCTTGGCATCCATGAGCTTGCCCTAATTTTGATTTAATCAAACGGAATGGTGTTACATCAATCCTTTGTATTCGTTTTCCAAATCTTGGGTGAAAGAAATAACACGATCGACTGCAACTTCTGCATCGTTGCGATCAGATTGCGATAATGTGGTATCTGCAATTGACTTCTGAAGGTCTGGAATCCTATTTGTTTTTAGGTGATTGAGCTGATAGGCAAAGTCAGGGTCTGCAGTCTCACTTACAAAATATTCGATTACGCCGAGTAAACCATATTTTCGGTTTATATTCATGTTTTCCAATTCTGCATTCATCTGTGAGACAAGGCTTCGACTTCGTTCTTGGCGTTTCTCTGCAACATCCTTAGCTGAATTAGTTAGAAGGTTTTCCACAAAACTATCTTTGGAGTCGACAAACCTTGGTAGACCTTGGACATAACTTTCGAGTTCAAATTTACCGCTTCGTTGAATGGCAAAATGAGCGTGAATGTGGATATTTCGAAAGAAACCAGTGTACCCAACATTCGGATCCATCGTATCAGCATCATATAGGATCTGGTTTTCGATGTTTTTGTACAGAATGTCAAAATCTTCGCTGGTCATATTTATTGGTTTTAAATGGGCAAAAACAATTGACCGGACAGCTTCGACAAAATCTGCGTCAAAACCGTAATCAACAAGGATTTTTTCGGTAATTACGGCACCAGAGTCGTGGTGCACGGTGTCATATAAATCGTACTCATCGTATAAACGAGTGACAATGTTTTCACGTGCTGGCTTCAGTTTTTCATTGAGCCAGAATCCTTGTTCACTAGTCACACGATTTCCATCGGCATCATTCAAAATTTCGCCATCATATTTCTTGGTAATATCGTGTAAAGTACCAGCAATTTCAAGTTTTTTTACATCACCACCTTCGCGTCTCCCAAGTTCCATACCCATCGCGCGTACGCGCTTAGTATGGTTCCAAGTATAGTGGCGCCACTGGAAACCAACCCGATTATGATCCCAAAGTTTGTAGGTTTCAGTAACTAAATCTTCCAGTTCCTTTGATACCTTTGAATAGTCCATAAGCTCCCTGTTGATTATGCAAGATTTTTCATAGAACCTATAAGAGTTAACGTAGAGTTAACTCGGCAAATCCGTTGATTTCCAAAATTTCTTTTGAAGTGTGAATTATGACTCTAGACTGATTTGAGCTGTCAGTTTTTACCGGCTCCAAACCAGCTGGCATTATAGTTGATTTTGCTACATAGATCAACAAAAATCACTGAATCAACAAAAATCGGGTTACTTTTATTCTCATACACATATCAGATGCGAATATAACATATTACTCTTTCATTGCTAATAGGTAACATGCTGCTTCCTGATCATTTCGAACAAGAAGGTAAGATCCTGAAAGCGCAGGATTATTCCAGGTTCTGCCATTAAGCGCTTCAAATCTCGATAACTCTTTGTGTGCATTTGGGCTGGCACTAACTAACACAATCTCTCCTGATTCTGCTTGAATTAACAGCAGGTTGTTTACTAGTATTATCTGTCCATGTCCGTAGCGACCTCGTTTCCATTTGCGTTGGCCATTGGTCAAGTCCAAGCATACAAGAATGCCATCATCGAGTCCATAGATGTAACCTTCATACTGGACAACATTGGTAAACTTAGCTTTCAGGTGGCGGTTTTCCCAAACTAAGGAAACATGGAATTGCTCTGAGTTTCTGTCTTGATGGATCTGAAATAATTTACAGCCAATTCCGTATCCAGTGGAAACAAAAAGCTGATTTTCAGGTAACGGCAGAGGTTGAGCAACATACTGAGTTTCTTTCGGCCAAGATTGACGCCAAAAGATTTTTCCGTTAAGGGGATTATGTGAAACAATATAGCCCTGATTAAAAATTAGAATTTGAGGTACATCTGCAAAATTAGTTATGGTTGGTGAGCTATAACCAGCTCGGTCGCTGCCCGCATGCCAAATGGTCTCTCCTGTCTCTTTGTGGTAAGCCACTAAGGATTTCTCTGAGCGTCCTCCAACACTAACCACAACCATATTGTCAAGGACTAATGGCGAACAACTTATTCCCCATTCATTGACCTCAGAATTATTATCACTAACAATATTTTTTGACCAGAGACGTTCACCTGTCGAAAGATCCAAACAGTTCAGAATTCCGGTTGCACCTAGTGCATATACGTGGTTTGCAAAGATGGTCGGTGTTGCACGAGGGCCAATCCCTCCGGGAATCTTTTCGTACCGCGCGTTATCACTATGGCTCCATTTCATTTGACCAGATCTCAGATCATAACATACCACCATTTCTTGTTTACCACGTTGTTCCTGAGTAACTGCAAAACTTCCGACGATGGCGAAAGCTGACCATCCTGCACCTATGGGTTGTCTCCACATGAGTTTTGGTGGATGTTCCGACCAATCATCCGCCAGTTCCATTCCGCTGAGAACAGCATTACGATTCGGGCCAAGAAATCGTGGGTAATTGTTGGGTGAAGGCCTGAATGATTTATGTATCCTTTCCGAAGAAGTATCGGTTTGTGTCAAGGAATCGCCAGCTCTCTTCGTCCAACTCCATTCCAATATTGGGAGTAAGTCTCCTGTAAAGCCTTTAATACGAAACATGAAAATTGAGAGCAAGAGAACAGAGAGAATCGCTCCCAGAGAGAGGATTCGAGTTTTCCTCCGTAACCGCGAGAAGAATAGTAACCACACAAGAATTAGTAAAAATGAAATTCCAAGAACACTTACGATTCGAAGGTTTTGGTTTTGTCGATCTAGATTGTCAAACAGCCAAACCCAAATGATGGTGAGGATGGTCAGTAACAGAATCAGAACAATGGGCCATAGGCGGACGGTTTTTTCTGTTGGATTTTTTGGTGGGAGCACTATCGTCTTTTGTATGGAATCTCTTTTTGAGGGCTTCAGTTATTTTAGTAATTAGTTTGTTTGTTCTTAGGGCTCGCTAGACCTACTGAAACTTTATTAGGTACTTTGTATTCTTTAAATCAGTATTCAGTTCGTAGATTTGGGACTGAAACGACATCGCCACCCTTTTGGGCAGACAAATGGGCACAGATACCGGGGATGGTATAATCCATTGCTCGGTACACATCAATCGAAGGGATTTTGCCACTGATTATTGATTCAGTGAATTCTGAGGCCACCCGATTCTCAGCAGTACCGTGTGCTGCCATATTACTTTGGCAAAACTTCATTTTTTGATCCGATTTGGTTGCTTTATAATATCCATTAATTGGATCATTGTATTGTCTTTGACTTTCAAGAACGCCGTTGGTACCGTAGATAACATACCAATGAAATGATGGATGTCTCTCAATCGAAAATCCGCAAAGAATTTTTATAGTTGTTTCATTTGCTGTTCTAAAAAGTCCAACTTCTAAATCTGTTGCACCAATGTCTGGAGATACGTTACTTCCACTGGAAAATCCTGTTGCACTGACACATCGATCATCAGTTATGAAAAGCAAAGGGCCAAGGCTATGTGTACAATATTGAATTGGTGGAAAGTTAGCACGCCAAGTTAGCGTGCCATCGGCATCTTTCATCAGTTGACGGCAGTCGTGAATGTATTCAGCTTCAGCGTAGATGACCTTTCCCAGATTGTTGTTTTCGACTATAGATTGCCAGGTGAGATGCATATCGCTATAACAACTGTTTTCGGCCAGCATATAGTTTTTTCCCGATTTTTTAACGGCATCTACAATCTTTTGGCATTCGCTAATTGTGGTGGCAGCAGGAACCTCACACAGAACATGTTTACCACTTTCGAGTGCCAGAATAGTTTGTTCTGCGTGGAATTTAGGCGGGGTGCAAATGACAATGGCATCAAGATCCATAGCCAAAAGGTCTCTGATATTAGTGAATTTTTTGTCTGCGGGGAATTCCTCTAGAAGAGATTGATCTTTATCACATAAGGCAACAACACTAGATCTATTGTCTTTCGAGAAGATATTTATCCATGTTCTGCCGCGTCTTAAACCTACAATACCTATTTTAAGTTTCATGAGATTGAGAAGGCAATATTCTAATTTCGTTGTATAGGAACTTATTAAGTTTTTATTGTGTCAAGGTGAAATCTCAAGTACACAACAAATGTACTTGAGATGACTCCAGCGATTTAGAAATCAAATTCGATCTCTACTAATCGGTTTTCACGAGAAGCAGTTTCACAACCTTCTATGCATTGAATTGTTCCTTTAGCCCATTCAGGCGTAATGATTAATGGCAGTCCTGAAAGGAGATGATCGGCTACATTTTTATAATAGGTTTGCCAACCGCCTCCTGATACTCTCGGATAGTCTAGCGTCATCTGCCGACCATCGTCTAGAACCGATGTCACAGATGTTTTCCCGTCAAAGTTCTCTACTGTAATGGAACCTTGAGTGCCAAGAATAGTCCAGAGGGGTTTATTGGCAGTACATAGATTTGATTGAACCAGTTGAGCTTCCAAACCACTATCAAATCGGGCATAAGCTCGACAGTAATCTTCATTAGAACTTGCTTGCCATTTTCGTTTCATAAAGTTGCCGTAGAGTGTAGCTCGTTTGTTAATTCGATTCCCACCTTTATCATGTTGTGGTATGAGTTGTAGTATTTTCTCAAATTGATGGGCTCCCATATCGTATAACATTCCACCTGAGATTTCTTTGTGTGCACGCCACTGTTGTCCAGGTGCTCCATATCCAACCATGTTACATTCGATTGAAAAGACATCACCAATTAGACCAGATTCCAAGGCATCACGAGCCGTTAAAATGTCTGGGTCCCAATGTCGGTTGTGATAGGTAGATAGCATAACCTGCTTTTCTGTGGCAATGGATATGAGTTCATCTGCTTCCGACACATGAACAACAAATGGCTTTTCAGTAATTGTATGTAGGCCAGCTTCTAACAACACTTTAGCGACTGGTGCATGGTAGGCATGTGGAACAATCACTAGTCCCATATCGATTAATCCGCTGTCTGCCATGTCCTTTACATCGGTGAAGACAACGACATGATCACCTTGTTCTGCTTTTGCCGCTTGGAGGCGGTTCTCGTCCCTATCACAGATAGCCGCTAACTCAAATCCATGGGTTTGCGCAATTCTATCTGAATGATGTTTCCCCATTCCAAATTGAGGTCCGTATCCAACCAACCCGATTCTTATAGCTGATGGGCTATCTTTCAAGTTGGTAACGTACCGAAGTCCCTTTATCAATTGATCTTGAAAATCCGGATGTTTGAAAGTTCGTTGATCGTGACCGAGTGCATTGTAGTAGACCTTGCCTGATCCATAATCATAGGTGTATCCAAGGGGATAACGTTCCATCCGCCAGTTACCGTACTGAAAATATCGCAGCGATGCATCTGTCCGAATTTCCATTTCATAGCATTCATCGGTAACCTGGAAACTTTTGTTCAACCGAGGGAGAATGTCGTCAACATCATCTACCACGCTTACTTCAAATGGGGCCAGAGGATCATGTTGGATGAATTCCGAACCAATTAGGTTAATATAGGTTCCATACTGGCCTAAGCCTGCGTTGGAACCGTGTACCGCTAGTAGTCCACCTCCGTTTCTAACAAAAGACGCAATGCCTTCTTCTTGCTCAGGTGTTAGTGTTCCACCGGCGATATAAAGTGCAACAGCATCGAATGAATCCAGTTTCGTAAAGCTGTTTCTGTCTTCACTGACATCCAACTCGAATTGCCTCGATGCTTGAACGATCTGGGTGAACATGTTGGTAAAGTCCCCATAGGGACTCTGTTGATTGTTAACAACTAGCAAGACTTTTTTCATTTTTTCTCCCCTATGCTTTTCGAGTGCTAAAATCTTACATTAATGATTATCTATGTTGCCGCACCGGTTGTTTGCCGAATAGCAGCGGTATCTTCTTGATATCTTTTTTCGCTGAACATCAGGATAAAGGCAATACTGGCAATAATGGTGACTATAATAGGAACTAGAAAAATCTTAGCCCAAGCGTGACCTCCATCTTCTAGTTTAAAAAATTCGTGCACACGTCCGCTAACAAGATGTCCAACAAACATACCTATCCCATTCGTTGCAAAGACTAGCAGACTTTGTGCGCTTGATCTGATGTCAACAGGGCTGAGTCTTTCGATCGCAATCATACCTCCAACGAAGAAGAAGGCATAACACAAACCATGCAATGATTGAGAGGCGATGACTAACCACACTGGTTGGCCGATAGCAAAAATAGCGTAACGCACCGGCCAAGCCAAAATACCAAGAAAGATTGTTGTTCGCATACCAAGTTTTCGTATACTTGGTAATAGAAGAATCATGACTAAAACTTCTGCAATTTGCCCTAAACTCATAGCCCAATTTGCTGTGCTTTCTGGTAGCCCAATTCCGTGTTGTTGTTCAGTTAAAAATAAGAATGTCAGGTTATAGTAGAATGGGAGTTCGATAGCAACAATGAATGAGATAATTAGCAACACAGCGAAGTTGTGGTTCTTAATGAGAGATACTGCCTCCAGAAAAGCATATGGGTTTTTGGCTTCTTTGGCAGGGGGTGTGTTTGGTAAAAATAAACAATAAAATCCCATCAGAATGGAAACTACCGCAGCGGCTAGTAAACAATCACCAACATGTGATTGTTCCGGAACACGTATTTCCCAAAATCGTAGGTATAAACTCATTACCCAATTGACTACTATCCATCCAAGCGTTCCCCAAACACGAATGTTGCCGAATTTTTCCGAATCGCCCATATGGTGGAAGGAGATGGCATTAGTCAATGCAATAGTCGGCATGTAGAGAACCGCATAGACACAAATTGCTAGAAACATGGAAGGAAATGAGGTCTGTTGCCAAGCGACAATTAACAGAACCCCTCCAACAAAATGTGAGAATGCCGTGAAAATCTGAGCTGGCACGTAACGGTCAGCAATCCAACCAGCTATCAGAGGGGATACCATAGCGCCGATAGCAGTAGTACCAAAAACATAACTGATTTCTTTGCCATTAAACTCGAGATTTTGCATGTGGCCAGCAATTAAAACAGCCCATGCTCCCCAAATGGCAAATTGCAGAAACATCATCAACGAAAGGCGAAAGTAAACTAAACTGTTATTTTGATTCATGCAAATTGCCTGAGCCATAAGTTTAGGCCAATCCTAGCATAAGCAGAAGAATTCAGCAAGTGATGTAGATATGATTCTTTGATCAGGCAGGTCAATGATTGAAAAGGTTACAAGTTGTTTTTTGTCTGGAGTTTACTTCTGATAAATCGATAAAGAGGAAAAGTGAGAATTATAATTGTAATGCTGAAAATGGCTAAGGTTATTGGGCGTTCCCATAAAAATTCTAGTTTGCCATTGCTGATTAGCAACGATCGCCGAAGGTTATCTTCCAATAAGTTCCCAAGTACAAAACCGATGAGCATTGGAGCCATAGGAAACTCTAGGAACCGGAGGGAAATAGCAATTGTAGCAAATCCGACCATCATATAAATATCAAAGGTATTAAATGAAACTAGGTAAACACCAATTAAGGAAAAAAAGAGGATAAATGGAATTAAAAATCGTTGGGGTAAAGAGATTAGTCGTGCAATATAAGGGATTAACGGCAGGTTCAAGATCAATAAAACTACGTTTCCCAAGTACATCGATATGATAACTGACCAAAAGACTTCTGGGCTTTCTGTATAAAGTTGTGGACCGGGTTGAACGCCATAAGAAATTAAGGCGCCTAACATGATGGCCGTTGTACCTGAACCAGGGATGCCAAGCGTTAGAAGGGGTACAAATGAGCCAGTTGAAGCTGCATTGTTTGCCGTTTCAGGAGCTGCGAGACCTTTTAGATTCCCATCTCCGAACTTTACTTTTGTGTTGCCGAAACTGAAAGCTTGTTCCATTCCATAAGCTAGAAAGGAGGCTATGGTAGCCCCTGCCCCTGGGAGAACACCAATTAGAAATCCCAATACTGAGGATCTGCCAATTGTTGGAGCTATCTCTTTTAATTCCTTCTTTGAAACTTTCAGATTATGCAAATCTGATGTTAGGAAAGCTTGATAATTATCGTGTTGGCTACCAAGCGTTATTATTAAGGCTTCTGATAGGGCAAAGGTAGCCATTGCCAAAAGGAGAAAACTGATGCCGTCAAACAAATTGAGTTGACCAAAAGTAAAACGCTGTGTACCAGTGACGTTATCCATACCGACGGTTGATAACATTAGTCCTATGATCGTCATTGAAATAGCTTTTAGAAACTGGCCTTTAGGGGTAAAGACGGAGACAGCTACCAATCCCATCAACATAAGCGCAAAATAGTCAGCGGATTGGAAACTGGTCGAAAATCTCGCTAGTAATGGAGCCCCTAGAAGGAGGAAAACCGCGCCAATTGTGCCTCCGAAAAATGAGGAGTAAGCCGCAACGGCTAGCGCTTTGCCTGCTTTACCTTGTTTCGCTAGCGGATATCCATCAAAGGCAGTGGCAACAGTTCCTGCCACACCCGGCGCATTGATGAGAATTGATGAGGTTGATCCCCCAAATATCGCACCATAGTAAACCCCTGCCATTAGAATCATTCCTGAGGCAGAATCAAAACCGTACGTAATTGGGATCATTAGTGCGATTGCTGAGATTGGTCCAAGCCCTGGCAGCATACCAATCAATGTACCGGATAGAACGCCGGTGGACACCATGAAGATGTTTGTCAACGATAATGCTGTTGAAAGTCCAGTTAAAATTCCTTCTAGCATTAATCTAAGTTTAGTAATCCAAATACAAATTTACTGAGAGAACCCGAATCGAGATAAATCTTCAAGAATTGTGTAAGAGAAACCCAAAAAATGATGGTTGTAACCGTGGCTGTAAGGAAAATAACCTTCAGTTTTCTTTCCCCCATGATCGAAAAGCCGATACTGAGAAACAAAATGGTTGAAACAAAAAAACCAAAAATTTTGATCACGAATCCATAGAAAATCATCAATAGCAGTAGGAGAAAAACACGAAGTATACCTTTTGAAGTGAGTTCTGGCGTGGTCGCAGCAGACGTCGCTGGCAGCAAAAATATCAGCATTGAGACGATGATGCCAGCCGCACTCAAAGAAATTGGAAAACTGGAGGGAGAGGCCGAATCATTGAAAGCAGGAGGAACTGGAAAATGTAGCGCTATCATTCCATAAGCAATAGAAAATCCAAAAATAACTACAGCGCCAAATCTATTTTTCGACATTGATTATCTTTGTAGTTGCTAGAGGAATCCGAGTTCTTTCATCAATTTACTGATCATACTTTCTTGTTGCATAAGAAAATTATGAAACTTTTCGCCTGAAATATACAGGTTTTTCCAGCCGTTACGGATTCTGACTTTTTCCCAATGAGGGGTTTGAAACATTTTTTTCAGTGTTTTAGAGTGGATTTTGACCTTTTCTTGAGATAGGTCGGGCGGCCCAAAAAAACCGCGCCAATTGATAAAAACAACTTCATAACCAAGTTCTTTGAAGGTTGGAACATTAGGAACTACAGGGGATCTTTCATTGGCGGTGATAGCGAGAATACGAATTTGTCCCGACCTGTGTTGTTCTAAAGCTTCGCCTAAACCCGTAGATAAAATCTTGGTTTCTCCAGATAATAATCCGGCCATAGCCTTCCCTCCCGCATCATAGGGGATGTAGCGTACCTTTTTAGGGTCTTCCCCAACTGCTTGGAATGCTAGCGCTGCTACTAGGTGATCCATACTGCCTCGACCTGATCCACCGCTAACCGTTAATTGGGACGGATCGTTCTGGAATAGGGTAACTACCTGTTGCCAATTCTGTATTTCTGATTCATTGACAACTGCAAATACTCCATAGTCGGCAATCACAGCAGCTATCGGTGTTAAATCTTGGAATGAGTGAGAAAATATTTTTTGTAGAGACCTGATAACGATAGGTGTTGAATTTACCATCAATGTGTCTTGTTGACGTTTCGCGGTTTTTACCAGATGGGCAATGGCCCGTCCTCCGCCCCCACCAGACATGTTTTGGTATGAAATGTGTTTAACTAAGCCAGATTTAGTTAGTGCTTCTCCTACTCCTCGTGCGGTGCCATCCCAGCCACCACCAGCACCTCCAGGAATCAGAAAGTGGAGCCTATGAACTTGTGTGTCAGCAATGAGATAGTGCGACACTAGTAAAAATGTCGTTACTATCGTTATGACTTGACGTATAGTCCAATATTTTATGAAATTTCTAGAGATCAATTCTATTCTGCTTAGTTTTCTTTTATCATTGACCAAATAGTTGCTGTCATTGATGCTCCTGTCAGCCACCAAGGTGAATTTCTGCCGGAGATAAAAAAGCTCGTTGATATTTGAGCCCGTCCGTTGGAGTAATGGATACCCTACCCAAGGGTGAAGAGAATATAGCTAACGTAATATGGATGAGGGAAAGGTTCATGTAGAGTGTGTTTTTTTATCTGAAATCAGTTGCTTAAAGTTGGTGTTGAGTTATGTTCGGTTTTTTTATTCTTCGGAGCAAGTAACAAAAGCTCCGGTATAAGCGTGCATGAAATTTTGGTTACTAATCGGTGCATATTCAGCGTTTCCAAAAAAACCAATTATTGGTAGATCAGGAAACTTTGTTTTGATAATTTCTATATCATAGTTCTTCTCTCCGTAAAGTCCTGTTCCTCTACCTAAACAATTGAAGTAAAGCCCAAAAGCTGGTGGGTGTTGTTGTGTGCTTTTGCTCATGCGGTTGATAATAGTCTGAATTTCTTGTCTGGCTGCATAGGGAGTTCTCAGATGAAATCGGACTATTTGCCCTTCTGTAATATGTTCTGCAGATTCAATAGACGAACTGTCTCGGTCAATACTCACAATATTTCGAATTAAGTAGTCACCAATCTCTGGTGATTGATTAGAATTGTCCATAGCCATACCGAGAAAAACCATTCCTCCGGATCTACGTATGTCTTCTTCAGTTAACAATTCCAGAGATTTCTGCAATGCTTCAAGCGCTGGAATTTCGTTCAACTCTAAAATTTTGTTGCCATCAACACGGGTAATTTCAGATGCTTTTCCAAACGGTTGACAGCCTTGAGCAACGCCGACTTCGATATGGAAAGAGCCTGTTAGCAGCGCACCGGAAGCGCTAGATTCTACCATCTTTTCCCGGCACCATTGGTGAGCTTGTCCAGTTATTGGGTTTCCGGAAGCGGCTGCGCCAACAATCGGCACTGTAAATTGTTGTGCTTTGATTTTTTGAATTAGTTGTTTGGGTACCGTATTTCGAACATCTGGGAAAATGGTTAAAATTGAATTCTCTTTGGTCGAAACGTGATTATCAATAATGGTACTGATGGAACTAATATCGTTCTTTGTTTCAAGAAATGGATGTGTAGAAAACTGATCTGAACGTACTACGAGAACACCAATAGCAGATTGTCCTTCAAACTCACCAGCTGATGTTAGGATGGACATCCCACTACAACCAACTAAACAGTCAGATCCGGAAATATCTTTGACTCCTTTGAAAATTTGCTGATATTCGCTGGCATAATTGATTGTTGCAAAAACAAACACTAAATCTGCTTTGGCAATCTTGGCGTTGCTCATAGCTGTTGTAACTGCTTGTTCGATTGCTTCAACAGTAGAGTTATTGTGGCTGTATCCAACTCCAGCACGAATCATTATATAAGCTACCTTTTCTAATTATTGTTTAGCATAGTGGTCAACATAATGTGACAGTATAAAAGAATTGAATCAATTACTCAACTGAGATGTTAAACTGCAATTTAATCGAATGATACCTAAATACATAGTGTTCACAGCAATATCAAGTAAATAAGACTGAAACTCGTTGTCACAGCTTCACGTTTTTTGCAACATGGTCAAACGTGCTGACTGTTTAACGGATTATTTCAAGTATGCGAAAGATAATCTTAGCCAAAAGATACAGAAACTGCAGGCTAGGATTACTCAAGTAAAAGCAGGTGACCATATGCCTGATTTACAGGTAACTGAACTGGTGTTGCAACTTGAGAATCAACGGTTAGAACTCCAAGACTTGGATTTTCAGCAATCGAGGTGGCGGAAGATTCGCTCCCCGAACATTTAGGTCGCAAATTGCTCTATTGAGCTTGTCCTATATCATTCTTTCCTTTATCTTTCCCGCTGCTTAGTATGAAAATTTGAACTTAACTTTAAATAATTGTGTTCGTTTGAATTCTGGTATGGGAAATAGCTCTTGAATAAATGAATGTCCGTTTTTACCAAGTCTATTGCTTATAGTACCACAACTATTGCAGCAACGATTCCTTTGTGTTGGTTTATCTAAAGATGGTTCAGGTTTTCTTGTTTGATTTTCATTGTGAGCGCATATTACTTAAGATTTGTTATTGCTTTTGATAGAGTAGTTTCTTTTGATTAAGGTTTATAGGTTATACATACTGCTAATTTTAGTTCTGGCTTGGTTTGGTTTTCATCAATCCGTAGTTGCGGTGAACTATTCTACTGACCCAATTATCACGGTGTTACCTTTTGATGCTATTCTTGCTATCACCGAGCCCCGATTTGTAGAGGCTCGTAATGCTAAGTTAGGTATCAATTCTCCGGTAATTGGTGTTAGTTTAAATGGAGATAGTCGTGCCTACTCTATTCATTTGCTAAATGACCATGAGATTGTTAATGACCAAGTTGGTGGTATCCCTATAGCTACAACTTGGTGACCGCTCTGCAATACGGCTATCGTGTATAGCCGGGAGATTGAAGGACAAGTATACACTTTCGGTGTTTCAGGAAAACTCTGGCGTGATGCACTGTTAATGTATGATCATCAAACACGTAGTTTATGGTCACACATTACTGGCCAAGCTGTGGAAGGTGAATGCCAAGGAAAACAGTTAAAAATACTGGTTAGTATGCCCAAGATCACTTGGCAATTTTGGGAAACACATTATCCTGAAACCAAAGTACTTTCGGTTGGTGATAATATAGATCGTTTTGGGCAGCAACGGGAAGATGAGGCATGGGATGGTTATCAACGGTACCATCAGAGTTCAAATGCTGGTATCAGTGGAACGAGATACAATGATTTTCGTTTGAAGAACAAAGAGAAAGTTGTCGGCGTGCGTATCGCAGAGAATTACCGTGCTTACCCTTTCTCTGTTTTTAAAAAGACCGCAATTGTCAATGATACCATTGCTCAAAGACCGGTCTTGGTTTTCCACCATAATAAGTCAGGGGCAACTGCGGTTTTTCTTAGGTTTGTAGGGACAAAAAGGCTTACTTTCGTTAATTCTGTTGATTATCTTGTGCAAGATGAGCAAACAGAAACGCTATGGAACTTAATTACAGGTATCGCTGTAGAAGGAAAACTGAAAGGGAAAAGGCTGCAGAGATATCCGGCGGTGAATGTCTATTGGTTTGCCTGGGCACGTTATCACCCTGCGACAACTGTTTATCGTTAATCAAAGTGCTTCGGCCACCTGAAAAACATCAACATTGTGTTGATTTGGTGCGTTAGAAGTCCATCCGTTGTTTTGTTGTAGCTGAGTTTTTTCGCCAACTTGGAATTTTAGGATTTCTGAGTTGACAAATGGAGTGGGATATATCATGATGTGCTTGGAATCAATTTCAACAAACATATTAGTAATGGTAGTAAATCCTGCTATAGCAGAGCCTTTGTATCAAGTATTTAGGGCGTAAAGTTCTGGGAGATGTTGAGTTAACGAAAGATTTCAATGGTTTTTTCCTAACTATTTTGTGTGATCTATAGAAGTTAAGGAAGTTAGCAATAGTAAATTAGAATCAGAAAACTCTCAGATTTATGAAGAAGATTCAGCTCACAATTAGGATCGGACTGCTCTGATAACTGATGGTGGTGTTCCCATTATTTCCTGTTAGCTTTGGAGCCTAAATATTGATTCCTTTTTGCGAAATGTTGTGGTTGCCAGATGGAATTGTTTATTCCAGAACTACGTGATCTCATACCCATTTTATGCCTATATATCAGGAGGTAAGTATGGCTTTCGAGCTTAATGCTAAAGGTAAGCACAGAGAACTAACACCCTTGTATCAGGGGGGCCGATATCGGGATGGCCGTCCAAAGGTGAAAGCAGGTCTCCTTGAGCGAATGAAACAAGTTACGATCGAGGAAGCTTGGGGAGTATTAGGTGGTAAGGGACATCATTTCCAGTTTGACGGAGACTGGTTGAATTTGCATCCGGACCGGGTCATTGTTGGACGTGCTGTTACTTGTCGTTATGTTCCTCATCGACCGGATCTTAACGAAATTGTCGAGGAGGATGGTGAGCGTAACAAGCGCGTCGGGGGGCAAAATTCTTGGGTTATCGATATGTTAGTTAAGGACGATGTGTTAGTGGTTGAGCTATTCGGTAAGATTGTGAATGGCACCTTCATCGGTGATAATCTGGGTACAGCTATCAACGTTAATACCGGTGGTACTGGTGTGGTAATCGACGGTAGTATACGAGATGATGAGCGTGTGCGCCAACTACCTTTCAACGTACTCTGCCGAGGCACCCATCCGACGGCCATTGGTGAAGTTACTATGGCTGAAATAAACGGTCCAGTGCGTATTGGCAACGCTACCTGCATGCCTGGGGATGTAGTGTTAGCCAAAGAGTCGGGCGTAGTTTTTATCCCACCACAGTATGCCAATGAGGTAGTCGAACGTTCGGAGGATGTACGTCTGCGAGACTATTGGGGGAAAAAGAGCATCGCTGATGGACGCTACACGCCAGGTGAGGTCGATCGTAAGTGGTCGGAAAAGATGGAAAACGAGTTCGAACGCTGGAAAGAAGAGATTGATATGCAAAAAATCTTTGACCAACTCTAAATATGGTTGATATTACTGAGGATTATAATTTAAGTCAGTGATAATATTGTCTCTGTCTTTTTGCAGTTTTAGCATGGAGTGAACTGTATATGAGAATCAAAGTTAGTTCTGAGGAATTGGCCAAGCAGGAATTGTCTGCACCCCATCTCAAACAAGCAATTGATGCCATTCGTGAAGAGGGGTACATTATTCTGGAAAACATCGTCCCACACGAATATTTGGATTGTTTGAATGAGAGGATGACGCAGGATTCGTACAAAATAATCGATTCCAATTCTGAGAGATGGGAAGGCCGACGCACTATTGGTCATCTGCAGCAGGGGGCACCACCCTTTGTTCCCTACATCTTTCCCGATGTTGTCGCAAATCCGATTGTTGAACATGTATCGATTACTCTGCTTGGAGAAGGTGCTTTCAATGGTTTCTACAATGGAAATACGAATACGCCTGGAAGCACTCAACAGAGTTTACACATGGATACTGGTCACCTCTGGCCAAACCTCAATCCTTCTCATCCAGCAGCATCAGTTGTTGTCAACATTCCCATGATAGATGTAACTGAAGAGCGTGGGGCAATTGAGCTTTGGCCGGGAACTCACCTTGTAGGTGATGTTGCTCTTGATGAAGTAGCGGAGGAAGTTCGACGCAAAGTCAGACCTCCAGTGCGTGGAATTACGGAAAAGGGAGATATTCTCATGCGGGACATGCGGCTTTGGCACCGTGGCACTCCGAATCTCTCTTGCAAGCATCGTCATATGATTGCCTTAGTACACTACGCAGGCTGGCTTCACCGCGGACAGCCAATTCGGTATGTCAAAGGGTGTGAGGAGGAGTTTCAGAATAGTCGAGTTGATCCTCATGCAGTTTTTCTGGATGAACCGCACGACTACCTTTTTGACTACCGAAGCCCAAATTCATAGAAGATCATCTTTGTCCTATACAGTCGATTGTTTCAGTGCATAGAATTAGCCTGCAGTAAGAACGTGAATTTGGTGTGAACTGGATACCTCAGTATTAACCATTTCCTAATGTATGTTGCAATAGAGTGGGTTCTTAACACCAGTCACGACTAATAACTTCAAAAAGCTTATTATTGATTTTGTTATCTTCTTAATGTGGCTTGAGAGGAATATACAGGAATGTTCAAGCAAATAGTGAAAGGCTGTTAAAGATCGACAATGTCAGACCTCCAGCACAATGTAGATTTTTTCAAGCAGATAATAGATACTAACCCAACTCAGCCCAAATATTATTATTATCTGGGAATAGCTTTAACTGGTTCTAATCAGTTGAATCAAGCAATTGAAGCATACCGCAAGGCTATTATATTGGAGCCAAATTATGCTGAAGCCTATTATAATCTGGGTATAATTTTGCATAAGCAGGGACAATTGGATGACGCAGCCCAAGCTTATCAGCAGACACTTAAGGTTAATCCCAAATATGCCGATGCTTACCACAACTTGGGAGCTTTAAGGTATCAACAGAACCGTTTGGAAGAAGCTGTTCAAGCTTATCAGGAACTCATCCTTATAGATTCAAATAATCTTGATGCCTATTACGATTTAGCCACTATTTTTCGTCAACAAGGTAAAGTAGAAGATCTAATTGATTGTTATGAAAGTATTCTTCGGATTAAACCGGAGCATACTTCGATATCTTATATGGTGTCAGTGTTAAAAGGCGAAGTGGAAGATGAAGTGCCGTTGGTTTATATTGAGAAACTGTTTGATGGATATGCGGAATCCTATGACCAGCATATGCTTGGATCTCTGGAGTGCCAGATCCCTTTACTTTTGCGCCGAGAACTGGATGAAATTATTGACCGAGTTCCATTTGATAACGTGATTGATTTAGGGTGTGGCACAGGATTGTCTGGTCAGGCATTTAGAGATGTATCAATTCGGCTAATTGGTGTTGATATTTCATCTCAAATGATAGAGGTTGCCAAAAGGAAAAATATCTACGATTATTTGGAAAATATTGATTTGATTACGTTTCTTAGTAACAGCAGGGACAAGTTTGATTTGTTCATTTCGGCCGATGTTTTTGGGTATATTGGTGACTTGGATTTGATTTTTAAAAGTGTGTCCGCGACTGCTAATGAGCATGCGCTCTTTCTCTTTTCGGTTGAGAAATATGGTCAAGAGGAAGCATCTTCTTCCAAGCTTCCCTATGTTGTTCGTTCAAGTGGTCGAGTTGCACATTCAAGGTGCTATATCACGGATTTAATAGATCAATACCAGTTTTCATTGGAACATTGTGAAGAAGCAATCATTCGTAATGATTATGATCAGCCGATAATTGGTGACTTTTACAGACTAAGGAAATTATAATTCGTTAAATATGGCAACTATTCATCCGCAAGCGCAAATTGGACATATCCATCTCACTGTTGCCGATTTGGATCGAGCGGAGACATTCTACACTCAGGTATTAGGATTTGAAGTAACTTCCCGTTTAGGCCTGAACGCAGTTTTTCTCTCTGCTGGTGGATATCATCATCACATTGCTTTGAATACATGGGCTGGTCCAAATGCGAAACCTTCTCCCTCAGGGGCTACCGGTCTTTACCATTTTGCTATTTTACTACCCAATCGTTTGGAATTAGCTAAGGTGGTCAAGCGCGTCATTGATTGTCAGGTTCAAATTGATGGTGCTTCCGATCACTCCGTCAGTCAAGCTGTGTATCTGCGGGATCCGGATGGTAATGGAATAGAACTCTATATTGATCGGGACCGAAGCGAATGGGTGTATCAAGATGGCGAGTTAGTAATGACCGTCGATCCGCTCGATTTGAGCGAACTGTTAGCAGAACTGCCTTGATCTGTTTTTATTGTAAACTTTATCATTAGACATTATACGAGGAACTCGATGTCAAACAAAATTCTATTAGCACCGATTTTTCAGAATGCAAGATTTGATACTGAACAACGTCGTAGTGGTTTGAAAGAACTTGCTGAATTGGCGAATCTAGAAATGGAACCAACTGAGCTGACAGAGAATGATGCCGATGGTGTAGTTGGTGTTATTGCTAGCTCTGCTTTGGTTCATCCAAGTTTCTATCAAGCTGCTGACAAGCTAAGAGTTATCTCCAGATGGGGCGTAGGTTATGAAAACACGAATTATGAAATCGCTACCCAACATGGAGTATTCGTTACTATCGCCCCTGAGCACATGGTAACTGTCGCGGAATATACTATTGCTCAATGGATGGCAACTCTCAAACGTGTATATACCTTGAATCGCCTTTCACATGGAGGTGATTTTGCTATTATCCGAACTTATGAGGCTGGTGGGTCCACACTGGGGCTTTATGGTTTTGGTAGGATTGGTCAAGCTGTTGCAAGACGTGCAAAACCGCTTCTTGGTAACGAAGGAAGATTACTTGTGTATGACGTCCGTAGCGATATTCAAGAACTAGCAACAGAATATGGAGCTATTGTGGTAGACGATCCCATGATTTTATTCCGTGAAAGTGATACTGTTTCTCTTCACGTTGCTGGTGATGATACCATCGTTGACTACGATTGCCTCTGTGCTATGAAACCTCACAGTTCACTAATTAACCCTTCACGAGGAAACTTGGTTGATGATCAAGCTGTCAACCGCGCTATTTGCGAAGACCGTCTCTATTACTATGTGGTAGACGATCCCGTCAATGGTCCCAGAAAAATCCACAAAGATAATCCTCGCATCATATGTACTAATCACAATGCTGGGATTACCCTTGAGTCAGCTATTCGTCTCGATTTACGGACCTTTGGACAAGTTACGGATGCTCTTCAAGGTAGAAAACCCGCTCACATTCTAAATCCTGATGTGTTGGATCACCCTCGGGTAACGGCCTGGTTGAACACAGAATAGATTTTTCCTGATTGCTCCCCGAAAATATGTGAAAATGATCCTATCTTACGAGTTAGAAAGTGAAAGATCATTTTGACAATTATATCTTTTTTGGTTAGACTTGTTTCCTGAAATGACTTGAGTAATTCAAACCAAATAGGGACGAAAATCTATAATATGGGTCAAATAGTTGATATTGGTAGAAGGATCGAATTGATTCCGATGGATTCTTATTTTCATGATATTGCTATTGCGTTGTATCAACAGCAGCAAGATGGGCCTTCATTTTTAGTACATACCTATAGCCGGATTGAGGGAGCATCACAGCGTATTCAGTTTGTGATTGAGACCATGCAGACATTGGGTGGGATGACGGCAACCGAATCGGGGTTGCTGCAATTTCCTTGTGGGTTGGACCATCAACTGGCTTGTAAACGTGTTTTTCTGGAAGCGTGTAAATTTGACTCAACGCATTTAGTTGAATCACGCCCTGATACCATTTTTGACAAAAAGTCAAGTTGCAACGTAACGGTGCTAAGTCATGGAAATGGGCGTTATCAAGTTACAGCTGACGGTGACGGCACAGGGAAGGAAAGGCGTGTCTCCGCTATTGCTGGTGGGTTAAGCAAACTGGGTGATATGATGGCTTTTGATGAGGAAAATCCAGATCAGATTGCATTTCCTTGTGGTTGTTCCCATGATGCTTTAGTGGGGTTGCTGTTAGTTCGTGCTCCTAACGTGCGAGCTGTGGTACGAGAACAACAGATGACAGCGTCGCGTGGGGTACTTTCTTCTCCCAGTCAGCAAAAATAGATAGGATAAAAATCTGGAAACATTAGGAGATATATGAGTGGAAACCGAAATTAATTCAATGACCAGTCGTCAGCGTGTCTTGGCAGCGTTGAGCAGGGAGCCTGTCGATCGCACCCCAGTTTGTAACCCAACGTCAGTAGCTACTGTAGAGCTGATGGATTTGGTTGATGCTCCTTTCCCAGCTGCCAACAGGGAACCGGAGTTAATGGCTAGGTTAGCTGCTACTGGATATACTGAATTAGGATTTGATACTATAATGCCGGTTTTCAGTATTATTCAAGAATCGTCCGCTTTGGGCTGTAAGATCCAGTGGGAGCAAAAAGATAATTGGCCAACGGTGAAAATGATGGAACCAATTTATGAAGATGTAGATGATATTAACATTCCCTCTGATCTGCTGACTCATCAGGATACAAAATGTGTACTGGATGCCATAAAAATTCTGAAGAAAGAATATGGCGATGAGGTGGCCGTTATTGGTAAAACAATGGGGCCTTGGTCACTTGGATACCATTGCTTTGGAGTTGAACCTTTTTTGCTGATGTCTCTGGATGATCCAGATAAAACCCTGCATTGTCTGGACAAATTGAAAAAAGTGACCATAGACTTTGGCGTAGCGCAAATTGATGCTGGTGCAGACGCGTTAACGTTGCCCGATCACGCCACTGGAGATCTGGTTAGTGGTGATTATTATCGTCGATATCTTCGTGATTTGCATATTGAATTTGTTGATAGTATCCCGATTCCCTTGATTTTGCATATCTGTGGCCGAACGGTCGATCGGATGGACTATATTGCCCAAACCGGTATGTCTGCCTTCCATTATGATTCTAAAAATAAGCCTCAGGAATCAATAGAGATAACGCAAGAACGGATTTCCTTAGTTGGGAATATCAATAACCCTGAAACGCTTTTTGCCAGAGGCCCAGAAGAAGTTCGACAAGAAGTCTATAGTAATTTGGATGCAGGAATTCAACTTGTTGGACCAGAGTGTGCTATCCCTCTACAAACTGCCATCGAAAATTTGGTGGAAATCCCCAAAGCCGTCCAAGACTGGCATAGCGAACGTGCTGCACAAAATTAGCCTTGTAAACCGGCAATCAACTTCTGTTGAGGTCTATTTATGCTGGTGTGGTTTGAGTTAACAGAAAGGAAAAATTTTGCCTGAAATCACTGATGTTGAAAATGAGTTTATTAGGGAAGAGATTGAGGAATACCTCGAACAACCAAATGAAATTGAAAGGGCAATCAACACCTTCTCGCAAATATCTTCAGCAATGCAAGAAATAGCTGCTGCTCTGATTGATGGGGATCATCATACCGTAGACCAATTGACCAGCACAGCTTTGGAAGAAGGTACAGATGCTTTGGAAATCATGGATGACGGTCTAATAGCAGGGATGAGTATTGTAGGTATAAAGTTTCGGGAAAATTTCATCTTTGTGCCAGAAGTTCTCGCCTGTGCGCGCGCCATGAAGGCTGGGATGGCTTATATTGAGCCAATTTTATCAGCTTCCGGAATTGAACCTGTTGGTACAGTTGTCATGGGAACAGTAAAAGGGGATCTACATGATATTGGAAAAAACCTGTGTATTATGATGCTCAGAGGTGCGGGTTTTGTAGTACATGATCTTAGTGTTGATACCTCGGAAGATGAATTCATTGATGCTGTGGAGGAATATGACGCGGATCTATTAGGCATGTCAGCGTTATTGACTACCACCATGCCCAATATGGGTAAAACGATTGAAGCTTTCATTGATGCTGATCTGCGCGATGACGTTAAAATTATGGTTGGGGGAGCACCTGTTACTCAAGAATTCGCTGATGATATGGGTGCTGATGGATACGGAAAAGATGCGGTTGAATGTGTGGAATTGTCTAAGCGTTTACTTGCAGAAGATGATGAAGAGTTCTGAAACGCGTGAAATAGGTCCGAGATGCAGAAAATCGATAAAGAAGAGTATCAAAGACGCTTAGATAAAATCACCGAATTGTTTTCCAGTATGTCAGTTCACGCTGATGAGCAATCTACCTACCGTTGTCCCTACAAAAACAAAGAAGATCGGTGTACAGCAAAATTTGGATGTCGTAACCAGCGCAAACCTGACAATCGTCGGGAGCTCTTGATCTGTGGCGGAGATGATAAACTGGATTATCGTCAAGCTTGGGAGACCGAATCACTCCAAGATACAATTGTTACTGAGTATGGTATGGGTACAGTGAAATCTGATGGCAAAACTTGTAAACTTTCGGTCGGCAAAACAATTTTTGATTGCGCGGATGAGCTAGAAGTTCAAGTTCCAACATCTTGTTTTCGGACTGGACAATGTCACGAGTGCATTGTTGAGATTAGACAGGGAATGGAAGCACTGCAACCTAGGAATGAAGCTGAATCCTTTCTCCAAGAGAGTTACCGGCTAGCCTGCCAAGCTGTTATTTCCGACGCTGATGTTGATATAGAATTCTCACCATTACGGCGTACTCCTAAGATTTTAACGGATTCTAATCAAACACCGGTTATGGATATAGATCCGGTTGTAACCTGTCAAGACGGAGTTGTTTACTACAATGGGGAAGCCATAGACAAGTATCGAGGGCATCTGTATGGTCTGGCAATTGACCTGGGGACAACGACTGTGGTGATCAGCTTGGTTGATCTAGAAAATGGTAGATGTATTACTACCAGTGCCTTTGAGAATCCTCAGAGATTCGGTGGCAGTGATATCATGAACCGTATTTCATACGATGGAATTTATCATGGTGAACTACGTAAGGCTATTATTAGTGCTATCAATCATGAAATTTTGCAAATGGAAGAAGAATTCGGTTTTGTTCGACAGGAGATCTACGAAATTGTTGCAGTTGGAAATTCAACTATGCGCGACATTTTGTTCAGACTAGATGTCCAAAGTATCGGTCAAAGACCATATAAATCGATGATTGAACAAGCATATTTGGCTGGCGAACGAGAGACCACATCGCTGATAGAGAAAACCCGTCGTTTGGGCATTCGAGCTAATCCTAAAGCTAAAGTTTACGGGTTGCCTTTAATTGCCAGTCATGTTGGTGCTGATACTGCTGCGGTGCTAGCAGCTGTGAATATGGCTTCAAAAAAAGAAACGGTAATGCTGATTGATGTAGGTACTAATACTGAAGTAGTTATAGGACATGCAGGACAAATGTTAGCTGCGTCCTGTCCAGCTGGACCAGCGTTCGAAGGTGGGTTGGTCAAATATGGAATGCCGGGATATGATGGCGCTATCGAATCAGTTCGATGGTCTAATGGTCAGTTTGAATATGATGTCATCGGCGGTACCCAACCACATGGACTCTGCGGATCGGGGTTAATTGATTTACTGGCAGAACTTCGCCGTCACGATCAAATGACGCCCAAAGGCGTATTTGCAGATAAGAAACAATATGAATTAAGCGTTGTTCCAGAACATGGTATCACCCTTTCAAGAGAGGATGCCAGTAATCTAGCTCAGGCAAAAGCAGCCAATTATTGTGGACAGTTCATCCTGATACGACACCTTGGTATTAGTCCTCTGGATATAACTGAATGCCACCTTGCTGGTGGTTTCGCCAACTATGTCGATATCGAGAACGCTATTCAAATTGGGTTTTTAGCTTCTGTTCCTAAAGATCGGATTACCAAGATCGGTAATGCCGCTATACAGGGAGCCAGAGAAGTTTTGATTTCACGGCAGAAACGCAAATCAATTGAACAATTGGTGAAAGGAATTGATCACATTGAGCTGGAAACGACACCAGATTTCTTCGAAGTGTTTGTAGAAGGCTGTCAGTTCAAACCGATGCCAACCCAATTTAAGTAAACTCTGACTTTACCATCAAGTAATTCGTTAAAAGACTGAAACAGCGAAAACAGGTTATATTTAAATGTCCACTTGGCGAAAGTCTTCATTTCGTTCCTTACTTCAAGAAACCAACACATTTGTGGCTTGTGTAGAATTGGTTAATTCTCGCGGAGTTATTGCTGAACGAGGAGGGGCTCGTGTGTTAAAGTTGGCTCGTGAACTTTCCCAATATCCTCAGATTCATGCTTTATGTATTACAGATAATGCAGGGGGAAATGCGATGCTTAGCGGAGATACATTGGGAACTGATCTTATTTCTCGTGGCCAAGAAGTCGTCATCCATCTTTCTTGTAAAGATTGGAATCGTAACGGACTGCAAAGTCAAGCTTGGAAGTTAGCTAGTGAGGGGTTTAATAATGTACTGGCATTATCAGGTGACTATCCCGTCAGTGGCTACAAGGGACAATCAAGCGCGGTTTTTGATATCGATTCCGTTGGGTTGTTAAAGATGATTTCTGAGATGAATGCTGGATTGAAAGTTAGCGTTGGACAGAGTAAAAAGAATCAAGTTCTAAAACGTACACGCTTTTTCTCAGGTGCTGTCGTCAATAATCATAAACGCTATGAACGAGAAGTTATGCCTCAGTATTTCAAACTCAGGAAAAAAATCGAAAATGGGGCGTCTTTTATTATTAATCAGATTGGTTATGATGCACGTAAACAAGATGAGCTGTTAAAATATATGAATTACTCAGGTCTTCATGTTCCGGTGTTATATAACGTTTATGTCCTTAGTTTAGCAGCCGCCCGTTTCTTTCATGCTGATAATATTCCGGGAGTAACGGTTACTGACGATCTCCTTGCTTTAGCCGAAAAGCAGGCGGATTCGGCCGATAAAGGGAAAGCTTTCTTTTTAGAGTTTGCAGCCAAGCAGTGTGCAATTGCTAAAGGGCTGGGATTTCGTGGTGTCTATCTGGGTGGACATCTGAAGGCTAGTGACTATAAAAAGGTTTTAGAGATTGCGGACCAGTTTGGCGAAGATGATTGGAAAGACTTTGCTAAAGAGATATGCTTTAGTCAAACTGATGAGTTTTACTTCTTCGAGCCCGATCTTACAACACAACTCAGTTCCACCGAAGTAAATCGGGAGTACCTGCATTCCAAACACTTAAAAGCTACACAAGTTTCCAAGCAAAGTATTCCCTTGAGTTATAAGATTAATCGAACTATACACGATCTAGCGTTTAAAAAAGGAACTGCAGGATTTAGTCTTGGTAAGAAAATTTCTCAGGCAATTGAAAGAAAAAATAAAGGTACTCAGAAGATTTTACACGGTTTGGAACAAGCAGTAAAAATAGCAGCCTTCGATTGTCAAGATTGTGGTGATTGCTCGCTACCAGACATTGCATATCTTTGTCCAGAATCTCAGTGTGCTAAAAATCAGCGTAACGGTCCCTGTGGAGGAACAAAACAAGGAAAATGCGAGGTTGGTGAAAAAGAGTGTATTTGGTCATTAGCTTATGACCGTTTGAAAGCTTATGATGAAGAAGAACAGATGTTGGATGGACCAGTGGTGTTCCGGGATGGGGCGCTGAAAGGTACGAGTGCTTGGATCAATACTTTCCTTGGACGAGACCATCACGGTAAAGATAAAAAATAAACTGGAGAGTTAACTATGGGATTGGATGATGATAGTAAGTTTATAACCATTGGTGAAAATATTCACACGACTCGTGTTGTTCGCCGTAAAGGCAAGCTGGTGAATGAAAGATCCAATGGAGATGAGGCTGTCCGTTATCTGGATGTCAACAAAAAACGTCGTTATCTGGTTATTCCTGAAAAGATCAAACAAACTCAGGATTACCAAGAAGGACGTGTAAAACATATAACTATTGCTATTCAGTCAGCTATGTCAGGGCAAGGATCTGAAGCCGATGAAGGTATGAAATATCTTTGTAGTTTAGCGCATCGCCAAATTAACGCTGGGGCTGATTTTCTTGATCTTAATGTAGACGAAATTTCAGTAAAGCCTGAAGAGCAGCAGACAGCTATGCAATGGATAGTACAGACCATTCAATCGATTAGTACCGTTCCATTATCAATTGACTCTTCTGGTATAGATACTCTCAAGGTCGGATTAGAAACTAGTTCTAACCATCAAGGGCGTGTACTTCTTAATTCTGCTTCGCTTGAACGTCTAGATGCATTGGATTTAGTCAGACAGCACGATACTCAAGTTATTGTGACCGCTGCGGGTGAAGCAGGTATGCCGCAAAATTCTGATGAAAGAGTTGCCAATGCCTCACAGATAGTTGAAAATGCTTTGGCTAAGGGGATTTCTATTGGAGATATTTTCATAGATCCACTGGTTTTTCCCATTTCAGTTGACGCGGAATTTGGAAATCATTGTTTAGATGCTATCCGAGTGCTTCGCCAGAGGTATGGAAACGAGATTAATATTACAGGTGGGTTTAGCAACGTCTCCTTTGGGCTTCCATCTCGCCGTCTTATTAATGATGTTTTTATTAATTTGGCAGTCGATGCAGGAGCAGATAGTGGGATTATTGATCCTGTTACTAGCAAGATTCAAAACGTACTCAATATTGATCAAGGCTCAAGGCCATACCAATTGGCAAAAGAAATGCTACTGGGTTCTGATTTATACTGCAAGAATTTTCTTCGCGCTTATCGTAAAGGTGAGCTGCAAATGCAGAAGCAGGTAAAGGGAGAGGAATGAAACCGTTTTTAGACAGATTATCGGATACTAAGCACATGATCTATGATGGAGGTTTTGGGTCTGAGCTGTTTGCTGAGGGGATAGAATTAACCAATAGCGCGTTGGCCAACGAACAGTATCCTCAAGCTGTGGTAGATGTTCATGCGGATTATATTGAAGCAGGGGCAGATGCTATTGGAACCAACACTTTCGTAGCTTCAGAGCTACACCTTGAGATGGCAGGCAAAAGTAAGTCTGATGTTGGGAGCATTGTTAGTTCTGCTGTGCAGCATGTAAAATCAGCAATTGATAAGATTGGCAAAGATGTGTATATCGCTGGATCCATTGGTCCAGCCCCTGGTGCTATTGAAGCTGATACTGGAGATACCGATTTTGGGATTCCCAATCAAGCTGTAAGAGATGCACATAAAAGAGTAATCTACGCCTTGGCAGAAGGAGGCGTGCATTTTCTTTGTCTGGAAACAATGTTTTCGGCCAAAGAAGCAGCTGTCGTTGTTGATGTCGCTCGGAAAACAGGTCTTCCTATTGCGATTAACATGACTTATAAATATACCAAAGATCGAAAAACAGGGCAGATTTTGTACCGAACGGATTGGGGCCATTCTGCGGCGGATCTTTTGGACATTTTATCTGAAGGTGAATTTTCCGATGGGGATAATATTTTAGATGATGTTTGTATTCTTGGCCTGAATTGTGGGGCCGAATCGCGACGTAGTGAACATACTGGCATGCCCTATGCTATCAGCGGGATTCAGCAATTAAGTCAAGCGATGAAAGATCGTGGTATCGAACCGAAAAAAATGATGGCTTATCCCAATGCGGGAATTCCTTTTCTAGATAAGAATCACAACACATACTACACACAGGGGCCAGAAGAAATGGTTTCTGATTTAGATAATCTTATATCGTCAGGAGTCTATTTTATCGGTGGGTGTTGTGGAACAACCCCTAGGCATATTGAACACTTCCGCCGAGCTTTAGATGCCAATTAGATTTTAGTATATTCAGTTTTTAGTTTCTAAATTTGTACTTTTGTTTTCCTCCTTTCTCTTTGTTAGTAGCTATTGCTTTTTCATTCGAATAGTCTACCGTATTCTTCTCTATTTCTTCAATCAGCTTCACATTTTTGCAAAGTTTTAATCCTGTGTTTTTTTCGTTTCCTACGAATGAAGATTGAACATTTGAAGATAGATTCAAATGTATTGGTTTATTATCTAATACTGTGAAGTTCCAAATCATTCAGTGATGAAAAATCGATTGTTCCGAGCCATTATAGTTGGTCTAGTTTGGGTTGTTTTTCAGAGTGCAACTGCTTCCTATATTCATGGTAACAGCATTGGACAGTTAATTGCCAATCACTTACCTCTCGGCGGTTTGTTCTTTTTGATTGTACTGGTGTTAATTGTCAATCCGATTCTTCGGGTGATTAATGACAAATCTGGGTTTTCTGTCTCAGAATTGGTTGTTATTTGGACTGTGATATCTGCTGCTTCAGCTGTGCCTGGCTACGGTATGATGGAGTTTTTGTTTCCTATATTAGTTGCACCCATTCATTTTGCCGCACCTCAAAATCAATGGAAAGAGTTTCTGTTTCCACATTTACCAGAGTGGTTGTACGTTTCTGATTCAAGTGCCGTCAGTTCCTTTTACATTGGTGAGTCTACTGTTCCTTGGCAGGCGTGGTTCCAACCAGCTAGTTTCTGGATCCTCACAAGTCTTATTTTGTCTTTCATAGTTATTTGTTGGAGTGTGATCATTCGCAAACAATGGGTTGAACGTGAACGGTATCCTTTTCCGCTAGTGCAAATTCCTAACATGATAATAGAGCAACAATCAGGTCAGATTTTTAATCGTATTTTATCCAATCGTTTCCTCTGGATTGGTTGTGTCGTTGCTTTAGTCATACATCTGCTCAGGGGATTACACCGTTACTGGCCCGTGATACCCCATCTTCAAATTTCCTACGGTTTTGGGCATTTGATTACTGAACGGCCTTGGGTTGCGTTAGTTCAGGGCTGGCCTCTGTGGGGAAGGATATACTTGGCCGTAGTTGGCGTAACTTACTTTTTACAGTTGGATGTGTCTTTCAGTCTTTGGTTTTTCTTCTTTTGTTATAAACTCCAAGAGGTCTGTATGTCAGCTTTTTCGATACAGGGCATCTCCACTCAGCATCAAGTGATGGGGGCTGACCTTGTACTAATCGGGTTCTTGATCTGGATGAGCCGAAGACACTTGAGAGAAGTCTTTGAGGTAACGGTAGGTAGGCGTTCAGATCCGGAAAATGACGGCGAAGCTATGTCGTACCAAAAGGCTGTTATTGGAATTATTATTAGTAGTGTTGCACTTGTTGCTATCTTATGTTTTGTTGGCATGTCTCTACTGGTATCGATCGCTTTTTTATTGTTGCTGGGGATGATGATTACCATTACCTGTTGGATGGTAGCTAACGCTGGAATGTTGCTAGTTAACGTAGGAATTGCGCCCTTTTCCTTTTTAACCATTTTTTTTGGTACGCGATCTTTAGGTCGGGCGAATTTGACTTTGTTGGGATTTGATCGGTCGGTTGTTTCGACTTGGTCATCTGAATCGCTGATGCCATATGTGTTGCAAAGCTTACGGTTATCTGATAAAGCACCGGCTCATCGACGGAAACTAGTGCCATTGATTATAGTTTCTATTTTGGTAGCAGTGGTTATCGCTTACTTTAGTTCTCTTAAATTCATTTATCATCAAGGTGCGTTTAACTTAGAGCGTTGGGTTTATAATATTGGCTATCATGGATTAAGTAAGGCCAATCGTGCTATTCAAAATCCCTATGACCCTAATTTGCCTGCTATCCTAAGCTCCGGATTTGGGGCTACCATCACAGGATTTCTACTTTATATGCGACATCGGTTTCTTTGGTGGCCTTTTCATCCCATTGGTTATATTGTTGGTGTGACTTATGCGCCATGCCATCTCTGGTTTTCGACGCTCCTGGGGTGGGGGATTAAGATCTTGGTACTGAAATTTTTCGGGGTTGGCGCTTATCGTCGATTTCGTCCATTGTTTTTGGGGTTGATTATCGGAGAGTATTTCATGTCGGCTCTGTGGATCTTTGTTGGCTTGTTCACCAAAGTTAGTTACTGGGGTTTACCACACTAGATTTCCTAAATTCAGTCCAGAAGTCCCCATCGTTTTTGTCTTTGCAACGGCCAACTTTCCCATTGATTGTTGAAAATATGTTTTACAGCAGCAGCATCTCGCTTTCGGTTTCCACGTGGAAAGTAGTTCCAGCCTATGGATCTTCGTAACCCAGTACTGGGTTTGATGCCTGTTGCATGCCAGCAACTTGGGGGGGCAGACCAATGTACAACAAGGATCAAGTACAATCTCAATTTCAGAAAGATGCTTGATGAAAGAAATGCTGGGGATATCTTCATGTTGTCCTGATGCTATTTCCAACTGTATCAATTCCTCCTAAATCTCGGTTTTCGATCGGATATGATTTCCAGGAAGGACACGTAAAGGAGCATTGCCCGAATGGTGGAGATCTGGTGCGGTTCGAAAAGCAACCTGTTTTACCTCTGGTCCTCCATCAGAATGCCAGTCTACTTGTTGAACAAATCTACCATTTTGTGAAATAATCTTCAGAGCATCACCGAAACTACAAGCACCTATATGCACTTCCTTGCAATCGAGAAGTTGCTTGGCTATCCCGATCAGCTCCGGTTTTACGGCCATTTCCAGAACAAGTCTCCCAACGGAAAGGAACTGGCAAGCGAGTTTATTGAAATTGTTTGGCCAACTTTTTTTCTTGGTCTGAATTATTATCAGCTCGGTGAATCTGTCGCATGCATTCTTCCCCAAACGGATTTTTAATTAGGGTAAACCCATGGGTATGGAAATATACAACTTGCGTATCCGTCAACATTTTTGACCTGATAATTGATTTATGAATTTAGTCGTTCGAAACGTACAATCTTTTGAATGATCAAGAAAATTAGGCAGTTGAGATAAGTGCATCCATATACGATTTCGCACGGTTAATTTCATTGGTGACCTTTTCTATCGAATCCATAATCGGAATCCCTCGGGGAACAGGGTGCATAAAGATTTCGGTCCAGCCAGAATAGTTGATCCTTTTTAAGGCAGTAAGAATCGGTAAAAAATCCAAGGATCCTCGCCCCGGTAACTGCATTAATTCCTGTTCTTTAGGTAATTTCTTGTGACAACCCATACCATGTTGCCATGCATAGAAAAGCGATAGACCTGTATCCAGATCCCTAATCAGTTGTGCTACTAATTGGGCATTTTCTGGCAAGTGATAAGGAGCCAAAGCAATTCCCAAGTGAGGTGATTGAGTATATTCGATTAACCATTTCATGGAGTCTGGTGTTTCTATTAGCCCATTGCTATGGTTCTCAATACTGATAACAATGCCCTGTTCTTCTGCTGCATCGATGTGAGGTTTTAATGCTTCAGCGAACTCAGCTACCGCTGCACGCAACACCTCACCTTCTAACTTACTGGGTCCTTTGCTGCCACATACAATAAGAGTCCCCCCTAACTTTCGGACGAATTCCATTTCTTTTTCTAAGGCAAAAGGTCCNAGATCGAAACGCGTTGATATTCCCAGTGTTACTCCGTGTGCATTGAGNAACTCCACAAAAGCCTCNTGGCCNATGGATTCTACCTGTTCCCTTTGGTTNCCGTGTACTTGCGGCCANATATCAATATGTTGGCTNCCNATNTTCTGCACTTCAGGTATAATCTCGGCTAAGGGAAGAGTCCCGTACATACACGAAGCTAAGATATAGTTTAGTCTAAACGGAGTTTCATTCATAAGTATCTACCTTCACTGATTCGCCGCTCCTACCGGATTCATAAGCTGCTAGGACAGTAGCCAAAATGTGACGTCCTTCGGCTCCTGATATTGGAACCTCGCCATTATTCTCTATTGCGTCTATGAAGTGTTGGACTACCACTGGAAATCCTAATTCATCTGGGCCTTCCGCTTCTACTATAGGCTGAGTCCATTTTCCTGTATCTTTACGCCAAACTGATACCGGAGTTTCCCCTCCGCCAAAGCGTATTTGCCCTTCAGTACCTAGAATCTCGTTTACACCTACTGCACCTGCCAGGGCTGACCAACCTACTTGTAATGAGGTAGTCGCTCCGCTAGCGTGCTCAATCAAAACTAGTGCGGTGTCTTCCACTTGAATATCGTGTATATGGCGACCAATCCGTGCGTAGACACGTACTGCCGGTGAACCAGTATAGTCAATAGCATTGTAGACTTGGTGGTAACCGTTATCGATTAGAGCACCTCCACCACCAGGTTTGGTCTGGGTGCGCCACTGTTGGTTTATTCCACGGCCTACTACATGGGAACTGCCAAATCCTTCGGAACGCACTAGAAACACATCTCCAATAACGCCCGATCGAATTTGTTCCATTGTCACCCGGTGTACAGATGAAAACAGTTGATTATGCCCTACTGTCAATTTGCGACCAGTTTGTTCAGCCACGGCAATCATTCGATCTACTTCTTCTAAACTAGTGGCTATAGGCTTTTCCAGGAATACATGGGCGCCGGCTTTCATTGCGGCAATAGCCTGAGGTTCGTGTAAATGATGAGGTGTACAAATATGGACTAAATCCAATTCTTCTTGGGCAAGCATATTCTCCCAATTGGTATAAAGGTGTTGGGCTGCAACCCCTAGTTTGCTCCCCATCAACTCAGTGCGTTCCGGTGCTAAGTCCGCCAGCGCTCCTATCTTAACGCGATCGTGCAAACTTGCCAACACTGGTCCGTGTCGCCGTTCGGTGATGCCACCACAACCGATGATTCCTGCTCTCAACACAAGTCATTTTCCTCCTTTAGTTTTAAACTGTCTATACATTATCACTGATAAGAGTATATAACAATATTTACTTAGGTTTAGCAAACTGGATGTTCCAAAGAGCTGAACTTTTTCCAACGACGAATTGCAAAACTAATATCTAAGTGTATATAGTCAAGTTTTGCCGTTATCCAACCAGAAACTTATATTATCTTAAAGAGTTTTTCGCTAACATGCTGAGTATATCATACAAATTTTCTCCACCTTTTTAGGAACGTAGTACCCTGTCATTAAGGAAGTGTATCCGAACTTGTTTGGGACAGAACTCAAACTCAAATTATCGGTGATATTCTCATTTACCCTGATCCGTCCACCGTGATAGAATGATCTATCCAAATTCTCAGTGTGAAGGAAAGGAACATCAAACCATGACCGAAACCGAAAAATATCTCTTTGATGTCCATGGTTACATTGTAATCGAAGAGGTCTTGTCTACCAATGAGGTGGTAGCTGCCAATGCCGCCATTGATCATTATGCCAGTCAGATTAGCATTCGTCCCAATGACCTAGCACATGGTTCTTCCACGTTGGTTGGTGAAACTGGCCGTGGTGATTTGGGTGGAATGCTCACTTGGGATAAACCTTACTGTGATGTTTATCGCCAGATGATAGCCCACCCTAAATTGACTCCATATTTGGAAGAGTTGCTTGGTCCGGGATTTCGGTTAGAAGGCTTAGGTATTATTACTATGGACAAAGGGGCAGAAGGATTCTGGTTCCACGAAGGGGCTGAACCCTACGACCGGTCACGTAATTACCTCTACCGAAACGGAAAAATGTACTGTGGTATGACTAACATAGCAGTCCAGCTAACAGATGTTGAGGAAGGGGATGGCGGGTTTGCTTGTCTGCCAGGTAGCCACAAGTCAAACTTCTCCTGTCCAGGTGAGATTCGGCTTTATCACACACACCAAAATCGAATCGCACAAATCCCGGCTCAAGCGGGTGATGTAGTTCTCTTCGTAGAATGCTTAATGCATGGTAGCCTGCCATGGACCGCTGATCACCAAAGGCGCACAGTCATCATTCGTTACAATTCAGGCGTAGTGGCTGAGTCGCTGATGGGTAACTATACTCCACCAGCTTTCTACAATGAATTAACATCTGAACAACAATCAGTTATTTCGCAACCGAGTTACCGAAATGAACTAGTGAAGGATCAAGAAGTGAGAGATCTTTTAGGAGATGATTTCTTTGACGAGGATTAATCGTGTTAGAATGCTCTACTCAGTTAGCTAGATCTATCGGTGTCCTTGTACTAATCAAGCAAGGATAACTTCATCAATTATATGTTAAAAGCAGGAAGTGATATACGTCGCTAGTTGTTGAGTGACCGAAGCAGGCATACAGAGAAGTGACAAAGTTAATTAATTTGTTGAAAATAAGTAACCAAATTTGATGGATGATGCAGAGGAGACATCATGAGTGATAAAAGGCTACAAGACAGAGTGGCTATTGTCACAGGGGCGGGTACCCGTGGCCCAATGGTGGGGACAGGGCAAGCAACTGCTATTCTTTTTGCCCAGCAGGGAGCAAAAGTACTGCTTGTAGATCTGGAAATTGAACGAGCTGAAGAAACCCAATCGACTATTGAAGCGGATGGCGGCCAAGCTTCTGTGTTCCAAGCCGATGTGACCCAAGAATCAAGTTGCCACACCATGGTTGACATTTGCTTGGAACGTTATGGAGCGCTACATATTTTATTCAATAATGTTGGCACAGACGGTCTAGGTATGGTGACTGAGGTCGAAGATACCGTTTGGAATCGAGCTCTAGATGGAAATCTGAAAAGTGCGGTTTTGGCCTGCAAATATGCTGTACCTAAGATGTCAGACGCTGGTGGAGGCGCAATCATCAATGTTTCTTCCATTGATGGTCTTCGAGCTGGGATGACGCCGAATATCCCCTATGCGGTAGCCAAAGGAGGATTGGTCACTTTGACAAAAGCAATGGCTGTTCATCATGGACGTCAGAATGTGCGAGTCAACTGCATAGCACCAGGTCATCTTCACGCCCCTTTTGTAGCAGAGTTTTCTGAGGAACAAAGAGAATTGCGTCGTAAAGCAGGACCTTTGGGGACTGAAGGGAATGCTTGGGATGTCGCGTGGGCTGCCGTATTTCTAGCCAGTGAGGAATCTCGCTGGATTTCTGGCATAGTTTTACCTATTGATGCTGGTTTACTGGCAGCTACGCCCCTATCAGTATTGAATCATATATACTGATAGAGAGTTGTGAAAACTTCAGCTTCACAATCAGTTTTTAAAAATCAGGAGGTGTTTCATGAAAGCTGCTGTACTCTACGATATTAATACCTCTCTACAAATCGAACGAATAGCGCTACCCAACATCGAGAACGATCAAGTTCGTGTCCGATTAGTCGCTAGCGGTGTTTGTCATTCGGATTGGCATGTAGTCAAAGGCGAGTGGCCTTTCATTCCAATTCCAATTATCTTAGGTCATGAAGGAGCTGGAGTTGTAGAAGAAATCGGATCAGAAGTCAATAATATAAAAGTAGGGGATCACGTGATATTATCGTGGAAGCGTAATTGTGGTCTCTGTGAGATGTGCCAAGTTGGCTATCCTAATCTCTGTGATGTTAAAGCTGACCAGCGAGGACAACCCCATTTACTAAATAGTGGTCGTCAAATGGATAAGTTTAATGGATTGGGAACATTCAGCACTGAAACCATTTTACCCCAAGATGTAGTAATCCCGATTGACAAAGAGATTCCTCTTCCGCAGGCAGCATTAGTTGGCTGTGGCGTAGTAACGGGAGTTGGAGCTGTCCTAAACACTGCTAAGGTTGAGCCGGGAAAATCAGTAGCGGTGTTTGGGTGTGGAGGTGTTGGATTAAACGTGATACAAGGTGCGATGATTGCAGGTGCTGAGCCGATTATCGCAATCGATATCCTAAATAACAAGCTTGAATTAGGTAAACAATTTGGCGCAACANATACTATAAATTCATCCCAAGTTGATCCGGTTATGGCCATTCAAGACCTGACTGAAGGTCAGGGGGTACATTATGCATTTGAAGCTNTTGGTCTCATTAGTGATCCATTTAAACAGTCCATTCTTTGTACTCGTAAACGNGGTATTACGGTCTATGTTGGTCATGCGCCTGTTAACACACCAGTTGATTTTGATGCCCGTATTTTGTTTTCAGAGAANATGGTGATTGGTTCTTACTATGGAACATGCCGTCCGCGAGTCGACTTCCCACGTCTGCTTGGTCTTTACAAAACGGATAAACTTAAATTGGATGAATTAGTAACACGAGTCTACCCGCTAGAACAAATCAATCAGGCATTTACCGCTTTAGGTGCGGGTGAAGTAGCTCGTAGCGTGTTAGATCTAACCTAAATATTATATAACTGAAGGAGAACACATGATGTCTAAGATGACTGGGGCTCGATTTATGGCTGAGACCGTCCATGGGTACGGAATAACTCATGTCTTTTTTGTGCCCTATATTGCTCCTAGAGCCTTAATGGAGATGGAGAAGTTGGGAATTAAACGTATTCAGACCCATGGAGAAAAAGCAGCGGCATATATGGCTGATGCTTATGCTCGTATAAAACGAAGTCCTAGCCTCTGTATGGCACAGTCAGTGGGGGCTGTCAATCTTGCTGCGGGGTTGCAGGATGCCTACTTAGCTTGTGCTCCAGTAATTGCCTTGACTGGCCGAGAAAATCAGATTAATCAGCAACGTCATGCCTATCAGGAAGTTGACCATGTTAATCCTTTCTCGGCAGTTACCAAATATAGTGCCTTTGTCGCTAATCCGGAACAGTTGCCTGTCTATTTGCGACAAGCCTTCCGCTCAGCCACATCGGGGACGCCTGCACCAGTTCATCTGGATTTGGAAGGTTTGGCTGGACAAATGGTCGTGGATTATGAGGCAGATTTAGAAGTTATTATCGAAGAATCATTTGCTCAGGTGCCCCCTTTTCGACCAGAGGTGGAACTGGAAAAAGTACTGGAAACACTTCAATTACTCACTCAGGCTACACGTCCTATCATCGTGGCAGGTGGTGGCGTCACGGCCTCAGGAGCCAGAGCCGAGTTGTTGGAATTAGCAGAGAAACTGTCCATTCCCGTTGCAACTTCTTTGAATGCCAAAACTATGTTTCCTTATGATCATCCACTGGCGGTAGGCGTTCCTGGTTTATACTCGAGGTCATGTGCGAATCAGGCCGTGTGTGAAGCAGATTTGGTCTTCTTCATTGGCAGTCATACTGGTGGTCAAGTAACCAATGGATACCAAATTCCTCCACAAGGAACACCAATCATTCAACTTGATATCAACCCAGAGGAGCTAGGTCGTAACTATCCGACTAAAGTGGGGATGCAGGGGGATATCAGAAACTCATTACGAAAAATCATCGACCATGCAGAAACGGTTGAGCCGCGTATACATTGGATCAATCAGGTACAGGAATTAGTTAGGGATTGGAAAGAGAGTGTTAGTGATTTAGTCAACTCGGATATGGTTCCGATGCGACCAGAACGGCTCTGTAGGGAATTGACCGACTACCTTCCCTCCGATGCTATTCTCGTTTCCGACACGGGACATTCTGGCATCTGGACTGGTACCATAATTGATCTAAAACATTCTGACCAGATGTTCATTCGTTGCTCTGGTTCTTTGGGTTGGGGGTTACCTGCGGCCATTGGTGCCAAATGTGCCCAGCCGGATCGCCCCGTACTTTGCTTCACTGGCGACGGGGGGATCTGGTATCATTTGTCGGAGTTGGATACTGCTATGAAGTGTGGTATCAATATGGTTATCCTGGTTAATAATAATCATTCCTTGAATCAGGAAAAAGGTGGTGTTGAGGGTGTCTACGGTGGACAAACTCCTGGTTCCGATGAACTCTGGCTTTTTCCTGATGCTGATTTTGCTGGGATGGCTGAGTCGATGGGATGTTTTGGTATTACTGTCCACAAACCAAGTGAGCTTTCGAGCGCACTTGATCAGGCTTTTGCCGCGGGAAAACCAGCGGTTGTCGATGTTAAAACACACCTTGATGGTATTGCTCCTCAAGCATGGACCCCGTCGTAAATATATTTTTTTAATTTGTTCATCGGGCATTTTGAGCAATGTATTCTGTGGGGTTCTGAATTTTTTTGGAATTTCCCTCGTGATTTTTGAGCTAACTGCTGGCTTTTGGGATCCATTTAGTGTGTTCTATGCTTCCTGATGTGCTCTGAAAACATGAGACGGTTTGGGGGATATAAGGTATGATTTATCTAAGAGCAAATTCGATATCTATAGATCGTTTTAGACTTTCGAATGCCGATCAAAATCTGTTTTGGAACTCTAATTCGGATATGTCCCGTTGTTACAGTGGGAGCCAAACCAAACTCTAAACTCTGTGATGTACACTAGGAAGTTAGAAAAAGCTTGGCAAAAATTGATCATCGCACTACATCACAGTAAATAATATTTCTCCGAATCCGGAAAGGTTAAGTCAATGCAAATTGGAATTATGGATGGAACTGTTGTTCGTCCAACGCTTTCAGAAACACTTGATTCTATTGTGGGCTATGGTCTGTACTGCATGCAATTTGGTCTTGGTAGGGTAGGGTTACCTGAACTGCCGGAACAGATTGGCCCCGAACTATGTGATCAGATCCGTAAGGAGTTTGACGAACGTAACATCAACATGGTTGCCATCTCTGGTACTTTCAACATGATCCATCCAGATTTACAACAACGTACTGATGGATTACGAAGATTACGTGTGTTAGCTTCGGCTTGTGAGAGAGTTGGTACATCAATTATCACGTTATGCACCGGCACACGGGATCCCAATAGTATGTGGCGACGGCATCCTGATAATGACTCGGTTGAAGCTTGGCATGATTTGGTCGAGACCATGCATCAAGCCTTACAAATTGCTGAGGAATACGAGATCACCCTTGCCCTCGAGCCTGAAGTTGCCAATGTCGTGGATTCTGCCCAAAAGGCCCGCCGTTTGCTTGATGAAATGAGTTCTCCTTATTTGAAGATTGTTATAGATGGCGCCAATATTTTTCATACTGGAGAACTTATGTATATGAGAGATATCCTTGATGAAGCTTTTGCGTTGTTGGCTGAAGATATTGTTTTTGCACACGCCAAAGATCTTGATCACGATGGTGAGGCGGGACATCTTGCTGCAGGAAAAGGTTTATTGGACTATAACCATTATCTGTCATTACTCAATGGTCTCGAGTTTGATGTTCCGCTAATTCTTCATGGTCTTAGCGAGGCACAGGTGCCCGAATGTGTCGATTTCCTGTGCAAAGGGATAGAGGCTATAAAAGCATGACATAAATTGTCATACTACCTGCATTAGGCTATCTATGTTGTAGTAGAAAACTATGGAATGTAGTTGTGGTGGGACATGAACCAGAAGACACAGTGTTCAGTATAGTAAATATTATGATCCCAAAAACCAACAGGAGAAATATCATGCCTTACAAATTCCAACCCGGCAAAATGTATATGATGCCTACACACTTTGGTCCAAGCATGGGGCCAAGGCAGGGACCAGAAGGGCGAACGTTCACATGCAAGGACAACCCGAGGACAACGAGCATATCGGTCAATTTCTTGACGAATCGCGAGCAACTTGAAGCGTTATTGCCCGAAAGATTCGAGGTTGGTGCTGAGCCGGTTGTCAGTGTTTCAGCCTCCTACATGAAGGAGATCGAATGGTTGGCCGGCCGAGGATATAATATCCTTGGTGTCAGCTTTCCCGTCGTTTTTAATGGGGAACAGGATCGTGCGAAAGGAGGGTTTTTAACAGTCCTTTGGGAAAATCTGTGCGATCCGATTCTAACTGGTCGTGAACAACTGGGTTTCTCCAAAATCTACTGTGAACTTCCTGAGCCAACTGTTCTTCATGGGGAAACCTGTTGTATTGCTAGTTGGCTTGGCTTCAAGTTCATGGATATGAAACTGACAAATATGGTTTCTGTACCACTAGATCCATCCCCGTTATCAGCAACCGAGGAACCAAATGAAGGTGTACTGAAAGGAACTTTGCACTATAAGTATATACCTAGGACTGGGGAATGGAACTGCGCTGATGTTGGTCACGCCGTACTGACGCCGGCTGAAGGCTCGAATTCCGTGATTAAAGAAACATGGCAGGGCGACGGGACAGTAGAATTCCATAGAGCTAGATGGGAAGACCTGCCGACACAATACCATATTGTTAATACCTTGCAGGAACTAGAGATCAAAGAATACCGTGGAGCTAGCATTGTGAAGTCCATTGGAGGAAAGGATCTTAGTGATCAGCGAATTCTTCGGTGAATCTTGACCTATTGTTTGTAATAGAATACTGCTTTGAATCATTCTGCATTGCTTTTTTGGATCATGAAGTGTACTCAACAGGATAGTATCGCGTTTACAGTTAATATATTATACTGTAGATTAGCAATCTTGCTTGGCCTAGTGAATAACCCCTAAATTCTAAGGAGGCGATCAATTATGAAATGCATAGTTCTAAAAGTTGCTTTAATCTGTTTTGGCCTTACTTACTTGGGGTGGGGTGTTCCAACCGGATATGCCCAAATTGATCAAAAAGCCATTGTGGGTGTCTGGCTGTTTGATGAGGGAGGTGGAAAAACTGCGTCAGATTCCTCTGGGAATGGTCATGATGGGAAAATAGAAAGCGGTATCAGCTGGATCGCGGGAAAATATGGCAGCAAAGCGTTGCGCTTTCCTGGGTCTGCAGTTGTGATTGTGCCGCATGAAGCATCTCTTAACTTGCTAACTTGGACTATAACAGCTTGGGTTAAAGCGGAGTTTAAGAACGGCTGGGTCGAGTTTGTCTCTAAGTTAGTACCCAAAGGAAATACCGACTTCAGAAACTACGTTTTGCAGATCGCAGGCGATACGGGATTTCTTCGTCCTCATTGGTGCCCAACAATGGAAATTGACTGCCGGGACAACGGATCTGAGGGATAGTAAATGGTACCATGTTGCTGGCACATATGACCAGTCCTTCATACGCGCATATGTGGATGGAAGAATGGAGGGAGAGACACGTCTCAAAGACGTGCCTGACACAAATGATGAACCGCTTGTCATTTGTGCTATTACTCCGGAAAAGAATTTCTTTACGGGCATCATTGACGAGGTGGGACTCTTTAACATTGCTTTGACTGAAGATGACCTGGAGAGGATCCAGGAGATGGGCCTGATGATGGCATTGGGAGTTTCTCCGTCGGAGAAACTAACTACGACTTGGTCAGCTATCAAAACCAAACATTAGACTCATTAATTCTTAGGATATTGTGGGCAATGGATTCAAAGTATGAGGAGTAAAAGTTCTTAAAAGGAGAGAAATATGGCTAGTATTGTAAGCCGAGAAATCCGTCTCAAGAGTCACCCTGTTGGCATGCCTGAAGAAAGCGACTTTGAGCTAATCGAAGTTGCTGTTCCTGAGCCCAAAATAGACGAAATCCTTGTGCAAAATATCTATATGTCGGTTGATCCTTATATGCGAGGTGGTATGCGGAGCGCTAAGCTTAATGAGGCATTGTCAGGCGGTTGCGTTGGGAAAGTTGTCAAGTCAAATAGCGATCGGTTTCAAGTTGGTGATTACGTGTTGGGTATGCTCGGTTGGCGAGAATTCTATGTCGTTGCTAAGGAAAGAGTGACCAAAATTGACCCCGCTATCGCTCCAATTCAATCCTTTCTAGGCACAGTTGGTATGCCTGGACGGACGGCCTATGTTGGGTTACTAGACATAGGCGAACCCAAAGAAGGAGAAACGGTTTTCGTGTCAGCTGCCGCTGGAGCTGTTGGGTCAATTGCCTGCCAGATTGCTAAAATTAAAGGTTGCCACGTCGTGGGCAGTGCTGGTTCGGATAAAAAAGTGAAATGGCTCTTGGACAAGAAATGTGTTGATACAGCCTTTAACTATAAGAAAGTTGATAATTTAGAAGACGAATTAAGGCAGCATTGTCCCGAAGGCATCGATATTTATTTCGAGAATGTTGGTGGCACGCATCTGGAAGCTGCTATTTCCCTAATGAACATGTTTGGACGTATTATTTTGTGTGGTATGATCTCACAATACAATGACACTGAGCCACAGGCCAATCCAAAGAATTTAATGTCTGCTATCTACAAACGTCTCAAATTACAAGGTTTTATTGTTTCCGACCATGTGGATCGAGTGCCTGACTTTTATGCCGATATGCGTCAGTGGATAAGCGGAGGAATAATCAAATGGGAAGAAACCATCGTAGAAGGCTTGGAAAACGCCCCGCAGGCCTTTATCGGCCTGTTCAAAGGTGAGAATATGGGTAAAATGATTGTCAAAGTTGGATTAGAGTAAGTCGAGAAATAATACAAACCTAGCCGAATAATTCGCTAATGCTTGTATGATAATTACTGTATGCTAGGAAAAACTCTGGGTTAATTAAGAAAAAGAGATGTACCTATTCATTAAAGAAAGTAAGTGAGAAATGTGTTGATCGATACTATAAAGATAATGTTTGGAATTCAAATCTATTTGATGATTGCTTAGTGTTGTTAGCATTGGTTAATTAGCTCAGCTGAGGAATTTCTTGCTGGTAGTTATATCCAGAATATTATGTTTGATAAAGCATAATTGCAATGTTAGTATATGACAATTGGTTTTTAGGTGACATTGCTTAAATCTTAAATTGGAATTGAGCGACACCATAAAGAGGAATTCCAAATACAGTCGCTCAGGTTGCCAAAATTGAAGTAGAAGATCTTGCTTCAAATCGATCAAAACGCCTTACATAGTTTTAATACTTAAAATGACGAATCCGATATTTAAGTTAACCGAGCCTTCTGCAGATGATGTCGCGAATTTTCATCGAGATGGGTGCGTTGTTTTACCAGATGTTTTCACAGATGAAAGCCTCGCTGGTTTGACTGATGAAATTTTGAACCAAGACACCGTTAGAGAATATTTTAAGTCCTTAGCAGCCCTCGATCCTCAGGTAGATGACCCACATACTTACTTTGTTCGACCTTGGAATGACAGAGGTATATGGGGCGATGGATTGATTGATGCACCGCTAGTTACTTCGCTATTACAGTCTACGATTGGTTCCGATTATCACTTTTGTCATTCTGCTATGAACATCGCCCCCCGTGGTGCTAAAGGGGGAGGATTTCATCAGGATCATCACCACTGGAAGCATGAAAATCCAGTTAATCTAGCGGAAAGAGATAAATGGTACATTCAAATCCTTTACTATCCAAATGGTTTTAAAAAAGGTGACAGAAACTTGATGATAATTCCGGGGAGTCATCGCGTGTCGCCAACTAAAGAAGTGACACCTGAAAAACTGCTAGCGGGGGAATTTGACGATGAGGCCGGCAGAAAATTGGAAGTGCAGCGATTGGAGGTACCTCCGGGAAGTATGGTTTATCTGAATGCTAGAATGTTCCATGGTATTGAACCGAAACCCTTAGATTCGCCGCAAGAATATCGCCTGTTCGTAATTGATATTTTCAAGGAGGTTGGCCCTCCACACCGTTATACTCAGGAGATTCCTCCGGAGTGGATGGAAAGAGCTGGTTCGGAAAGAAAGAAGATGTTTCAGCGAGCTCATTATTCACCGGAATGTTGGTTAGAATCGTAAAACAGAGGTTTCCGTAATTACTTTCGGATGAGCTGGAGAGTTGGGCTGGCTCTTCATTCTTACGATTTCAGTTCTTCCCTAATATATCTGCTAATACAGGCTGCCACCCTCTTCCAAATGAGAGTAATGCTACGATGATAGAAATCAGAATCACTTGGCGTTACAACTGATGATACCCTACATTTAAATTGAGTTGCTGGTTCATATGCTGCTAGGTGTGTGTTGAAAACCAAATACTTGGGAGCCAAGATAGGATTACGATGAAAACGCCAAACATTTTATTTTTAATGAGTGACGAACATAGAGCGGATGTTACTGGATATGAAGGAAACTCGGTTATCCGAACCCCGACTCTCGACTGGTTAGCAGAGACAGGTACGGTGTTTCGTAATGCTTATACACCATCACCAATATGTGTACCTGGGAGACAATGTCTCATGTCGGGCCAACTCCCCAAAACAGTTGGATGTGAAGGTTGGGTTGATTTACAGTCTAATCACATGACATTTGCTCGTCAGTTATCTCGTTATGCCTATGAAACTGTTTCTTGTGGCAAACTACATCATCAAGGGGACGACCAAATGCAAGGGTGGACCCAGCGCCCTGCTGGTGATGTCCATATTACCAGTAATCATATTTCAAACCGTTCTGAAACGCACTTTCAGGAATACTCTCGTTCTTTCTCAACTTTCAAGTGGTCAGATGCCAAAGAAATCAAGCGTGCAGGGGTTGGTTCGTCTCCCTGCGTCACCAGAGATCGATTTTGGACAGATAGTGCGTTACATTTCATCGATGACTTTTTTAATAGCGCCTACTACGATCGGGAACAAGGCCAAAAGCCATTGTTATTGAAAGTTAGTTTACTCCAACCGCATTATCCCTACCAAACGGATCACGATAAGTTTACCTACTATCTAAATCGAGTGGTTCCATATCTAGATCAGTCAGTGTTTCCTCACCCATTTTTAAGTCAACGGCAAGTTCGTCCAGGAAAAGATGTGTCTGAGAGGGAAATAAGACGGGCAACGGCTGCCTATTATGGTATGGTTGAAACAATTGATAGTCAGTATCAAGAGGTTCTGGAAGCTTTAACACATGTTGGAGAAAATTTGGATGACTGGATTATTGTTTATACTTCTGATCATGGTGAAATGTTGGGAGAACATGGTATCTGGGAAAAACAAAAGTTTTTCGAAGCAAGTGTACGCGTTCCGCTAATTATCCGGTATCCAGAACGTTTTGAGGCAAAAGTCATTGACCAGAATGTCAATCTTTGCGACCTTTTTGCTACATTATGTCATTTGGCGGGTATTCCGTGTCCCAGTGGTTTAGATAGTAGAACATTGGTTCCTTTGATGGAAGGTTGTACGGAAAATTGGGCAAATGAAACTGTATCCCAATTTGGGAAAACGAACCTAATGATCAAGAAAGATCACCTCAAATACCAAAATTATGGCGTCAATGGGCAAGAAGTTCTGTTTGATTTGTACCGAGATCCATCTGAAAACCAAAATTTTATTGATGAACCAGATTATGTGGAATCAGTCAGCTGGTTCCGTCAACGACTAAGCCAACTTGGGCATGGTCCAAATGCAGATCCTAACTATGTGAACGCTGGATATACTAGTGATGTTAGAACATAGCAACTCGAACAACCTTGTGTTGGTTGATCAACTAATTTAGTTCTTTCTAGGATTTTGGTGGAGGTTCCCGCCTGGAGTATCGTAGCTATCTGTTACTGCTAAGTATAGAAGAAAATCCCATGCTGGCTGTATTGCTTAGTATCAATGGAATGGTTCCTCAGCTACTTAGCCAACCGCGATTACTGTCAGCTAGCTTAACTTTCCACCAAAATTCAGCAGTTGTGATAGTCCGCTCTGCTTGTTCTATAAACTTAGATCGTAGAATCCGAATTAACGGGCATAAAACCAAACATGCATTAATGAGGACAAATTTAGTTTGCGATTTCGAACTAGGGGGTCTCATAATAATGAAAATCCGTAAAGTCCTTATTACTGGAGGATCAGGATATTTGGGAAGTTTCGTTCTCCAGCAACTGCAAACTCAATATGAACTAGCTGTCTTCGACCTCATTCCACCAAAGATGGATGGTGTAACCTTCATCTCTGGGGATATTACACAGCTAGAAGAAATTCAAAATGCATGCGAAGGTCAAGACGCAATTGTGCATCTAGTTGCCTTGGTTCGTGGAAGAAATGATAAACCATTAGCTCTGTTTACTGATGTAATGGTCAAAGGTACTTGGAACGTTGCAGAAGCGTGTGCAACGTCCAAAGTACAGCGTCTCATCAACATCTCGAGCATCGTTGCCTGCGGACAACCGGATAGAGTGCCTTATCGTGTACATGATCCTTCACATTTTGTTTCCAGCGATCTCTATTATGCATTGGCCAAAAACCTTGGTGAACATATTTGTAATGCTTACCACCAGGCACATGGACTCAGTGTAATCCATCTTAGACCTGGTGTCATCGCTGGAGACGGGCTTAATCCTGATCCTGAGGCTCCAAAAGACGCATTTCATCCGTGGTTCAACTATGTCGATCCTCATGATGTTGCGCATGCTATTTCGTTGGCATTGAAAGCCGACATAAATCAAGGAACTTACAATGTTGTTGCTGATCGGATCGATTCCAGTTTTGATATTACAACTACGTGTAACGAAATAGGCTACCAGCCGCAATACAACTGGCCAGAAATCAAGATAGGAGATGATACTTTATGAATGAGCTTCAATTAAGAGGAAAAACCGCCTTGGTTACTGGGGCTGGTCGTGGTAGTTGAATTTTTAGAGGAGTCATTAAAGGTTTGGCAAGAACAGATTGGAAGTCTAAAAAGTGAAGTAAACCGTTTGGGTATGTTACTGATGTTCGAGAAACGCTCCATATTTGCTCATGTTAAAGATTATTTGATTGTTTCTATCCTGTCTGGTGTGGAAATTAAATGAGAAAAATGGGTCGTTTATGTTTATATGTTTTTTTGGTACTTTAATACAAAGTAAAATACAATCCC
>PAQF01000008.1 GCA_002709695.1 Candidatus Poribacteria bacterium
CCTTGGAAACAATATTTCTTAGATTAGTATTCTAGGCTGTCTAAAAAGCCAATTGTTTAAAAACTAAATAAAATTGAATTGCAAAGCCTATGCTGATGACTAGCATGGGCTTTTTCAATATCACGATTACAGACAAATGGTGTTACCAAATACCTTAGTGAGCCACTGAGTACACCGGCTACAAATCTGAAATGGAGCCTGTAAATTAGGATCGATTGGCTGCAAGTCTGTGCTTACAAATTAGCAGAGGCTTGTTTTACTTTTGATCATTAGTATTTCAAAATTTGAGCAATACACGTCTGATAGAATCCCTAAATTTGTGCCCAAACCAGCCTCAATTGAACTTGTTAACAGTGGATGCTATAATGCAACCAACAGAATTGAGAATAAGAACCGAGATGATGGCAACAAATAAATCCTGTCTTCAATCCAAGGTTGGATTTCTTCTACTTCTTTTCTTGGGTATGGTCAATTTATGCAAGACCGGTACCACTCAGAATGGAATATCGTTCACTGATCAAATACAAAATTATCGGACTCAGTTAGAAGTCAACCCAAATCAAGTTGAAATTCGGTTGGCATTAGCCAGAACTTATTTGTTGATGGAAGCATTTGAACAAGCAATGGTTGAATACCAGCGGATAATTGAGATTGATCCTAAGAGAGGGGATGGTTACTTTGGCTTGGGGCTAAGCTTAGTTGGTCAGGAAGAGTTTGAAAAATCCATCTCTGTTTACAAAAATGCAATCAATATTTCTCCTGAGCTACCGCAATACCGTGCAGCACTCGGCAGCTCTTACGCACAACTTTACCGTTACGATCAAGCGGAATCAGCGTACCAAACAGCAATTGATATTGATGACGGTAATGCTATGTTTCATCATCGGTTAGGAGTTGTTTATGCTAATCAAGGCAAAAGGGATGAAGCCATTTCTCAACAAAAAAGGGCCATTACTATCCAACCTCAACTCCCCCTAGCATACCACCAGTTAGGTATGCTTTACGGCCAGCAGAATCTATGGGACAAAGCTATCTCTGCTTACCTGATAGCACTCAAACAGAATCCAGAACTGGTTGAATCCTCCTACAACCTGGCTCAGGCATATTTTCGTCACGGAAAGATGGAAAAAGCGCAACAACAGATGACTCAGTACCAGAACTTGAAGTCACAAATTGATCCCATTAACAAACTACGCGGAGCGTTTCAACAGAGTCGTGATCAACTGGAACGTGCCGCTATCAAATCAAACATTGGCCAGAAATACCTCAAACATAACAACTTTAAAGAAGCAATTAAAGAGTATCAAAAGGCTATCGGGCTAAATCCTAAACAGGTCGAAGCCTATAACGGTATTGGTGTGGCTTATACAATGACTCAACAGTATGAGCTGGCAATTTCTGCTCAAAAACAGGCCTTAGCATTGGACCAGAACTTGGCCGAAGCTCATGCAGGGTTGGGATTAATCTACCTGTTAACAGATCAGCAGGATCTCGCTCTTAAATATTATCGGAAAGCTATTGCCATCAGCCCCGACTTTATTGACCCTTACCTCAAAATCGGCCGAATTTTACGCGATCAGAAACATTATGCTGAAGCCAGCAAAATATACCTGTCAGCAATAGAAGTTGATTCGACTAATGTTGACGCACACTATAATTTGGCTTTGTCCTACGATTACCAAGATAACATGACCAATTTGGCTTTGAACACCTACAAACGTGTGATTGAACTTGATACTGCATATCATCAAGCCTATTATCGAATGGGACTGATTTATGAAAATCAAAACAAATTTGAAGAAGCCGAACAAGCATACTTGACAATCATACAAGATGGAGCTAAAGTGCCAGAGGTATATAATACCTTAGCTCAACTTTATGGCAAAGAGCAGAAGCAATTGAAGCAAGCAGTCAGTTACGCCCAAACAGCGATAGAATTGAGTCCTGAATCTGCGAATTACTATAATACCTTGGCATTGATTTGTTTTCGATTAGGTGATTATTTGCAAGCTGAGACAGCGATGAAAAAGGCGTTGTCTTTGTCTCCGAAAAATTCAGTTTACCAAGAAGGCTGGCGTCAAATCCAGCAAAAATTGGATAAATGAATTTTCTGGCACTGCGACATCTCACGTTTCTGACCTGTTTCGGATGGTACCTTTCCTTGGCTTATATCCAACCAGCCAAAGCGGATATTTCTCAACCACAAGTACGCTTTGAATTTCAGGCTCTCCCATTTCAACATACTGATGGTGCGAGTGGGGAAAAATACTTTTTGGAACCGCTTGGTTCCGGGGTCGCACTATTTGATTATGATAACGACAACGATCTGGATCTATATTTTGTCAATGGCAATAGTTTACAAAGTTCGGACACTGACAACTCATATCGTAACAGGTTATTTCGCAATGATGACATGAACTTTGTCGACATTACGGATCTAGCAGGAGTTGGTGATACGGGCTATGGCTTAGGTTGCTGCGTAGGCGACTATAACAACGACGGATTCCTTGATCTTTACGTTGCCAATTTTGGAGCTAATGTTCTTTACCAAAACCGAGGAGATGGAACATTCATAGACGTGGCTCGTCAAGCGAAGGTTGACGGCAACCAGCTGAGTTCCAGTTGCGCATTCGCCGATTATGACAATGATGGTGATTTAGACCTGTACACCGTTAACTATGTACAATTCGATTTAGAAGAAAATCCGAAATGTACATACCAAGATGTTTCCACTTATTGTACTCCTGAAGCCTTACCAGGGCAATCAGATTCGTTTTTCCGGAATAATGGAGATGGTACATTTAGCGACATAACACAAGCAGCAGGTTTATTCGCACCAACCGGAAAAGGATTAGGTGTAGTATGGGGTGACTACGACAATGATGGTGATCCCGATATATTCGTAGCTAACGATACAACTCCGAATTTTCTGTATCAGAACAACGGGAAAGGCACCTTTCAAAATATCGCCCTTTTTGCTGGCGTGGCGTTAAGCATGGAAGGGCGTCCTTATAGCGGTATGGGAACAAATTTTGGTGATTTTGATAACGATGGAGATCTTGATATTGTGGTGACGAATTTTCAGGATCAGACCAATAGTTTATATCAAAATGAGCAAAACGCTTTTTTTAATGAAGTCAGCTTTTCTACAGGAATTGGAGAAAAGAGCTTGCCTTATCTGGCTTGGGGCGTCGATTTTGTGGATTTGAACAACGACGGTTGGCAGGATCTCTTTGTTGCTAACGGGCACCTCGATCACAATATCTCTGACATTGATCCCATTGGCACTTATGCACAACGTAATCAGGTTTTTATGAATCAAAACGGTCGAACATTCATTGATCAGTCAAAAACAATGCTGGATCAAAAGCAGGTCAGTCGTGGGAGTGCTTTTGGCGATTTGGACAACGATGGTGACATCGATATTGTTGTTTCCAATCTCAACGATCATCCTGTTATTTTGTGGAACGTTACGGAACATACCAGCAACTGGTTCATCCTCAAGTTGATAGGTACTTCCGATAACCACAGCGCTATCGGTACACGGGTAAAAATTAAAATCGATCAACAAATCCAAGTTCGCGAAGTGAAAAGTGGTTCCGGGTACCTGAGTCAAAGTGACCTCCGGCTTCATTTTGGTTTGGGGCAAGCTAAACAGATTGATCAGCTTGAAATTCGCTGGCCAAATGGAACAAATCAACAACTTGATCGAGTTCCGGGCAATCAGATTTTAACTGTTAAGCAAGAAAAGCTTTCTGGATAATTGCAGTCTGATTGAATATGAAAAAAATTTGTATTGCATATTTAGCATATGAGTTCCTGTTTCTATGACACCAGCCCGCAATTCTAAAATTGACTTGCACCAACCATCAGGTGTAACAGGACGCAGCATTGTACTTGCCCTATTACTGATTCCACCCAACGCATACTGGTCAATTCACCGAGGTCTTATTTGGGGGGGACCTCCAGCCACACTTTCTCTCTTTTATAATGTCGTCTTTACCCTGTTTGTACTCATACTGCTGAACCGGGTAATACAAATTATTTTCCCTAAACAGGCTTTACGACCAGCAGAATTTGTCACTGTCTACATCATGCTGTCACTAGCCACAGCAGTGGGTGGATTTGACACTATCCAAGTCCTGATTCAGGTCCTGGGCCATCCTTTTTGGTTTGCTACCCCAGAAAATGAATGGCGGCAACTTTTCTGGCATCATCTGCCTCGATGGCTGACAGTTGATGACATGGCCGTTTTAGAGGGATACTATCGTGGTGAGTCAAGTTTTTATACTTTAACGCATATTAAAGGTTGGGCTCGCCCCGTCTTGGGATGGACAACGTTCCTAACAACGATGGGATTCGTGATGGTTTGTCTGAATAGCCTATTCCGCAAACAATGGACAGAACACGAAAAGCTGACCTATCCGATTATTCAACTCCCAATCGGAATGATAAAACCTGCTGATTCTGGTTTATTCAAAAGTCGTATCTTGTGGTTAGGTTTTGGCATTGCCGGTGGCTTAAACATGATAAATAGTCTCCATTACATTTTCCCTGCAATCCCAGAGATCTCGTTCTACGCTGAGATTACCAGTCTTTTTGATCAGAAACCATGGAATGCTATCGGTCGCGTACGCCTTCGTTTATTCCCTTTTGCTATTGGGTTGGCTTTTTTCATTCCGCTAGATCTTTCATTCTCATGCTGGTTCTTCTTTTTATTGTGGAAAGGACAAAATGTCCTGGGAAGCATTGCTGGTTGGAAAAGCCTACCCAATTTCCCTTACAAAGAAGCCCAATCATCTGGATCCTATCTTTGCATTGGTCTGCTCACTCTCTGGATGAGCAGATCCCACCTGAAATCAATAGTTAAATCTATCTTCTTCCGAAATCACCGAATTGACGCTACCGAACCCATGCCGTATCCTCTTGCTATCCTTGGATTAATAGGTGGTATATCACTACTGGTAATTTTATCTTATCAAGCGGGTATGCTGATTTGGATGGCTACCCTTTTCTTCGGCATTTTTTTCCTTCTTTCGATAACCGTCACACGAATGCGAGCTGAACTTGGACATCCCGCACATGAATTGTACTGGCGGGGACCGGACGCCATTATGCTCACCTCACTTGGCCCAAAACGGCTTGGTATGCCGACTTTGAGTGTAATATCCTTGTTCTGGGGATTTACACGTGCACAACGGGGACATATGATGCCACATCAGCTTGAAGGATTCAAACTGGCATCTGGCACATCATTTCAACCAACAGGTCGCCTAATATGGGCCATGATGTTAGCGATTATTGTAGGTGCGGTCGTTTCTTTCTGGATACTGCTCGATAGTTCCTATAAAATGGGAGCACTACGTTCGCGATGGGGTGGTGAATCACTACAGCGATTGGAAAATTGGATTAGCCATCCAACAAGTACCGATATCCCTGGTACCGTGTTTATGATAATAGGTTTTTTACTTACTCTGGTTCTGATGGTTATGCGATTACGATGGATCTGGTTGCCATTCCACCCAGTTGCTTATCCTTTCGGTAACTCTTTTACTTTACAATGGCTGTGGTTTTCATTTTTCATAAGTTGGTTAGCAAAATGGTTGATTCTCAAACATGGCGGTTTAGGTATGTTTCGTCGTCTCACACCGTTTTTCCTGGGTTTGATATTAGGCGAATTTGTCATCGGTGGAGGATGGACAATTATTGGTTTAATAATGCAAATACCCGTTTACGTTTTCTGGCACTGATACTCTACAAAAACTAGTTCAAAATAAATAAAGGAGAGAAACATTTATGCTCGCAGCTCAATTTGATCCTGATTTTACCAAAAACGCGTTTCGGAACTATTTGAAAGAATTTTATGCTGAACACTCTCGTCAGATGAAATTCTGTGGCAATACGCCCGAACTATTTGGGGAATGGAAGGACAGTGCACGGCAACGTGTATTGGAGCTTCTATCGATCGATCACCTACCGGTAAAAACACCTGAAATTCAGATCATAGATGAAGTCAGGTACGATAATTATACGATGCAGAAAATCCAGTATCAGACTTTGCCTGAATTGGTTGTCCCTGCCTATCTTTTTATACCCGAGAATTGCTCTTCACCTTTACCAACTCTGCTTTGTCCTCCAGGACACGGTAACGGTATCAACCAAGTGATTGAGGAAGAAGGTGCCTATTACAAATACCCACACGCTTTCGCCGCAGCTGGATATATTGCCCTGGTGCCAGAACATATCAGTTTTGGGGAAAGATCCGCATCAGGTCACGGTGAATGCGGATTTGATCATGAAGCACTTAATCTGTTGGGATCAACCGTAATTGGATACCGCATGTGGGAACTCCAGCGTTCTTTGGATATCCTGGAATCGCTTCCGCAAGTTGATTCAAATCGAATCGGTTGCGCCGGCCTGAGTTTGGGCGGAGAAATGACACTGTATCTTGCTGCCTGTGACCCACGAATTAAGGTGGCTTGTGTATCTTGCTTCTTGACTTCGTTTAAAGGGACGTTTCTGAAGGAACCACATTGTACCTGTGGTTACGTGCCAAAAATGGCGCGTGACTTCGAACACGCTGATATCGCTTCGCTTATTGCGCCTAATCCGTTGATGATTCAAGCAGGCACCCTTGATCCTCAATTTCTTGCTGAAGATGCAACGGAAGCATATACAGAACTATCAGAACTCTACCAGATGCTTGATGTTACGGATCTTGTTACACTGGATATTTTTGAAGGTGGACATGAATTCCACCTAGACTCAGCACTGGCCTGGTTTGAGAAATGGTTTAGACAATAAAAAAAACACACACAATCTCCTTCACTTGGTTGTTTTTACATTATATGTTGAATTGAGTGTTAATAATTATGTGCTAGTTTTCTCTGGCTGTCACCTAGATTGATAATATCCTTGTCTAGCTATCAAAAGTTTGATATGATGCTTGATAATTATAGGAGCATCAAGGAATCTACTCATAATGAAGTACAAAATTACCAGTTTATTAGTTCTAATAATATTTATTCATGGCTGTTCTTTATTGAAAGGTAAACCCGAAATGGCGGTTGAGAGTGAAGTGATTGAAGAAGTCGTTATTATTTCAACAAACAAAGGAATCATAAAATTAGAGCTTTACCCCGAAGCCGCGCCAGAAACTGTTGATAACTTCAAAAAGTTAATTAACCAAGAATTCTATGATGGACTTACGTTCCATCGCTACGTTTCAGGTTTTGTTATCCAAGGTGGTTGCCCTAATGGAACTGGTACAGGAGGACCAGGATGGTCAATCCCCGGTGAATTCGAAAACTTGGAACTTCGTCAAAAGATGCCGAAACATCGTAAGGGAGTACTTGCAATGGCTCGGTCTCAAGATCCCGACTCTGCCGGGAGCCAGTTCTACATCTGTTTGGCTACAGCATCACACCTTGATGGAAGCTATACATCTTTTGGGAGCGTCATCGAGGGTATTGAGGTGGTAGATGAACTACGCCAAGGCGATGTCATGGAAACTGTGCGTTTGGAGGAAGAATAAGATGTTACAGTTACAAAAACACCGGTCTTACCTAGCTGTGTGCTGTCTTATATTAACAAGTTTCCTTCTTTCTAGTTGTCAAAAGGAAGAGGAAGCTCCACCACCGCGACCTAAAGTCCGATCCCAAAGAAGTGGAACGGAACAAGCCGCAGTAAAAAAAGCAGAACCCAAAATTGATTACAACAAAGCCATTGCCGTTTTAGAAACCGAAAAAGGTACAATTGAAATTGATTTATTATATGATATTGCACCTAAAACAGTTGAAAATTTTGCCAAAAAAGTAAAAGGGAGGAGATACAACGACGCCAAGTTTTATCGTGTTGAACCAGAGTTACTAATTCAAGCCGGTGCGCCGGTTTTTCAAGCAGAAGAACTGCCTATAGAAGGTAGCGATCGTAAGCACATTCGAGGTACAGTAGCCATGGCAAAAGAGCCTGGCGCTTCTGTTTCCAGTGCCACCGACTTTTATATCTGTTTGACGGAATTAGCACTCGATGAAGAATACTCAGTCTTCGGAAAAGTTATCAAGGGTATGAGTGTCGCGGATAAAATTGTCCAAGATGATAAGATCACGCTGGCTACCCTCCGAACCGGAAATTAGCTATAATTACTTAGCATAATGGTAGTACATTTAGGTTTTAATTTCTACCGCTGCCGCCATGAGATAGAATGTCATAGTGGTAGCGGTAGAGTTATTTATAGGTTTATATATTTCTGTAAAAGTTAAGGAGTTACATGTATGGCTTTAACAGTTACCCGAATTGTACGTCCCAGCCCTGTCTGGCAGGAAAGTTATGTTCGGGTCAAAAAAGGGCAACGAATGGTAATTGACGCTGATGGGCCATGGTCACCTGACGCTCGAAATCGTACTGTCTGGTGTGGTGCAGATGGCATTCCAAGTGTTATTGCCAACGAGGATTTTCTACTTCCAGGTACAAATGTTGGAGCCCTAATCGGAAAAATTGGAGATACCGTTTTTGCTATTGGGTCACGCTATGACGATGGAGCTCCCGCAGAGGGTGTCATCTTTCTTGCCATGAATGAAAATCCTGCACATAATAATCAAGCTGGACAGTTGCCTGCACAAATTATTGTATTTGATGAAGAAGAATCATAAACTATTAACAGGAGGTATTCAATGGCTGAAGAACAAAAGAACGAATTACCTGAATTTCCACCGTTGGATTTTGAGACCTTGATTACTGAATACTCGACCACAGCTATGGCCTATCTCGGAGGAATGCCGGACCCTGAAACTCAGGAACCAATTTTTAATTTGCAACTGGCCAAGCGGATGATTGACACAATTGACCTTCTAAAGGAAAAGACAAAAGGTAATCTGTCTACACCAGAAAACAATTTTCTAGAGAATACGCTCTATAGTTTGAAGATGGCCTACGTCCGTGCAGTACAAAATTCGGCTGGTACTGGATCAGGTGAAGAAAGTGAGATACCCGAAGCAACCGAAACAACGGCCGATTCAGAAACTAAAATTGAGGATTCTCCAGAAAATTAAGGCAAATGGGTATCAGCGTAGGAATTGTTGGTGTTGGCAGCTTCGGCCCACAATTCATTAAACTATTCAAAGTACATCCAAATGTAGACCGATTGGCACTATGCGATTTAAAGCCTGACCGGTTATCACGTTGCTCGAAGGAATACCAAGTTAGCGAGACATATTCGAGTCTCGATGATATCTGTAAGTCAGATCTTGATGCTTTAGCCATCTTTACTCAGCATTGGATGCATGCCCCTCAAGCTATACAAGCCATGAAGGCGGGAAAACACGTTTATACAGCGGTTCCTGCAGCGCGTTCTTTGGATGAGTGCCATAACTTGGTTGAAACAGTAAAAGAGACTGGCTTGGTATACATGAATGGTGAAACCAGTTTTTTTCGACCTGATGCAGCATTTTGCCGTAAAAAAGCGGAAGAAGGTGCTTTTGGGGAGTTTGTTCACTTTCAAGCAGAATATTTTCACGACATCAGCCATGGGTTATACGAAGTAGCGAAAAACCGGTGGGGTGATCAGTGGGATCGGGACAAAACCGGGGGTATACCCATGTATTACCCCACTCATTCTACGTGTTTTCCAATCTCGGTCATGAAAGCGCATATGACTTCTGTTTCCGCCCAGGGATACATCTATCCGAATGATGACTGGTTTCGGCAAGATACAATTTCTGAAAATCGGTTTTCCAACCAAATTGGGCTCTTCACCATGAGTAACGGCTCGACTGCTCGAATCGCCGAATTCCGACGAATTGGACACCAAGAAACAGAACGGATTAGTGCTATATATGGAACCGAAGCAAGCTTTGAGCAGAATGACTCGGGAGCTATGTGGATGAACAAAAATAGCATGGAAGAGGTTACATTGACAAAAAAACACGAGCCATTACCAGATATGCTGGCCTCAGATTTGGGAGGGCATGGTGGGTCTCATGCTTACCTAGTCCATGAATTTGTTGATTCAGTCAGTAAGGAACGGTTACCACGAATCAACGTTTGGCAGGCTGTTCGATACTGTACCCCTGGCTTTGTCGCTCATGAATCAGCACTCAAAGATGGTGAACTACTAAAGATACCGGATTGGGGAACTCCTCCAAACTAAACGGATGGTTTATCAATATTTCTAATATGGTACTAATTAATTTAAAATCCGCTGTTCCGCTAGATGAAATTTTTTACCTCCTATAATTTTCTTCTGTTTCCGATTACCGTTTTTTCTTGGATACATATTAGTCTAGCCGCACCACCCAACCCATACAATTTCTACCAATACAATTCAGAACAGGACCAACTCCTACCTAGATCAAGTACATCTCATTCGGAGTTTCAACAAGCCTTACAAGGATGCTGTGAAACTCGCAGAACTAGTATTTTGCAAGCTGATGGTACCGAATATGTTCTGGGAATTAAGATTGATTTCCCTGACCAACCAGGTCAAAGATCCAGTGCAGAGTTTAATCAATACTTGTTTTCTGATACTGGGATTTCATTAAAAACTTATTATCGCGAAGTTTCATATGGAAAGATGGACATCGAACCTGGACCCATGGAGGGTGTTGTCCCTAAAGGTAATCAATGGGTTCGCGCCAAGAAAAAAATGGGATATTATGGACAAGGCAAGATTTCGCAAAAACGTTATCTCGAGTTATTGATTGAAGCTTGTCAGGGTGTTGACCCATTCGTTGATTTCAGCAAGTACGACCGAAACAGTGACGGAGTCGTCGACCATGTTTTTTTGATTCATGCGGGTGATGATGAAGCCTCTACATCAACAGGAGCTTTCGGGGACAATATCTGGTCTATCCTATTACGTCCTGTGAATAAAATATTTGACGGAGTTCTAGTGGAATCAGCTGTCGTAGTGGCAGAAGAACCCAGCTTTGATCATCCTCATTTGGGAATCTATTTCCATGAGTTTTTTCACGATCTCGGCGCACCTGACGTATATGGTTCTACGATGGTTGATCAACGGGATCATAAGTGGGGATTAATGGGGATGTTTGGGCCATACCAAGGAGATTTAGTCAATGGTCTAGGAAACGGCCTGAACCCGAGCCATATTATTGGTTATCTTAAATGGGATTTCGATGCCAACCCCGACAATGGCCGCCTTGGTTGGCTACAGCCAATAACCTTGAAAAAAAACACTTCTGGGCTTGAAGTTCCTAACTTTGAACTGAATGATGTTGTGTTCAAAATTGATGTGCCTAGTAAAAATGAGTATTTTTTAATTGAAAATAGATTCCGCCAATCCGGTGCCACTTATGACCAGAAACTGCCAGAATCAGGGATTCTGATTTGGCATATCGATGAAACACAGGTTAGGCCAAGTTATAGTATTGATGCTGCCGACCAAATTTGGCTGGAGGATCCGAATGATCCGGATCACCAAGATTATCGAAACATCACCGCCGGTGCAGCCTTTTCAGCTGATGACAATGAAACATCATTCACACCATCAACAGCTCCAAACAGCAATACTGAGGACGGATTAACTACCGGTATTTCGGTCACTAACATCAGTCGCGAAGGTCAGGTTATGACCATTGATGTCTGGTTTGGTGATACCTATGAACCCAATAATAATCTGTCTTCAGCTCATAAAATCGAGTTCAACCAGTCATATGAATCGTTTATTTCTACAGCTAATGATGTGGATTTTTATCGCCTAGATATCACCAAACCAAATTTCATCATCATAGAACTATCTAATATACCAGAAAATTTAGACTATCAGCTTTCCCTACAAAATCAAGAAGGCCTTGAAGTAAAAAAAGGCGATCGTACTGGCAACACAAGACTTATTGGCTATCGAGCCACATCAGAAAGAGATCTCTATATTATTGTCAAATCCCAAAATGGGTTCGATCAATACAATGCTTACCGTTTGCAAGTGAAGAATGCAGAGTCAACTTCCAATTTACTTGTGATCGATCAGATTAAAGTTTATCCCAACCCATGTTATGGGTTTGACCCAGTTATCTTCAATTACGTTATTCCTAGCCGGAATTTGCAATTTGCTGAACGGGTAGATCTAGAAATATATACTATTGATCACAACCTAGTCTACACCGATGTCCAGCTGGACGTTATTGGTTCTAACCAATTTTCAGTGAATACTAACCAACTGACAAGTGGTATTTATGTTTATATGATTCAAGCACAAAAGAGAGAAGAATTAGTACGAAAGTTCGGCAAATTCGCGGTGGCACGATAGTTAAGGATAAAAAATGAAAATTGTTGCTGTAGATCCCTTTTATCTTAAGATGCCTAATATTACTACCGATGCTGACGGTACTCAAGATACACTAGTCGTCCGTGTTCAAACGGACGAAGGGATAGAAGGCTGGGGTGAATGTGATGCGTCTCCACTAGTGTCTCTCGCTACTTATTGTTGTCCAATGTCACATGGAAATATCATCAATATTCGCCAATCATTGGTGGGAGAAGTCCTAAGAGGATCTGACGATATTCTTCGATTGCACGATAAAGTTTTACGTAATGCCCTAGATATCCAGCAAATTGATCATGCCTATAGTGGTACTGATATTGCACTCTGGGATATTGTCGGACAAAAACTTAAACAACCAGTTTACCAATTACTCGAAGATCAGTTTGGTTCCTCATCACAAGGAATAGACTATCCAAAGATTCCTTATGCTTCCGTATTGTTTGGTGATACACCGGAAGCCACTTTTCAAATAGCTACGCGTTTAAAAAGCCAAGGTTTCCAAGCTGCAAAATTTGGATGGGGACCAATGGGAAAATTCGATAGAAAATTCGATATTGAGTTAGTGCAATCTGCTAGAGAAGGTATGGGAGAATCAGCACAAATTATGATTGACGCCGGTGTCGCCTGGAAATCTGATTATAAGACAGCATATGACCGAGCTGAGGCATTCTCCCAGTATACTCCTACTTGGTTGGAAGAGCCATTAGCACCAGAAGCTATTGGGGCATACCAAGCCCTGTCATCTTTGAACCCACCTATTCCTATCGCGGCAGGAGAAGGATGTGCAACCTTTCGCATGGCTGAGGACTTAATCCTGAATGGAAAAGTTGATTATGTACAGATCGACGTAGGACGTGTGTCTGGAATTACCACTGCAGCCAAAATTCGTCAATTGGCTGAAAAAGAAGGAATTCAATATGTGAACCATACCTTCAAAAGCCACTTGAGTCTTGCCGCTTCACTCCATGTTTTTGCAACTAATGAAGACTTCAATCTACTTGAGTATCCAGCAGATGGTTCAGAATTGTCACAGAAACTGACAACCGAAAAGTTAGCAGTTGGAACTGATGGGCAGGTGAGATTAACTGAAAAACCGGGTATTGGTGTTAACATTGATCTACATACGATTCGTGATTTTCTGGTCTCAGTAAAAATTGAATTGAATGGTACAACTATTTTTGATCACTCAGTTCTTTAGTTGTTTCTTCTTTTCGGCCAACAAAATATACAGCTGAAGCCAGAATATGTGAGTGTTTATTTATCATCAAGATATAATCAATTAAAATTAAGGGAAACGTTAACCAACCAATGATCAGTGAAATTATTTTAGCTGCTAAGAGGTTCCCAAATGAAAACACCAATCCGACATACTCGCGGAATATCCAGTGCAATGAAGCTGTTGGTCCTGCACAAGCACCACCTTCGATCTTCATAAAAGCGGCGAAAAGGTGATTAAAGCCAGGTACTGTATAGCGTTGATAATCGTGTGGCGAGGCATGGAAACCCTGCAGAAATGGTACCGCAGCACATACATAACCACCAGGCTTGAGCACCCGATGAATTTCAGCAACCACCTGCTTCGGCTCTAATACATGCTCAAGTACAGCTTCGTTAATTATTGCGTCAAATACGTTATCATGAAACGGTAAATGATGACCATCACCTATTATGTCAACGTTGGAGTTAGCTTCGATTTCCAAGGTAATTACGTTCGGTGAACGCCGATCGGTGCCAGATCCCAAGTCCAGAATTCTCGCCTCCGCCCCGAGTTTATGGATTATGTGTTTCACGGCACGATTCCAACGATATGCTGGGTACGGGCATCCCATCAACATCGACGTGAATTTTGTTTTTCGCAGTAAACCTTTAAGCTTATGAATCTGATTACTCATGGCCGATTTTCAAAAATGGATTTGGTTTTCTATGATATAATCCTCATCAGGAAGGATACCTAAACCAGGTCGATCTGGTATAACTGCCACAGCATCACGAGTTTCTATACCATGAGCGACCATTGATTCAAGGAACGCAGGAGCGTTAAGTTCAGGTGGCAAAATAAAGTCTAGAGTAGAAAAAAGGTGGAGCGAGGCCACAAAACCAATGCCAGCTTCGGTTAATCCACTGCCGAGTAACTCAATTGAGTTGGCTTCTGCAATATGAGCAGTTTTTAAACATTCGCGCAAACCTCCCGATTTGCAAAGTTTCAATACAACTGCATCAGCACATTCCAACTGAATAATTTTAGCTAGATCATAGCTTGAGAAACAACCTTCATCAACTGCTATTGGCAGATGAGAATGTTCACGAACGCGCTTCAAACCAAACCAATCCTGACTCGAAACGGGTTGTTCAAAAGTCGCTATTTGACGAATGTCACGAATTCGATCAATCAGATCAATCGCCTGCGAAGGAACATAGCTTTGGTTAGCATCAATCCAAAGTTTCGCTTCTGGAACAGCATCATTTATGGCACGAAGTCTAGCTTCATCTAAACCAGGTTCACCAGCAACTTTTACTTTGAAACAATGACAAGGATCAAGTGCTACAGCTTGCATGGCCATCACTTCAGGAGTATCAATACTGAGTGCATAGCAGAGTGGATATTGACTGTGACGTTTACCACCCAATAAAACGTGGATGGGAACACCAAGAATTCGGCCAACCAGATCGTGTAGAGCAATGTCAACTGCTGCTCTCGCAAAAGGGTGACCGTTACTAACAGCTGGTTTAAGTATGGTGTTAATTTCATCAGTAATCTTGAGAATCTCAAACGGATCTTTTTCAATTAAGACGGGGGTAATGTAACTTTGGATGGTGGTCGTTATGGATTCGGTTGTTTCATAACTCCAAGATGGAAGTGCACGCTGCTCCCCCCAACCGAAGTAACCATCATCTGTCGAGATCTTAACAAAGATGTGATCTCCAGAACTATGCTGATCTCCGACAAAACCGGTTCCGATATTGAATTTGGTCTTCAGCCCAATTTTAGTTGGAAACACTTCAACCTGCGTAATTCTTCTCATTATCATATTCCCTTTTGGAGATCTAACTCAATCTACCACACCATACACTGGTAATCAATAGTGAAATTCACCAAAGTTTGGATTTCGAGTTTTGTAATCACAATGACACTTAGTCCTATTAGCTACAGTTCAATTAAAGAAGAATTTTCACAAATACTAACACTTTCAGAATCCGAAAAACGGATGATGCAGGTAAACGAACCATACTCGTACGAGAACTATATTACTTTCGCACTGATCGCTTCTGGTGTTACAGAAAGAGAAATTCCCCGTTACAAGAAGACCGTGGATGAATTGGTTTTTGATCTGAATTCCGATATTGAGGCAAAACAGATCAGTCGTGAGAAAGATATACTGGCTGAGTTCATTTTAGGCTACTTGCACCGCCGACTCTTTCGACAATATTTTGCTAATCAAACCAAAATCGAAAAAATGCTAGAAAACCGCAGGTTCAATTGTGTCTCGTCAGCAGTATTATACACTGCTGTATGCCGAAACTTCGGTATCAACATAACTGGCCTGATTGTCCCTGATCACGTGCTCGTACAACTTAAAACGTCAAAAATAAAAATTGACATTGAGACAACTATCCGCTATGGATTTGATCCTGCATCAAAAAAAGAGGTCTTGGATCATCTAGGAAAAATTACTGGTTTTGTTTACGTTGACCAAAAGAATTATAAACAACGATCCGAAATCAGCGATCGACAGATGATTGCTCTGATTTATTCGAACCGTTACAAAGCGTTGAACGACCAGAAACGTCATGCGAAAGCAACCCGAGCGTTATATCTAGGCTGGAAATTAGCAGGCAACCTGCCAAAAACTTTAAACACCTGGGAAAATGGCATTAGTAACTACATTATTTCGCTTGACCACCACAAGCGCTTTTCAGATGCACTTTACGTTATTGATCTTGTAACTGAAAGGTTCCCAACTTTGAAACAACCAGCTGAGCTTCACTACAACATCTATCTTAACTGGAGTTACCATGCCCTCAAAAACAAACAATTTTCACTGGGATCACAGATTACCCAAGAAGGGCTGAAAACATATCCAAGAGACCGAAAACTGTTACAAAATTTAAAATCAGCTTATATCAACCAAGTGAAGGCATTAGTTGAGAAACATGATTTTAATAATGCCAAATCAACTATTGAAACGGCAAAACAACTTTTCCCTAATGAAAATAGTTTTCACAAACTAATGGTCAATCTGGTAGTCGAAGAAATGAAGGGGTTACCGATCGACAAAGCTATTGAAGCCTATCGCAACGCTATACAGAAGTACCCTAAGGACAAGGTGTTACAAGATGGATTCGCTTTCCTGTATATTGATCCCGCACAAAAATTGGCGAATCAAGGCAATTTTGAACAGGCGATTGCTTTGCTTAATCGCGGATTGGAAGTAACAGTGAATATGCCTAAAATCATTGAATCCAAAAAAAGAATTTACAATAACTGGGGACTTGCATTGGCTAACACTAAGGACTTCAATCAAGCAAAGTCAGTCATTGAAAAGGGGCTTGTGATTGATTCAACTTCCAAATCGCTGAACACTAATTGGGATTATGTAATGTTGGAATTCGCCCAGTTCAAATACAAAAATAACCGTTTCGAAGAAGCAATTGGAATCTTAATAGAAGGAATGCAACGCCGAAAAACAAATCGAACCAAGTACCTGCAGCTGATTGAAGGATATTACAATGATACAGCTGTTAGCATGCTGCAACAGGGGAATGTCCAGCAAGGAATTGATCGGCTTCAAGCTGGTTTAAAGCTAATTCCATATAGCCAAACACTTCAAAACAACTTAGGCTTGGCAACTCGTCAAAAAAGCCAGAAATAGTTTTTTATAATAATTTGATTACATATCCGTTTTATTGTATATTTACGGAATAATAACTTGATGAAGGAGATCACTATGTCAGCAGAAATCACACCAATTCCAAGAATCGGCGATGACGCCCCCGATTTTACTGCCATCACAACACACGGAGAGATTACATTTAGCGATTGGCAGGAAGACAACTGGGTTATCCTCTTTTCACACCCAGCAGATTTTACCCCTGTATGCACAACGGAACTTACGGAATTTGCGAGCCGAAACGCTGAATTTTCGGATCGAGGTATAAAGCTCATTGGACTCAGTATCGACAGCATTCACTCTCATGTCGCATGGGTACAAAACATCAATGAAATCATGGGGACTAAGATCCCATACCCACTAATCGCAGACCTTGATATGAAAGTTGCCAATAAATACGGCTTAATCCATCCTGGAGAAAGTTCAACAGCTACAGTCCGCGCGGTTTTTATAATTGATCCAAACCGAAAAATTCGCGCCTTAATTTATTATCCCTTGGCCAACGGCAGAAATGTGGATGAAATTGTCCGTTTGATTGATTCGCTTCAGACCACAGACAGCAATTCTTGTGCTACACCTGTTAATTGGAATGTCGGTGAGAAGGTAATTGTACCACCACCCAAAACAGAGGCAGAGGTCGAGGACCGCTTGAATAGCGACCACGAAAAGTTGTCCTTCTATTTGATGAAGAGAGACCTATAGTTAAGAACATTCGGTATCTTGTGCAGTCAACACATGGTTATAGAATCATTACACAACAATATGAATTATTATTTAACCCGCCGTGTAGAATTTGAAGCTGCGCATTACTACCGAATTCCTGAACTTAGCGACAAAGAAAACCACGAGCTCTTCGGTCCAACATCGAATCCCAACAGTCATGGCCACAATTACGTGTTGCAGGTCACTGTTAAAGGGGATACTCTTGCCTCAAATGGAATGCTAATTAACATCAAGGATTTGGATAGTATAATTAAGGAACACATTGTTGCTGAATATGATCATAAACATATCAACCTACAGCATCCAGCTTTTATTCAGGATTCCTCTCTACAACCAACCAGTGAAAATATTGCCATTCAGGTTTGGCAATCGTTAACTCCTCACCTTCAAAATGCAGACTTACACCTTGTTCACTTATACGAGGAGTCTGCGCTCTCTGCTGAATACTATGGAGAAGGTCAGATGGTCTATTTAACCAAAGTATATGAATTCAGTGCTTCTCATCGTCTCCATAGTATTACACTCACAGACGAAGAGAACAAAGCAATTTTCGGAAAATGTAATAATCCATATGGACATGGTCATAATTATATGCTGGAAGTCACTGTCAAAGGCGAGGTCGATCCAAGAACAGGGATGGTGACAGATATAGATTTACTCGACCAAGTAATTGAAAAACAAGTTTTTTCTCGTTTCGATCATAAACACTTGAACTTAGATACAATTGAGTTTGAAAAAGTTAATCCGACATCTGAGAATTTTGTTCGAGTCCTTTGGGAGATTGTAGAACCACAACTAAAACCTGTTACTTTACACCGTCTACGTTTACAGGAAACACCTAAAAGTTACTTTGATTATTATGGAGATTAAATAATTAATTAAAATGAAACAATATGATTTGGATGACGATCTTTTCCAGAGTAATAACAAGCTAGAGTACCTTTACCATGGTGTAATTCAGGAAATTGGTGAAGACACTACACGTCAAGGCTTACTTAAAACTCCATATCGCGCAACAAAAGCGCTACAATTTTTAACACAAGGTTATACACAAAACATTGATGAAATTGTCAATGGAGCCATTTTTGATGAAGAATTCGACGATATGGTAATCGTCAAGGATATTGAATTTTACAGTCTCTGTGAACATCATATTCTACCGTTCTTTGGTAAATGCCATGTTGGATATATACCCAACAACAGAATTGTTGGGTTAAGTAAAGTGCCTCGCATCATTGATATGTTTGCTCGCAGACTACAGGTTCAGGAGCGCTTGACACACCAAATTGCCGAGGCTCTAAACAAAGTACTTCAACCTCAAGGCATTGCTGTTATTATAGAAGCACAACATATGTGCATGATGATTCGTGGTGTAGAAAAGCAACGCTCCAGTACCTTTACCAATGTTATGCTTGGGGCGTTTCGAGAAGAAGACTCAACCCGTGCTGAATTTCTGCATAGCGTCAAGTAATTTTGGAATACTAACTAAATGGGGAAAAAGTGTGATTGAAGGGAAAATTGCTATTATTACCGGTGCATCACGCGGCGTGGGCAAAGCAACCGCTATGGCTTTAAGCAAACATGGAGCGAGTGTGGTCCTTGCTGCCCGAACACAAAATGACCTTGAAAGAGTAGCTGATGAAATTCAAGCTAGCGGTGGAAAGGCATTAGTTATTAGAGCGGATGTAACACTTTTAGATCAAGTACAACAATTAGTTAATCAGACACTTGACCACTATGGAAAAATTGATATACTCATTAATAATTCGGGAATTGGGATATTCGAGTCTGTTATCGACTCAGACGTAGAAAGTTGGAACAAAGTGCTCGATAGTAATCTCAAAAGCGTTTATCTGTGTTCAAAAGCCGTGTTACCACCAATGTTTGAACAGCAATCCGGACAAATTATAAATATTTTGTCGATTGCATCCAAAGTCACTTTCCAATTCTCCAGCGCCTATTGTGCGGCAAAATCGGCAGCTTTAGCCTTTACAAAAGTTCTTCGAGAGGAAATTCGAGAGCATGGTATACGAGTAACGGCGGTATTGCCAGGATCAATCAATTCGCCTTTCTGGGCTGGTATGGAAACTCACCCAGACTTTGATTTAATGTTAACTCCAGAACATATTGCTCAAACAATTGTTAATATCGTAAAATCACCGCGCGATATGACAATCGAGGAAGTAACTGTTACACCACCACTCGGCATCTTGTAGGACTTATCACACATTTCTGTGGAGAAGATTGCCGAACTTTTGGCGAATCACAACTTTTTGGATCGATCTTCTATTCACTTTTTCCACTGAGATGATTAACTGATTCGTTTCAATTTGTGCTCCCTGTTCTGGAATTGTTCCAGTTTGGCTCAGTATATAACCAGCGATTGTCTCATAATTGCCGCTGGGGATTTGCAGCCCGAGAAAAAGTTCATTCATTGTCTCAATTTCCGTTCTGCCTTCGCATTCTAATGTCTTCGAGTCAATCTGCTGGATATTTAAGTCTGTATCGCGCTCATCGGCAAACTCTCCAACAATTTCTTCAATTAGATCCTCTACCGTAACCAAGCCGATGATTCCACCATACTCATCTACTACAAAAACCATTGTATTACGACTCTTCTGTAGTTCCTTGAGCAAGATACTGGTGCTTTTGGACTCTGGAACAAACTGTATATCACGACCAACAAGCGATCTAACCGTTTGTGTGCCATCTTCGGCATAAATCACATCAAGTAGATTAATAATACCAATGATATTGTCAATCCGCCCATCATAAACAGGGATACGTGAAAACCCTGACTCTGATGCGATTTTCATGAAAGTTTCAATGTCAGTATTTTGCGGAACTGCGACTATTTTTACAAGCGGAACCATTATCCGTTCAACAGTTTGTTGCTGTAAATCAAGTACACTGTGGATCATACGTCTTTGGTTCCGCTCAATTAAGCCAGATTGTTCGCCCATGGTTGCCAACAAACGCAACTCGTCACGTTGGACGTCTTCTGATTCTTGCTGGTGACTACCAGCAAGGCTCTTCATAAAAATATTTGTAATCCAAGTTACTCCTATTACAATTAGGCTTAGGATTGCTTCTGAAAATCGAAGGAAATATGCATAACGTAGTGCTAATTTCTCTGCTTTCGCGCGAAATATTGTCTTCGGAAGAATCTCCCCAAAGATCAAGACCAAAAGTGTTGTAATTAGCGTTGCAATCAGAGCATCATTTAACGGAAGTTTCCCTATTATCTTGCCAATTGATGTAAATTCCCCCAAGACCGCAATGACCAACAACAACACAATCTCGGTTGTGATCACATTCATCAAATTCGTTCCAACGAGAGTCATCCCCAACATTTTTTCCGGTGACTCAATCAGACGTTTCACCAACTTGGCACGTTTATTACCGCTTGCAGCGAGCTGGTTAATTTTGACTTTATTGACAGAAACCAGTGCAGTTTCAGAACCAGAGAAAAAAGCAGATAAAACAAGGAAAATCACCAGTGCAATACTTAGTAAAACAATTGTTTTTAAATCTGTTGGCAACGATGAATCATGATGTGAAGAACCCGCTCCCATTAGAAAGAAAGAAAAAATTAAAACAATAAAAATCAGTGAGGGCCTTGAGATCATCAATTATTCTCTGCAGGAGGCAGTTTCATAATAACCACACTTATCTGATTAGCATTAATAGCTGCAACTTCAAACTCGATACCATTCTCGTTTGAAATTTTTTCGCCAACCAAAGGAATACGTCCAAAAAGATCGAAAGCGTAACCACCAACAGTATCTGCAGTTGCTTCATCAATCCCAAGATGGAACTGTTCGTTGAGTTGTCGGATACTGAGGCGTCCAGAAAGCTCAAATAACGAAGCATCACTTGTAGAACGGATAATTTTTGGCAACTCGGTGTCAATATCGTGCTCATCAATAATATCACCAATAATTCCTTCAATGATATCTTCTACAGTCACCAAACCAGAAATGCCTCCATATTCGTCTAGTAAGATCGCCATTTTGGTTTTTTCCTTCGTTAAATCTCGGAGGAGTTCGGCATTGTTTTTCGTCTCTGGGGTGAAAAAGGGTGGGCGAATTAGAGTACTTGAAGCACTTGTTTCAGGAGATTGATATTTGGCCATAAAATCTTCTACAGTCATGTCACAAATTTCATCTCTCGGCCAAGCAGGTAAATCTTTTATGTAAAAGATTCCGCAGACTTCGTCAATACTTTTTTGGTAAACTGGGATCCGGGAAACACCGATCGTTTGCGCGGTATTAATTAGATCTTGGATCGTAGAATCAATATCCATAGCAATCATCTCAGTTCGCGGCACCATGATTTCCCTAGATTCAATACTTTGCATTTCTAGAATATTTCTCAGTATGTTTTGTTCATCCAGTTGAAACCCACTGTATGGATCTCTATCACTTACAAATGCTTTAAAGTCCTCAGTGGTCATACGGTCCTCTTGAGAAATATCTCCTCCACCAAAGAGCAACAGTAGTGGATTTGTAATTCCTCTGAGAACGACACGAAACGGAGAAATGAGCACTGAAAAGATCCAAAGTGGACGAGCAGTGATTTTCGAAAAACCTTCAGCATACTTAATAGCGTATGTTTTGGGACTAATTTCGCCGAAAATCAGCAACAAGATTGTAATCGTCATAGTGGCGATAAAAATCTTCAGCTTGGAAGGCCGGGGACCAATGATAGCATAGGCAGTGAAGGCCTGAAAGGCGGTATTGATAAAAGTGTTACCAAGAAGAATTGTAATAAAGAGTCGACGTGGATTTTCAACGAAACTGACGATAGCAGTACTACTCTTCCCGTGTTGACGACGAAGACGCTCAATCTGCACTTTACTAAGTGCACAAAGCGCAGTTTCAGAACCAGAAAAAAAAGCAGATAATAGTAATAGTAGCCCCAATCCAATCAGAAGGGGCAATAGTTGTCCAATCTCTTCCATTAAGGTAGGCAATATACTGCGTAATATATTACAATATCGTAATCTCCCACAGCAATTACCCAAATTCTAGCATATATATAATCATGCAGCAATGAGAAATAACAGTTTTCACAAAGGAGGATAACTCATGACAAAACTCCAACAAATGCAAAAAATTGAGCATAGCGGTATTGTGGCTATTATTCGAGCCAGCAATCCATCTTTGTTAATAGAGGTTGTCGACGCTATGAAGGCCGGTGGTATTGACGTGATTGAAATCACTATGACCACACCAAATGCACTTGGCGTTCTTGAAGAAGCCGTAACAAAATTTGGTGATGAAATATTATTTGGTGTTGGGTCAGTTTTGGATGCCGAGACAGCGAGGATATCCATTCTATCAGGTGCAGAGTTTGTAGTCAGCCCGGTGACAAAGCCAGATGTTATAGAAATTTGTAATCGTTATGGAAAAGTAGTAATGCCAGGTGCTTTCACCCCAACAGAAATCTTAACAGCCTGGGAAATGGGTGCCGATTACGTCAAAGTTTTCCCGTCAAGTATTGTAGGAGCACGTCATATCAAGGAAGTAAAGGCGCCACTACCACAAATACAGTTGGTTGCAACAGGTGGGATTACAATAGATAACGCGGGAGAATTTATCGCTGCGGGTTCTTCTGCAATAGGAGTTGGCAATGGTCTTATAAATCAAGAAATTATTACCAAAAGGAAGTTCGAAACTCTAACGCAAAATGCTAGTCGTTTAATTCAGGTTGTTCAGGAAGCAAGGAATCTTGAATAATCATCAAATTTTAGGTTTTCAAGATCTTCACTGACGCGCGGACTCATATCTTCAGCAACGATCTCGTAGAGCTACTCACTACCCTTGGATCTCCCAATTACCACTGAAATGTCTCATCATGATTTGCGACTTAACTTGACTAGCAGACTACCCCCATAGTAATCTAAGCTCAGAAAACGGAAAACGAATAAAGCACTTTGTTATCCGCATTTTTAAGGCAGTTAAAAAAAACTACCAATAATAACCCAAACGTGCTTAGTTTTTTTAACCACCCAATTCAAGGCCTTCCATAAAAAAACACTCCAAACATATTAATATCTATTTGCTGTGTATCTTATAAATCCGGGTTGCTGTATCACAAAATAATGCTGCACGTTCAGGCTCAGACATACTTTCTGTCCAGCTTAGAAACTTGCCGTATAGTGTTTCAACACTGATTCCTTGTACCATTTCCACCGGATAGTTACTTGCGAACATGCAACGATCAACCCCAAAGAGATCAATTACCTCATAAACCATATTTTTGATCTTGGCTTCTTCTACCGCATTTTGATGATAATTGTTCCGTGCAAACCATAGCATCGACAACTTCACATATACATTTGGGATGGATGCCAAGGCTCTCATTCCATTTCTCCAAATTTGATCATGTGCCTCATCTTCACCATCGTGCATCAAACCCAGGTGGTTAAGAATAACCTGCGTTTGTGGATACTTATTAAACACAATAGCGGAATCTTCCAACTGATGTGGATTACATTGTAAATCGAAAGACAAACCTTTTTCTCCAAGTAGCGAAATTCCTTCTTGAAAAATACTACTTTGCAAGAAATCACCATGTTCAACTTGTGGCCATGTAAGATCAGGATTATCAGGATGATGGTTTAAAATCATGCGCACCCCCCGAAATCGTCCTTCTGCTGCTTCTTGATGCTTTACCAACATTCGCTCACTTTCTGCAGTATCACGCGCAAGATGCACGTATCCGACAATGCCAAAGGGAAAACTTTCTTCGCCTGGTGACAACTGATTACATACCCACGTTGTTTCTTCAACGGTGTCCAATGGGAACCCACCGGACATTTGCCCAACGACAGTTTCAACGTGTACACCAGATGTAAGATTGAGAGGCACAGGCAAATTCCTCATATCACGAGCATAATCTCCTGTCTCATAAACGGGCAAACTTTTATTCACTTCTTCCCCTAAATTAGGGTTCGGACGCTCGGAAATGTTCCATAAATGAAAATGCGGATCACAGACGTTCATATCAATACTCCATTGTAACGTATCAAAAATTTACACCAAACTATGCATATCATATTTAAATTGAACTGTGCATTCTTTCCATTTATGCAGAAGATTTTCCTACAATATCGGCACACATATCCTGTTCAACTTCCTCTGCTAATACTGTTGATTGCAATCAACCATGTACTACATCTATCCATATGCCATTTCAGGATGTTTACCGAGTACCCGTAATAGACGTTCATCTGCCCCTTCAAGCACATAGTGAGGCATATGATAATTGAGATAAGGCCAGAACCTTTGGGCAACAAATCGTTGTCCGTAAACTTGGTGAAAAAGGTAACGCACCCGATCCGAGGTATTGGGTACTCCTCTATGCCATGTTTGACTGCTGAGCAAGTAGAGGTCTCCTGCTTTCATCAACAATGATTTTGCCCCTTGCCCATCAAAGGTTGGTTTTTCCGGGTCATTTGGCTGTCTTCCAGCATAATGACTTCCCGGAACAAATTGACTCGGACCATATTGGTCTTCGTCTTGGTCTGTCAGAGCAATTTGGAAGGACATTCGGAAGACAGGCATGCGAAGTCGGCGATCATGAGACTTGATCTCATCATCAGTTATTGGAAATTCTAGGCTGTCATCTACATGGAAACGGTTGATGCCGAAATCGTTCCTGTTCAGGATACATCCTTGGGCCATGCAATGACACTGTGGTCCTAAGACAGCTTCCGCAATGGAGATTATAGGCTCTCGCACGAGCAGATCGCGAAACATCCTATCACATTCGAAAAGCCTGTGTACGACAATAGGCGCTTTATCGTTTTCGTTCCGTGGTTGGTTAACTTTCACATTGCGCATTTCAGCGAAATATGGTTCGGCAAATATCTGGTCCACACGTTTACATATCTTTTGGCATTCCTCACGAAGTAGAACATTTCGAATAATGGTGGCCCCATTTTTGTAAAAATCGTCAAGAATCGGTGTCAATTCTTCTTCAGTAAATGGTTCATACAGCGCCATAGGATTTCCTTAGATGAGATGGTAGTATTCAAAATAGCATTTTCGTTAAGCCAGTTGTTCTAACTATATTTACGGTGATTGACAAAAACAGGGTTAAAGTATCCAAATTTTTTCCGAGCAGCACAAACTTACGCACATTCTTAGCTTACTTAGCCCGCAGAACCGAAAATTTAGATCAGGAACCATTTACTATCTAGTCTCTATNCGCAAAAACATGCAAATCATATCAGGTGAAGCTATTCTCGTCAATAGCCTTTGCAAACAGTACTTTCTAACAAAAAGTGTCGCATTCACACAAAATCAAAACAATGAAATATTGCGAACTCAATAAGGAAATTAACAATGATAGAAAGACATCTCGCTGATCCAAAATTAAGGATCTCATCCTTTTAACGACAAACATATCAGGCTCGAATTGCACTTGTTTGACCAATACTGTATGATAAACTTTCATCCCAAATAAGAAAAATATTAAGAAACTCTGTCCTTAGTTCTTAACCCTGATGAGTCCAGTGGAGACTAAACCATGACAGCTATAGAACCTAATAGAAAAACCCGCTTGGAAACACAAGACACTTTTCAAGATCCCGCCGTTCCCATGATCGCGCTACCAACCCGATTCACCTCTCACCGTGTTAATCGGGATCAACGTATGCCTGAAGGTGGTTCCATTGATATAGCTAACCTAAAGGGAGCCGGTTGTGTACGCCATATTTGGATACTCTTTGGCCAAGGGGTTCGTCTTGAAATCAATGTCGATGGTGCTAAAAAGTCTCAAGTGGATTTACCATTGAAGGCCTTTTTTGGTATTATGCATGATTGGGAACCTTATTTTGTCGATAATGCTGCTTACACAGTATTACCTAATCCTGAGGCCAAAGCTAAGGATCCATTGATCCCAGGAAATCCAGGATACAACCTTTTTTTACCAATTCCATTTCGTGAATCCTGCAAAATCACCTTACACGTTTCCCCCGGACACACAGTTGCAACTATGGTTGATTGGCACCAATACGATCAAGAAACACCACTCACTTCCTACCGTCTACATGCTGATTACCATTTGTACCAGCCTTCACCTCCACGAGGAAATTTTGTTGAAATGGCAAACTTAAACGGTGAAGGCTTCGTTGCCGGAATAGCAATAGGCTATCTTCAACGTGACCATAGTGATATGGTCTTCCACACTGGAGGAATGACAATTTTGTTAGATGGAGAAACCAATCCTCATGCGATTCGCGGACACAACGTGGAAGATGATTTCGGTTACAGCTGGGGATTCAACAACTATCAATCTCGATGGATTGGTTCACCTTATCATGTAAATAGAAGTCGAACCGATCAAGATGGTGTGTTTTACCGTTTTTTTGGACCAGATCCGATTGCTTTTCACCGTTCCCTGTCATTTCGTACAGGCAGTCGAGGAGACGACATGGAATCCGTTGTTTACTACTACCAGATCCCCGATAGCCTTGTTCAATCCAGCACAAACGAAATTAGCTCATCCCTACTTGTTCCTATAAAATGGCAAGTCACTGGGCTATTTCCTCAAGCTAACAATTGGGAGATTTTTCAACAACAAGAGTTCGTAGAGCAACTTCCCGCAGGAAGTTGGCCCGACCAGTTAGTGTTTGAAAATCAAACTCTACCTGTCACAGCTCTGACAAGCGATCACGCATGGATTGACTTGCAGAACGTATTTTTCGAGCGTAACCATACCGCGACGCCGCGGGCGATGATTGATCACTCAGCCTACGCCCGAACTACCGTAAACAGTGATTCGAAAAAGGAGGCGTCTCTACGTTTAGCAGTTGATGGATGGTGCTTAGTCTGGCTGAACAGCAAAAAAGTTGCCACTCTGCGTCATGAAAACGGATTAGAAACGGTCAGAATTCCCATTCAGCTGGAGAAAGGAAAAAATGAATTGTTGGTAAAAACCAATAACTCTGAGATCTCTCCCAATAAACGACTTTGGGTGGTCAATACAGCTATAGAACTCTAACGATGGCAAAAATCGAAGACTCTGTTCCCAAGAATAATAGACAGTAAGAAATACAAGACAAACAATATATACCCTAGTCGGTGGAAACAGGCATTAATCCTCATCAATTCTCCACTCCGAAAGTTGTCCACGTAAAAACCATTGGTTTCCGTGGACAACTTTCGAAGTTCATTGAAAAATTCAAAATTCGACTCGCCCCCGTTTTTTCAGTCTACAAAGCTGCGCTTCATTATGAAAGCATTTTCTAAAGCCCCATCTCTATTAAAGGAAACTTTAATAAAACCATCTTTGAAATATGCCTGACACAAGAAAATCAAAAGTTACTAAGGAGTTTTACGGGTAACGTTGCTCGAAAATATCCACAGCAGTCTGAACTGCCAACATAGAGTTAGAAACACGATGCTGAAACCCTGACTGCATACCTGTCTCGATAGTGAAGGAAAGCCCATATTGATTAGCAGCAAAATCTGCTAGATTTAAGCCCTCCCCTCTTTGTTGAGGGTTGAGCCAGAAAACACCTGGCTGACTTCTGGTGAAGAACGACTCAGGGAGATAATCTTTTTCCACCAATTTTATCTTGGATTCAGCTACAGTTTGAATTATACCGTCAGCTATCTTTTTCTCCCAAACTTGGTCTTCATCACTTTGTTGATGTCGAGCGGAAAACCAGAAGGCATCGCCGCTATACTCATGCAAATCTAAAGTTAAGCCCGGTTGAATTTCGGCCATCAGGCGTCGGACACACTGAACCTCTACAGGAGCCCAAGACGTGTCATGAAACCGGTTGATGTGGAGAATTTCACCTTCTGGGCTAACAACTAGCGTATAAGCACGCTGGAAGGGCGTTGTTCCTTCAATCCCTTCAGCGCTTGACGGAAAGAAGATTCGGCGTCCAATCAATGGTTCTAAAAAAGACTCACCTCGAGGAAATCGACCATATAAATCACTAGTTGAATAACCATACTCACCAATGATTACGAGGAGCGTTTCCTCGTCTTGATAAAGGACTTCCCCAACATCTCTTAGGATCTGTTCAATATCTTCAGCGGAATCTAGTTCTGGTTCTTCACCCAAACTAAGGCTTAAAGCATAGGAAAAACCATTCATGCCCATTGGGTCACGACACGGAATTACATAAACTTGATGATCTGTGTTTAGTTGATCAATTAGTTCAACTGCAGCAGTAACACCAGCTTGTTCGGTTGAATGACTGCCCGCACTGATAAAGATGGATGGTTTCTTCTCCCCACCATTTTGACAGCAAACAACAGGTGATCCATCTAGCGTATGGCCCAGTACTCTGAGGCGGTGCTCTCCACGATTTACCCAATTTATAAGGTTAGCGTAACGATCGAAAATCTGCACCCCATTACCCCTTCGGCCTTTTTGAGTGGCGCGAGTTACTATCTCTGAAATTAATCGATACGAATTTTGTTTTGTTGGGTAATGTTTTTGCTATGTGTATAATGAGCTGGTGCCATTAATTCCAAGGTTTGAGACGATAACCGATCTTTCAATGTTTCCGAAGGCCCTCCACCACCTTTATGTTGCGGAGTATAACGCAAAACCAAGATTCTTCGGATACGATCTGGTGGATTCCAAGGCAATATACCGTGCGTCAACAACTCTGAAATAATCAGCACATCGCCAGCACGCGGTGTCAGGTTAATCACACCCAATGGTAAGTCATTGGTATCGACTACGTTACCATTGTAGAACATCGTTTTTGGTCGAGGGAAAGATGCCTTGTGAGAACCGGGGACGACCAGAAGGCCCCCATCACCAGGAAAGACATCATCAAAATAAGGGAAAACTACAAAATTGTCGCAGTAGATCTTGTTATCGCGGACTTCATATCGACAACTCTCCCATCCATAATCGTCTCGAGCACAATGAAGCCCTCCTCCTCCTGAATCAGGTAGATCAACTTGCAAAGTACCACTGGTTAAACGTGGCTTTTGGTTCGTTAGTTCCATTATGATTGGCCACGTTTTCGGATGGAAAACCAAAGATTCCAAGGTCTTGTCAAAGGCAAATCCATTGATATGACGTTTCCCATCTTTACCAAATCCTTCAGGAAGCTGATCAACTGGAGTATCGATGTACCTTTGAGTTGCTTTTTGGCAGGCTACCAACTGCTTAGAACTAAGAACATTTTCCAAGTGCAAATATCCAGCCACGTCAAAAAAGTACCGTTGCTCAGGTGTCATAATCCACCCCACCAACCTTAATTTTCACCATTATACCATATTTGATTTATCCTAGTTTTTCCCATAGACTCGAGTGAACATTAGGTCGAATAACTCTAAGGAAGCAGATAACTTTTCTTACTTCCAGTAAAAGGCAAACAAATCCTATAGTCATAGTTGGAAGATACATTAATTTGCTGGTACAATATGGACATATCCTTATAAACAAATTAAGAACTATGAGTTTGCACAAGCCTGTCAAACGAATCTAACATTGCTGTAGCCCATATAACTCGGACCTGAAGATACAGCGAAAACGTATTCTGTATCAACTGGTACCTGCATCAGTCGTCATCCAGTTAGAAAAAATCTGTCCGAGAGTTCGACTTGAGATACGTTCAGCCTCCTCAAGAGACGGAGCTAATGACAAATTTCAAACTGTATTGAGGAACCAAGTGAGATGAATTCACCAAACGTGTTATGGATCTTCATTGAAGATATGAATGACTGGTTTGGGTGTTACGGACATCAGGTTGTAAAGACACCGAACATAGATCAGCTAACTAAAAACGGTGTTCGGTTTGACCGAGCGTATATGCCGGCTGGAGTTTGTTCACCTTCTAGATCAGCAGTTATTACTGGAATGTATCAGACAACAATCGGAGCACACAACCATAGGAGTTCAAGACCGAACTTTAGAAATATAGATATGGGGCAAGACTATGATGCTATATCGCTACCTGATGGAGTATCTACTATTCCTGAACATTTCCGCGATGCTGGTTACTACACGTTTATCGAAGGCAAAACAGATTATAACTTTGTCTACCAGAGTACTAATCTCTACCATCATAATAACCCGAAAATGGGGTTCAAAGGTGCTCAAGGCGGCAGCGATTGGTCAGGTTGCCCAGACGGGAAACCCTTCTTCGGACAGATTCAGCTTACAGGTGGAAAACAGTTTGGAAATCCCAACCTCCAACGATACATAAATCCATCAGACATCACAGTACCACCGTACTATCCAGATCATCCAATCATTCGAGATGAAATCGCTTTACATTACGACTGCGTGAGTCACACCGACAACGAGGTAGGTCAAATCCTTACAAAACTGGAAGAAGATCACCTACTTGAAAATACGATCATATTTCTGTTCAGTGATCATGGGATGCGTTTACCACGACACAAGCAATTCGTTTATGAAGGAGGACATAAAGTTCCACTAATCGTTTCTGGGTTGGGTCACACAGGCCTAATACAACCTGGGATCATTCGCCAAGATTTGGTCAGTGGAATCGATATCAGTGCTACCTCACTAGCCCTCGCAAACCTCGAAATACCCGATAATATGGAAGGGAAACATCTTTTCTCCTCCAACTTCATCCCACGCGAGTATGTAATCGCTGCCAAAGACCGATGTGACTATACAATCGACCGAATTCGTGCAGTGCGCACCAAAAAGTATGGTTATCTTCGCAATTTTATGACCGACCGGCCATACATGCAGCCACAATATAGAGATGGTTCCAACTTTATGACTTTGTTACACAGCATGTACGCTGAGAGCAAACTAAATAGTGTACAGGCAGCGTTTTGGGGCTCAAATCGACCTGAGGAAGAACTATACGATCTGGAAAATGATCCACATGAAACAATTAATCTAGCAAATAATCCGAATTATTCTAGCGTCCTAAGCGAACACCAGAAGATCCTGAATAACTGGATTAATGAAACAGATGACAAAGGACAGTATCCTGAATCAGACGTTGGATTACGTTGTGTCCTGCAACGTTGGGATGACCAATGCATTAATCCGGAGTACACTAAGTTAAAAAACTAAGTCTAAGCAGGTAAAAAGTTGGCAACCGAAAAATCTACAATTTTATCGTCAGTTTTACTGTCATCCAATCGGTACATAATCAAAATCTTGGTCTGAAATTCCAAGGGAACAATATCATGTCGAATTCAACTAAAGTCTATCGTACTGCACTGATCGGTTGTGGAAGTCGAGGTATGTCTTTACGAAACACTGCCAATCAGGTCGACCAGATCGATGTCATTGCCGCTGCCGACATGAATAGTGTCAACTTTGAAAAGTTGGAATCAGAGGGAGTCAAAACCTATCAGAATTTTGATGAGATGCTGAAAAAAGAGTCGCTGGATATAGCTATCGTTGCCACGCCCATTTTTTCACACTACCAAGTTGCCAATCGTGTGTTGGATTTCCCCATTACCGGGCTGTATCTAGAAAAATCCATGACTACTAGACTGTGGGAAGCCGATCATTTGATTCAAAGAGCCGATGAGTCTGATATCTACCTAGCAGTTGGACATCAACTTCGCTACAATCAAGGTTGGGCCAATGCCAAAAACCTGATTGATCAAAATGCTATTGGGCAACTCCATTATATTCGCGCACATCGTGGTGCTGCCATGCTGACTCATCATACTCATCAGACTGACCTAATGCGATATTACCTGGACGATTCTCCTGTTTCATGGGTGCTAGGACAAATTCATAGAGACGGCTCGTATCTTTCAGAAGGATTAGAGTCAGAGATGCAAGCACTGGGATTCGTCCAGTTTGAAAACGGTGTTAGCGGCATTATCGAATCCGGCCAGTACAAACCAACAGCTGGAAACCACCTTATGCTAATCGGTGAAGGAGGAAATATTCGGGTGGGTTCAGATGCCCAATACCGCAATAAAGATACTGGTGGTGCTTGGCAACCAATTCCATCTTTTGATCAACCAAATATTTTTGAAGACTTTTTAAGATGGATTGAAGGTGGCCCAGAACACCGATGTTCCGGACGAAAAGGTCGGGATACACTAGAAGTCCTACTAGCCATCTATGAATCCAGCCGCAGTCGAGGACGAGTCGAATTACCTCTGAAACAAAGAGGAAATGCATTGGAAGAGATGATATCCGATGGTACCATGCTTTAGATAACAACCCTAAACCTGTTCAACCACGCAAAATCTCTAGAGGGAAAGATGGCCCCGAAAGACGTTTCAACCAACTAATTTCTGGACTTCCTGTTCCCAAGTCCCTTCAACCTCAACACCATACTCGCGTATTCCTCCCGTGGCATCTGGACCGGTTATAACAGGCAAATTGTGCATCTGTTGAGATTGTTCGGGAATATAGTCTTGACGCAAAAAATGGTATGCGCACCCTCCACGCATTTTATCAGTTTTATTTTCCTTTGTGCAATGCGGGATGCCATAGTTGAAGAAAACAATTCCGCCAGCATCAACCTCCACAGGCACCGCTTTTGATTCGTCTGGATCACAGGTAATATGATGATTACTGTAGGGGTCACGTTGATGCAAGTATTCAAGCTTATGACCATTGGGAATGACTTGCAAGGTCCCGTTTTCTCGTGATGCGTCGTGTAACGCTATCCACATTCCCGTTCCTTTTGTTGGGTCACTAATGCGGAAATATCCATTATCCGTGTGCCAACTGGTTCCAATACCAGTTCTGGGCGGCTTGAGAAAAATTTGATCCAGATGACGGATATATGGATCTCCCAAGAGTTGACTCACAACCGTTTTGACTTTCAAACAATAAGGTAATGCGCGATACAAGTCGCTGATGTTATTGAGAGGAATAATTTGGTAATTATCCATGGTGGTAGAACTTGTCTCACCATCGCCGTCGGTAGCTACGTTTCTTCCCAAATCCTGACGGTGAAACCTCTCCAGTTCAATTACTAATGCCTGAACTTCATACTGGTCGAAAAAATTGGGTAAAATTAAATAGCCTTCGTCCTTAAATTGATTGATCTGTTGTTCTTGTAGTTTCAAAACGTCTCCTTATGTATACATATATCTTCAGTTGACTCTTCGTCCGTTTCGCAACACAGGGAGTTGATCTCCAACGGGTTTTCCTGTTCTTTTTAGAATAACACCTGGAACATGGTACTGGGGAACATAACCACGACGCACACTGTTGCGACTAGTGTTAGGACCACTCATATGAAGAGTCAACGAACTGAAGATAGCGACTTGTCCAGCTTTCATTTCAACAGGAACAGCTCCACTATCATCCGAAAACTTGGCACGCAACCCACCATAAACTTGCCGATTTGGTTCTTCGTTTTCGTGTTCCAAAACTCCCCATGTGTGTGATTTTGGCAACACCCAAATCCCTCCGTTTTCTAAATTTGAATCGCTGATCGCTGTCCAGCAAGTAATATAGGCCAGAGGAATAGTCTCAGTATAACCGGAGTCTTGGTGCCAACTGAAAGTTTTCCCTAATTTGGGTGGCTTTGTGGCAGCTTGGTTCCAATAGAGATCAGCATCTGGGCCAATAAAAACGCGACACGCTTCCAAATATATTTCAGATCTAACAAACTCAGCTGCTATTTGGCTTCGATTGTGAACCTGCCCATACGCTCTCCGACCCTCAGCTGCAAGAATAGCTTCAGGATCACCGGTAGCTTTGGCTTCTTCAACACCTTCCCGATATAGACGATCCATTTCATCCGCCATGGATTGAAGCCGGTTCGGTTCGAGGACAACGTCAGTAACAAAATATCCAAGCTCATAAAATTGCGTTTTATCTTTTTCATTAATCATTTTTGAAAATCCCTTTCCTGATAGCACAATAGCATATGATAGCCACTTGGGTATGTCAAGAACTAGTGATTTTTACTGATTGTCTACTATCATCATAAACCAGTCGTTGCAAAGTACCACCATTATCCAAACTCTGTCGACCAGCCTCAAGAATAGCTGTCATTGTCAATGTTTTTTGAATTGTGGCCAGGCGATCTTGAAAATCAGATGGTTTAGCACTGCCTTCCCGAATCTGGCATACTGCATCAACAAAGGCTGAGATACTCCGGTAACCATATCCTGTCTGACCAGCGAAGTAACCTTGCGTATTTGGAGTGTATTTCATAAACAACGGGTTGGCTGATGCGTAACCATCCACATCAGTGGCAACACTATAACCACGGTGCGCTTGATCTACAATAATTTCTCCTTCGTGTCCCATGTAAAAGAAACGTTGTTGGGAATGGACGTCGCTTGTTGGGGCAATCCATGAGGCAGTATAAACAGCAGTACCTAAATTTTGACTTTCGTTGTTCTTCCACTGTGTTGTCAAAGTTATTGTATCTTCGGTATTGATTTCAAAAGGTGAGTGGTCAGCAACCCCACTAGAAGCAGTAGCTACAACACTCACAGGATGTGCGAAATCACCAATTGACCAAGTATGAAAATCAACATGATGTGAATTCAAGTAATAACTGATGTCACTCGATTTTCCTGCCCAGTGACGGAAGGTTGCCAGTTGTTTTTTTGGTTGACTCATGTAAGCATTAAAAAAACTGAAGTCGCCTAGACTTCGAATTCGATCACGGGCATCAACATAAATTGGATCCCAACGTTTATGAACTTCCACAGCTACCAATACTTCATGGCGATTAGCAGCATCGATCAGTGCTTCATGCTCCTTTAGAATCTTCACAGGTGGTTTGGTTAAAAGCACATGCAACCCTCGTTCTATAGCATCATAGGCAATTTGAAAATGTGTATCATCAGGAGTGAAGATAGTTACCAAGTCGCCGGGTGACATCGCATCCAAGCTACGCAGGTAGGCTTGTGGATCAGACAAAATACCATCATCCGGAAAAGCATCAAAACTGACATCCATGCCTTTATAGGCGCGGTTAATCTGATCTTGCAGGTGCTTTCGAATGGCAGGATATTTGGTTCCATTGGTACCAGCCATAGCAATGCGGCCAATTTTGCCTTGCCGACGCAAATCGAAAAGAGTCAGAGCAATCACTCCTGCTTTCTTATCTGAGGAGCTAGCTGTAGTATGAACATAACCGGTGGTGTACTCCCCCGTACCGATCATCAACGCTGAGGTAATAATTATTCCTCCCAAATAATATAGTACACCTAGATTCTATCAAGTTAACATAATCAGTGCAATGTGAAATCTAATTTCAGAAAAATACGGTAGCCGCACGAGCATATGGACCTGAATAAAATAGATTCATTCTCCGAAATAATATAGAATGGATTCAGTTATTTCGCCGAGTTCATTTTCAAAACACCTAAAATATGACTTTATACTCATCACCAATTGAGGTTTACCTATGCGACCCGTCACCTTTCTGGGCAATTCCGAAGTCACCTTTCAAAGCCAAAACTTAGGAAGTCTTAGAGACTGCAACAATTTATTACACGACAATTCAGGTTTACATTCACAGATGGAAGAAGATGGTTATTTGCTAATACGTGGTTTGATCAACAGGGAAACTATTATCAAAGCGAGAGAAACAATCTTGAGGTACGCTAGTGAAAATGGAGATTTACCATTCAAACCTGGCAACGAGTTGGTGGATGCGGTGTACAATCCGGATGGACAACCGGCTCGTACAATGGGTGAAAAAGCAATCACGCATCATCCAGATGTCTTGGAAGTTTTGGAGGGAACAGAACTCTTTAATTTTTTTCGGGGGTTCTTTGGCCAAACCTCCCGGACTTTTGACTATAAGTGGTTGCGAATGATACCTCCAGGGAGAGCCGCTGGACCTCACTTTGATGTCGTTTACATGGGCAGAGGTTCACAACGTTTACACACTTGTTGGATACCCTTTGGAGATGTTCCTGTGGAAAAAGGAACATTGGCCATACTTGTAGGCTCACATAATCTACCCAGTTTTAACACGATTCGACAAACTTATGGACAGACTGATGTCGACCGAGACCGTACGCCAGGCCATTTTGGTACTGATCCACTAGAAATTAGTAAGCAGTTCGGCGGAGTATGGAAAACCACAGACTTCGAGGCCGGCGATGTAATCATTTTCACCATGTACACACTCCATACCTCCACACGAAATATGTCAGATCAATGGCGAATCAGTTGTGACATCCGGTTTCAACCAGAAGCCGACTCGGTTGATAACCGGTGGGTCGGAGAAAACCCAGAAGCTCACTCAATTCAAGACCAATCAAAAAAACCAATCAATTTCGATGAAGCGCGGGAAATTTGGGGAGTTTAGGCCTTTACTTGAATCCCTTTGTGCCAAAGCAAATACCTGTTTAGTATAGGACTTACCAATCCACCACCGAGCCATCGTCGGAATCGAATTGGGGACCATAGGGATGAGGTTCACCAACTTGATTCATGAGCTTATCTTCGTCAATAGTGATACCTAAGCCTGGCTCGGTAGGCAATGGACGGTGGCCATCGCACACTGGTGGCAGGGGATTCGCCAGAAGTTCCATATAGTCATTGTCACCACGTTCCTGAGCCAAGAAATTTGGGATAGCTCCGGCTATTTGGAGACTAGCAGCGAGGGAGCAAGGTCCTTGTGGATTGTGTGGAGCCATCGGCGTGTAGTAGGACTCGGCCATACCAGCGATGATTTTCAATTCGGTAATCCCGCCAGCGTAGCAGACATCAGGTTGGAGAATGGTGGCAGCACGTTTTTCAAGAATTTCTTTAAAGCCCCACTTAGTGAAGATACGTTCTCCAGTAGCTAAGGGAATGTGGGTTTTCTGCGCTAGCTCAGCCATGACATCGACATTAAGGGCCTGCACAACTTCTTCATAAAACCAAGGTTGATAAGGTTCCAAGGCTTTCATTAACAAAAGAGCAGTAGGCGGTTGTACAGCACCGTGGAAGTCGATGCCAATATCAACACCAGAACCATATTGATCACGCAACGCCTTAAAGCGTTCAGCGACTTCATCGACAAACATGGGAGTTTCAACATATTTGAAGGCTTTGCGCGAGCTTTGTGGTCCTACTTTCATGGCGTTGACCCCTGTTTCTTCACTGACCTCGCCATAAACACGAACTCTATCGCGAGTGGGACCGCCCAGAAGTTTATAGACCGGTACGCCATAGCATTTGCCGGCGATATCCCACAGCGCCATATCGATGCCGGAGGAAATAGCAGTTTTAATTGGACCACCACGGTAGAAGGCACCACGGTGGATGGCTTGCCAGTGGTGTACAACTGGACGGGGATCTTTGCCTACCAAGTAGTTGGCCACTTCAAGGGCACCAGCGGCACAGGCCTTGGCATCGTCTTTGAGCATTTCTCCCCAACCAATAATACCTACATCAGTCGATATCTTGACGAAAACCCAAGAATTTTTCAGCACAAAGGTTTCGATTTTGGAGACCTTAATATCTTCATTGGGACCGATTGGCCCTTTGGTACTGGACATAGAATATTCCTTTGTCTAACAAATAATTTTATATGGTTCGTAAAAAATAGGAGATAGCAAATTTCCTTTCGACAGTAAGGTCAAACTCGGATGCAAGTTTTCGCCTCCTTCACCAACAATGCTTTCACGTTCCAATCCCGAAATCCCTTTACACTGATTTCCTTCAGTACGGGTGAAATGCTAGCATTCTACGAAATAGAATCATAACAAAAAGGAAAAAAGACTTCAAGATATGAAGGACAGAACGTAATCGTCAAAAAAACGTTCGCCTCACGCATATCAATCACTTTACTCCAGACTTTTTTGATAGTTTACGATTATAGTTTTCTACTATATACCAACATATATAGCGCATTCACTTGACATTTCTTTATCATGGAGCCAAATCATACTTCTTCCACTTTCCATCCAAATAACAGGTTTTTTGATTTAGAATACAGTATCATTGTGATATGCTCCAAGCGTAGAAAGAATTAAAGACTAACTTAATAACCCTTTAAAGAAATTAAGTCCCTGAACTAAACGATCCTTAATATTTCCATCTACCAAGACATCTGGATCATCCTGTCCAACTTCAATTTCTTCTATTTTGGTTTTCAGTTCACCGAGCAAAAAGTTGAACCTATTTTTGAAACCGAGTTCCGGTTTCCACCAATCCGAGAAATAACATTGTAATCCGGTTGCTCCCTCTATACTCATGCAAACAGGGATTACATCTTCTAGACTCAACTCGGCTATTGGTTTACTCAATGTGCTCTTGATCTGGTTACACGTATTGACCAGATTTTCTGCTTTCGCTTCCTCCAGAAATTTCGATGGTCTGCGCGTTTTTTCTGATAACAGATAAAGCACTTTCTGCGAACGAGTAATAGCAACATAAAATAAACGTCTTTCTTCCTCTGGAATCGGTTCACCAGCAGAAAGACTATCAAAAAGACTGTTGGTAGGATATGAGGTTTCGCGCACAGGTATAAACCCATCATTACAATTGGGAATGAAAACAATAGGCCACTCGAGCCCTTTCGCTCGGTGCATAGAGGTAATTTTCAGCCAATCTTCATCCCCATCTTCATCCATTCGACCGAAAGAGATTTTCTTTACATATTCTAAAAGATTAGAACACGTCCGATGACCATCGGCAAAACTGATAAGAGCATTGACTGTTTGTACCTTGCTTTCCCCAAGTTCTTCCATTGCACTATGTTTCCTCAAATAATCTTGATAATCAAGAATATTCACGAGCCAAGCCAAAGTTTCATTGGCAGATTGGTCGAGCCGGGTCACAAGCTGTTCAATAGTGGTTATGAAATCTTCGACCTGATGACGAGTACGATTATGCATCCGAATCATCGATGCCATCAGCGAGTCGATGATAGAAGTCTTCTGCCTAGCAGCTCTGATACATACCTCTTCGATGACTTCCCTTTTAATGTATCGTGCTGGTATCTGGATGATTCTTTGAAAACGGTCAACGTAATGCAACTGTTCTGTTCTTGACTCGAACCAACCATCCACTTGGAATTTGCGTTCTAATTGTGCCCAATAAAGATAACTAAGTAAAGTACTAATTTCGCTCCTTTTGTAAAATGGCTGATTACCTTGGATCTGATAAGGAATTTGAGCCTCTATCAGGGCAGCTTCAATAAAAGGGGTCTGGGCATAGCTACGAACCAAAATGACCATCTCGTTTGTACACCAACCCTGATCTCGCAGAGCCTGAACCTCTTTGACAATATATTCAGCCATCTGAAAACTGTTGTCACAGCTAACAATTTGGGTCACACCGTTAAACCCCTGTGTTAAGTTTATTTGCTTGGATTTCCGGTTTTTGTTATGGAAAATTAATGAATTAGCTAAAGTGGTTTGTTGGGCAAAAGACCGAAAATTTTCCGTAATCAGATACTCTTTGGCTTCATATACTTGTTTAAAGTCAAGAAAATACTTGGGGTTGGCTCCTCGCCAAGTATAAATACACTGATCATCATCCCCAATGACCATATAGTTACGATTCTTTGCAGTAATAATATCAAGGATAAGATACTGCACTAAACTAACATCTTGAAACTCATCAATTAACACATATTGGTACATAGCTTGAGCGTAACTTCTCACTTCGGCAAAGCGTACCAAAGCTTCCCAGCCCTTAATCAGCATATCATCAAAGGTTATCCAATTGTTGCCTTGGCGTTCTTCTTCGTAATACTGGTACAATAATATGAAATCCGGATTTGGATGCTCGGCCTGCGTTGGTTGGATCAGCGGTTTTTCCTGTAACTGGTAGACTTCGACATAATCCGGTTGATCAACTGTAACTTGGAGTGCTGGTGTAAACATATGATGTGGCAAATCAGCGACGTCTAAGTCATAATAGGCAAGATTTTGTTTCCAGCTACTGATCTGACTTTCCAATTCATCTACATCAATTCCCAAGGCAAAGACATCACAGTTTCTTTCTCTCGCCATTCGCTTGAGTGCACGCTCTGACAAAATGGTGTTAAGGTTTGCTTTGATATCTTGTTCGTTAGTTTGTTTAGGCCATAGCGATCTATCTTCCGCTAATCGAACAAGCTTCAGCCCCAATGAGTGTAGGGTTCGACAATCCACGCCAGTAACCCGAAAAGCTTTTAGTTTTGCTCGTATCTCCTCAACAGTGGCACGACTGAATGAACTAGCTAATATATGCCTAGGTCTTACTTTCTTATCATGCGTTAAGTAATGAATGCGACCGACCATTGAGGTGGTTTTTCCCGCACCAGCCACGGCAAAAACCAACGCTGGCCCCTGGTCATGTTTGACAATTTCTTGTTGTTCTTCCGTTAGTTGAAACATCTCTGTCTATTTATTCAGCTGTAACAACAATGTTGCATAAATCCGACCTTATACGTATTCTGCAAAACCATGATAATAGTGTCCGAAAGGTCCTTTCAATAACCACGTTCTAGGAAAAATGGGCGCATAATCTCGTTGTAATCGCCCCCCCCACACCTGTAACCACCCATCCAAAAGTAAGGGACGGCACCACGACGGCACATTTCATCTACAAACTGTGCTGTCAGCATATACATTATGATATTGTTGAGAATACCAGTAGCAGGACAGACCTTATCAGTACAACCAGGAATGGAGATAACTCCGCCAGGTTCGTGGCAACGGTCATCGAAATAGACATGGCATCGATCCCGCAATTCACGGTTCTCAGTGGGACCTATCCCGATAACATAATTACCGTTGGCACTTGCTTCCTCCGCCCAAGTTATATCTTGTGGATCATTGCTACTAACAGCTGCAATCAGGAAAGTGTCTTTATTACCACCTTCATCAATTGAACGTGGAGGGAAGGCATTTGCTAGCATCAGCCCCTGAGCTACAGTACTCGCTTCACTTTCAACACCAAGGTTTCGACTTCGTACAATATAGTGTCCACCACTTATGATCCGTTCTGCAATTCTTTCAGCCGTAGTATTTAAGCTAAGCAAATCCTTCGAATATACATCGGCGATACGTTGCAAAAGAATATCGGTGTATTGGCGTCCAATATTTCCATCTGGTGTCTTCTCCGTCGCCAATGCGTAAGCAACTTCCGCAGTAATCATCCAATGAATAGCGCAGGAGCCGTTCGACGACCCTGGGCAGATTGTCATCTCGGGAATCTCAGGAGCACGCACCAAACCCTGATGCCAAGGAATATGTGAATCTACTACACGAGACGCCACATCTTCGGGCATCCAATCGTTCACACTAGGATTAACTTTTCCGTGAGGTGCATTGCGGTTATTGACATAGCAGGTTGTAAAAACCACAACATAGACTCCAGAATCTCGAGCAGCTCGTACCTGTTCACTCACATTGTTGGTTAATAAAATATCACCCGCGCGCATGGAATCGAACTGCTCTGGTGTGCAAGAATCAGCGCCAGTAAACTCAAAAAAAGCTGGATTTCCCTCACGACCATTTATCAACTCATGTGTCGGCATGTGACCTGTCGTTATATTAGCATAGACTGTATAACCAGCACGGAGCGCATCCGCAACCTTGGCAGCAACCTCTGCCAGAATTTCGGCATCATCGCGAATGTCTCTCAGTAACTGGACAGCATTTTGATAATATTCCTCTCCAAAGGCAATATTATGTCCCCAATTATGCTCTGGTTTAAGATCCATAACTGACATGTCCTTTCATAGACAATAACACTAATTAAACTCACTAGTTCTTCTTTGCCCCGTTTTCTTGGAATTGGCTCTCATCCACAACAGGTCAAGTGATTTAATAGAAACGCTACTACCATGAAATGATAGCCACATCTTCAACTAACGCACTGTAACCAAATACAATGCTTGACAAGAAAGTCAAATGAAGACCAAAATAAGATAACAATGGTCAAAAACAGCCTATCTTTCCATCATTTCGATTTTAATTATACTGTATAATTAGCTTTTTCCGTTTTCTATTATCATCATAAATAGCCTAATTCGAATTAAATGACGAAGCGTCTTTGTCTCAAAAACTCCAAGATTGCCCCAAGAATGAGTAACGACTAATGGCCTTTAAATACCAGCAAGCCCCCCCAAACATTCTCTGGATCTGTACAGACCAGCAACGTTACGATACCATCGGAGCTCTAGGAAACCCCCATGTTTCAACTCCAAACATTGACCAATTAGTCCAACAGGGAGTTGCATTTACCCATACTTATTGTCAAAGCCCAATTTGCACACCTAGTCGCACCAGTTTTTTAACTGGTATGTACCCCAGTACTGTACATGTGAATGGCAACGGCAATGCATTTTTCCCCAATAGACCTCCTTTGGTTACACGTCTTCTTTCTGAAGCTGGATACCGCTGTGGGCTAATAGGTAAACTACATCTAGCTAGTGCCTACGGTCGAATTGAACCCAGAGTCAACGACGGCTACAGCTACTGGCAATATAGTCACGCACCTCGGGATGATTGGAAAACAGGACATGATTATGCAGACTGGGTTCGTTCCAAAGGATATACCCTAGGAGAATTGACTGAAAACGTGGAAGGAATCCCAGCTGAACTTCACCAAACCACTTGGTGTGCAGAAAAGACAATTGAATTCATGAAACAGGAACATGGTAACCCTTGGTTGGCTAGTGTAAATATCTATGACCCTCACCCTCCTTTCAACCCACCGCAGATATACAGAGAAATGTTTAATCCAGCAGAAATGCCAGGACCACTTTTCCAAGAAACCGATTTACGACAACAAAAGGATCTAGCGACAGTTGACTTCCAATCCACGTGCCAATCTCCGGAAAAACTGGATATCCAAAACCCAATTCTCCCCCAACCTCCACTTTTGGGATTCCAAACGGAGAGGGTTTCACCAGGAAAACGAGATGCCAAAACCTTGCAGGCTGCATACTACGCCATGATAAAACTAATCGATGACCAAGTAGGGCGAATTATGGCAGTTCTAGAGGAAACCGGGCAACGACAAAACACAGTCATTATCTTCACTAGTGATCACGGGGAAATGCTAGGTGATCATGGACTGATTCAGAAAGGCTGTCGATTCTACGAAGGACTCGTTCGTGTACCATTGATTTTTTCATGCCCTGGTTACCTTGAACAGGGTTTGAAAAGCGAGGCTTTAGTAGAACTTCTGGACAAAACCCCAACGTTACTAGAAATAGCAGGATTAGCCCCTCCCGAACAAATGCAAGGAAGATCTCTATTACCAATTCTAAAAGGAAAAGCAGACCCAAATCATCATCGGCAGTTTGTTCGTTCCGAATACTACGATGCTTTGGATGGAGCAGATGGCACTTTTGCCACTATGTACCGGAACCAAAGACACAAATTGGTAGTTTATCATGGTCACCAACATGGAGAACTATATGATCTACAAGAAGATCCACACGAATTTGAAAACTTATGGAATCAACCAAACAAACAATCTCTCAAACTAGATCTCATGAAACATAGCTACGATGCTTCAATGTTGGCCCTGGATCGTGGCCCCCAGAGAATTGGACCTATGTAGAAATCGATTTTTCCAGAGCACAGCACCACATCCCAACTATCACACCAACATCCCTTTCGATTACCCGATTTAAGATGGACACCCCTCTACCTGATCCAAGAAACCAAAACTTCAATGAGCTACAACAATAATAGAAAAGTTCTGATAAGGATATCTCACCTTGACTTTCAATTTCAATCTGATACGGTACAACCTCATTACATCAGTTTTTATGCTAATAGAAAACACCTAGGAACTCCACCATATAAACCAAGCAACAGCAGAAAAAATTGAACAGATAGAAATCAGCTAGTGCGGCATTGATCAATTCCTTAATCAAGCTGAAGCGAATTTTCAAGTGAACGTAGCCATAAAAAAAGAGACCTGTTAGGGTAACAGGTCTCTTTACACAACAACATGTTAGGAGAAAATGCCATTTCGTCTAGTAGGAGTT
>PAQF01000009.1 GCA_002709695.1 Candidatus Poribacteria bacterium
ATTAATCAATGTACCAACTCGATTGGCAGGTGCAGTCAACTTATCAATTGACGTCTGCATTTCCGCCAAGGTTTTTCTTGCTTCTTGAAAAGTGATCTCTTCCTGAATGATCTCACGTCGCAAATTATATAAAACTTGTTTAATCGGATCCTCGTCTTCAATTGCATAAATGAGTCGCTCGACAAGAATTAGCGATCGAGGAAGATTAATCTGCTCTTCCGAATCATCTGATTCATCACCCTCAAAAAGCAGGAAATCGTCCTCAAATTGTTGCTTTGAATTTTTCCGGGGGTTATCTCCCATTATACTACTCCTTGCAGTCGAAACATCGAAGACAATCTAGTGATCATTCTAGCATAGCTAGATACAAAATCAAAACAAAAACCCACCGCTCCTTTGATATTCAATTAGGTTCATCCATCCTCAGATTAGAAAAGGGTGAATCTGAGATGATCTTATCCACAAAAATTACATTTACACCTGTTATCCAGCAAACAACCCTTTAGGAAGATGATAACGTCTTCGTCAAAATCAGGCAAAAATTTCTGTTTACCAAAGACGGATATTCTCACACTTACTGTCTCAACGAACCACGAACCAAGTATAGCTGATGGCAGGAACCGTAACGGACAGTTCAACACAATAATTCCGATCCAATCTGTATGTTTCAGAAAGATCGTCTCTCTGACTTATTTCAGCAGTATCTGTCAAACCTGTGTAATAAAGGGGTAATGCGATAACTTCAACTATACTTTTTGGGGTCGGGTTAAAAACAGATAAAAAACCCTTCTCAGGCAACTTGGGATTAACATGCAACATGTAATCAATTGTGCGTCCGTTAGCTCGTCTTAAGTGAATCAAATCAGACTCAAGAATGTGACGATACTTTTTATAAAGCGCGACCATCTGACTAACCATCCTTTTTGCCTTTTCTCCATCGTACAAACGAACTCCACGATAAACTGCTTGTACACCAAAAAGCAGATTAGAAGCTAACATAGTTTCATAATGATCTAGGTGTTGATCTAATGGTTCAATAGTCGCAGCGTCACCTCCTCCATGATACTGCGTTAACGGTACAAACATCCACCCCATACTAGGTGTTTTCTCCCATGTACCATCGAAGATGTTTTGGCGGGTATGAATCTGTTGCTGGATACGCGGCAGAGACCAGTTGACTTCCCGATATCCCATACCACACTCATTCGACCCACTGAGAAAATAGTAATCTGGTACACGCACATAGATACCAAGTGATCTTTGCCATTTATAGAAATCAGAAATTATTTTCCACTGAATCCATTGCGAGTCTTCAACACCTTTTTGCAGCGGTGGGCGAGCCACTAAGTCGACGTCTCCTGGGTAAGAGCCATCATGTGTGAACTGAAGAAAACCTGTCTCCTCAAAAAAAACTCGCAGCTTTCGGAAGTAATTTTGTCCCCATCTAGAGGCCAGCGCTGGACAGTAACCATGCGTTTGTCCACCTGGCTCACCTGTATCAGGATTAACAATATTGTCAATGTCAGGCTGAATACGACGGCTGGATAATAGCGAATAACCGCCAAGGTGTACCCCTTTTGAATCAGCGTAATCAGCTAAGCTTTTACATCTTTGGTAGTTATCACTATTCTCATACTCCATGTCGACCCCACTACCAAAACTCAAGCTGACCATCTCGAAACCACAGTTTGCTGCTTGATCAATAGCATTTTGAACCGTTTCCGGCTCTGTACTAACAACATGCAAAATTAATGGATTTTCAGTGATCCATGGTGCAATCACACGATAGAATCTCCGAAGAGCTAAGCCTTTTCTTTCTCGATCGGTTGAATCGTATAGGAGCTCAAACACCCGAAAGGATTCAAACTTGCCTTTGGACAGGATATCTTGCGCCGGCCCTCGAGGAGGATGGACCTCAAGCAGACATGGGTTTTTGTTAGCATAATTAACTTGAGTATGGAATTGAGGATCAATTTTCCAATGCACAGAATGCTTTGAACTATTTTTATGGCTAAAACCTCCAAAAGCATAGTCCGTTTCAACATGAAGATTAGGAAATGTAATAGGAACATCTCGCCACTCAACAGGATCTTCGTATGGGATAATAGCTAGGATCTCAGACGTAAACCGGTTAATCGTAATTTTTTCCTTACCCATATTTTGTACGGTTAACCATTTTGACATAGCAGGAATACCACTATAAAGCTGATAATGAATTGTGACAGAAAATGATGGAGCCCCCACAGAGGAAACAAAATCCATCTCCAAAGTAAGACCTTCAGGTGGCCACTTCGCATCTGGTGCATGATGTCGGACAGGTTTCCATGTCAATCGTTCGATTGGCTTTCCAACCCGAAACTCAGAAAAACGTAAAGTCTTAGGATCATCTTTGAGCTGATCAATAAATTCCTCCGTCAGATATGCGTGATTCGACTGTCCTATTAGTCCACCGACGGAAATCTCCTCTGTATCAATAGTAATTTGTGCCTCAGGACGAACAGCACGCAGAAGGGGGTCTCCAGTGATTAAATTATCATAGGCAACACAAGCAGCGTTCATCTTTAAACGCCAAGCACGTCGAATCAACCCATTACTCAGCACCAAATCTCCCCCATCAAGGTAAACTTGGGCTTTAAACTGGGTTCCATCAATAAGCCAATCCACTGTCGGCCGTGATTTTTCTGGTTCTGGTTGTATTATCAAGTAGGCAATTCCCTTTATTTGAACAGCAATTTTAACCACCAGGAATATAAAGCTTACGATCCACTACTGGCAATGCTATTCTCTCTCCACCTTGTAAGTGAGAATGAGCTAATCCAAACTGCACTTCTACTGACTGCATGGTGACATCAATATTACCAGACGTGCATTGTCCAGTTTCTATCTCATTTATAATATCTCGAATAGTACAGACCGTTGGGCTCTCACCTGCCGGTTTAATAACCTTTTCTTCGATTTCGGCCGTTTTTCCACGTCCACGCCGAAGGCGAAACATTCCACCATTATCCCAAGCCATCGCAGTCCCTTCTGTACCATGTATATCAATATCAAACCGCCCTGCAACCGGTAAGAATATTCCTTCCATATGCATTTCCTGCTTACCTTTATGAGCGTAACCGACACGAAAGAGCTCTACCATCGGATCAGCGACCTCCTCCCCTTCTGGTGGAAGAAACGCATGCTGTTTGACATCGTAATTGGGTGCTGAGCGAGTGCCACGTGACTCTGCCAATAGTCCTTCTACCCAAACAGGTTGTGGATCACCGAGTAACATTGAAACAAGATCTAAAGTATGAGGATGATGCTTAATAAGATCAGTTTGAGCGTACATAATGGCATATTGTGGTTGACCTATTTCCCCGTTTTGGATCGCCCCGCGCAAACGAATAAATCCATCATGGTGGCGACGCATAGCTCCCCAGTTAAAAGCAGTACCATTTTGGTGACATGCCACTGATATTCGGTCAGCTTCTTCCAAGGAAGCACACAATCCCTTTTCAGCATAGATCCCCTTAACACCATGTTCAGCAGCAAAGATAATTGGTTCAGCACGAGCAAAAGAGGGAGTAGTAATACTAACAATATCTGGTTTCTCTTTCTGAATCATCTGTTGGTAATCTAAGTAAGTATTGCTAATACCAAACCTGTCGGTAAATCTTTGTAATCGGTCTGCACCTCGGTTCGCAACAGCGATAACTTCTGTCTGTTGAATGTATTGATACGCACTGAAATGACCATAGGGGCTGGAAAACTGATTAGCTGATAGCTCGTCTTCGATAAGACCACCCATGCGTCCCGTACCAATTATGGCAACACGATAAACCTTACCCATGTTCAACTCTCCATTATAGTATTTAACGCCGAATATGTGGTGCTTCCATGACTGCTCGTTCTTCTGGTGCCATATCTTCAATATAGTCTGGGTAAGCAACCTGATGGGCACCTTGGCTGTATGCTTGAAAGCCAGGACTAAATTTATATAATAATGCTCGCCGCTGATGTTTTGCTTTCCAAGGTAATGTTCCATGGGTTAGTGTCTCAGTGAAAACTACAGCATCTCCTGCTTTAGCATTCACTTCAACCACATACTGTTGATATTGTTGATATAATTTCATGGTATGAGGACAAGCAAGATTCGCCTTGTGGCTTCCCGGTATAAGGCCCAAACCTCCATCTCCAGGACCTTCGTCAGCCAACATAAATTCCACCACAGTTAGTCCACAGTAAATCCGTCCGTCTTTAAAAAAATAAGCCTCCGAAAAATTGGGTCGTTCGATTCCTCCTCCATGCAGAGTCCCTCCCTCTGTTCCTTCATCCATAGCAATTAAACTTGGTCCATGATCAAGACGATAAGACTTTCCCAAGATAGTGTCTAGATACGGCGAAACGTTAGGGTGCACCAATAATTGCCGAAAAGGTTCACACCAAGGACGATCCCAAGATAACATCCCCCCCATATCCTTGCGATGAGATGTTCCTGCTAATGCTCCTGAACCACCTGCCAGTGAATCTTGCATTTCTCGCAACTGCCCAATATGATGATCAATTGCCTGATTGCACCTTTTAACCTCTTCGCCAGTCAGAGCATCAGGAATAATGATATAACCCATCAAATCAAAAAGATACTTTTCATCTGCATTCATCAACCTTTATTTCTCCATATCCGAATTGTGTAAACAAGTTCAATAAACCAAAACTTTCGAAGCCAAAAACTTAGAGATTTGATCCACTAAATTATCATAACGGCATCATAAAAATAATCGATTCCAGTCTTGATAAGTTTTTGAAACACTTTCAGGTTGGTTACAACTACGTGCCACAAAGCCAGGGACCGACTCCCGGCCTGTCGGCAGACCAATTTGGCTGTACCGCGTATCTACACTCCACCTGACGATATCCGAGCTATTAGGGAGTCCCCGATGAATAAGTCTCTCTGTAGTTACCAATACATCTCCAACATCTAATTCAGCAGTTACAATCTCGCAATCAGGGAGATCCGCCACGGCAATCCCTTTTGACCCTGTGTGGCCCGGTGTTTGATCTTGATAGTCATGTGGTAGGAGTCCTAAACGGTGTGAACCACGTAATAACTGCATGCAACCATGCTCAGTATAAGATCTCACCAACGGAATCCAGAGGTTCACAACTAGTGTTTCACCAGCTTCTTCCGGTACTAAATAAGCCAAATCTTGATGCCAAGGAATAACAGTACTCTGCTGCCCCGGCATCTTAGCACGAATATTGAATTGCGGATGTGCCAAAATTTCAGGGCCGATTAGCGACTCTACTATGTTCAGTAACACTGAAAAGCTTCTGAGGACAAAAATACCATGTGACCTAGGTTTCTGATCACGAAAATAATTATCCCATAACCGGTCATGATCGGAACATGCACGCTCCGCGAGCGCTAAACGGGTTGGAAACGGAGCATCTTCAAAATTCTGATCCAGAACTCCTGATTTGACGGCCTCATCTATTGCAACATCCACTTTTTGCATCAATTCATCAATTAATGGTTGCATTGCTTCAGGAGGCAAGATATCACGGATGATTAATAACCCATCATCCTTGAACTGCTCAACTTGTTGCGGTGTCAACCACCCAGAATCCTCGGAACGGTTATTTGTCAAACTAGCTTCCATCTTTTGCTCCTCATTAAGTTGCTAAGACCATTTTGGGTCAACCAAAATCTGATTATTCCAATCAAAATCATGACTATTCAACACGTTTCAAAAACTTCCCATCTCTATCAATATATGCCCATTTATCACCGATCTTTACCGCTGACAATCCTACATCGGAAAAACCAAGCACCTCATCAAATTGGGGTTGAATAAGCATTCTACCGTCGGTATCGATAAAACCACACTTTCCCTCTGATTTCACGTGTGCTATCCCATGTCTAAACCCTCCAACCCAGTCAAACTGAGGTTCGATAATCATTTTACCACTGGTATCAACAAACCCCCATTTCCCTTTTAATTTCACACTAGCCAGTCCTTCTTGGAATGAACTCACTTCATCAAACTGAGGATGTATGATTAGCACACCAGTTTTATCGATAAATCCTGACTTTCCGTTCTTCTCTATACTAGCATACCCTTCTTCAAATGCACCGGTACTATCAAATTGAGGAGGGATAATCATCTCCCCGTCTTTTTTGATAAATCCATACTTTCCCTGTGACCGGATCTTTGCAAAACCAGCGGCAAAAGCAAACCCAAACTCAAACTGAGGTTGAATCACTATTTTTCCTCTTGTATCTATATACCCACTCTTACCTGTTTGCCAATCTCCAAGCCTAACACAAGCTAAACCATCTGAAAAGGGGGCTGCATCATCATATTGAGGCTGTACCACATATTTTCCAGCTTTGTCAATAAACCCCCATTTTCCCGTTTGCCAATCCCCAACTGTTATCGGAGCTAAGTTTTCTGAGAAAGGAAACGCATTATCAAACTGAGGTTGGATTATCGTTCTTCCAGTTTTGTCAATGAATCCCCATTTTCCATCAACATTGATGCAAGCCAAATCCTGGGTAAAAGAAAATACCCGATCATATTTAAGTTTAATAACAATTTCCCCGGTTTTATCAATAAATCCCCACCTGTTTTTTACTTTCACTGCAGCTAAACCCTCAGCAAAAGGAGAAGCATCTTCAAAACGAGGTTCTACTACATATTTTCCGTCAGCAGCAAGGTATCCATACCTGTCAGCTACTTTCACCAGTGCTACCTCTTCCAAAAAACTAGTAGCTTCTTCAAACCACAAAATGTCAGAATCCTGCGTATCTGAATGACAACCTACGAGGGAAAATAACAGTACAACCACAAAACCCAAACATAAAAATCTCAAAAACACGAATCTACCTCTCTAACCAACTGGTAACAGTAACAGGCTAAATAAGAAAGAAAACTAGAAACATTAAAATAATGATTGAACAGCTTGCATAATTTTCCTTACTATGTAGTAAAGCGCCGAATTAAGTAGTAATACAACAGCAATAAACAACCCAAACCCCAGCCAAGCGTTCCATCTCATAGCCGATTAAATCCCTTCTGTTTATCAAGAACAGTAACAAAAAAACATTTAGTCGCGGTCCAATTAAGTAAATGATTTACTGCCAAATATGCTTTTTAAGACTCACCCCAAAGCAAAAAACTAAGTTGATTGTATGTTGGATTCCCATACATAACACACGGGAGAAAAATTAGGAACATCGGTGAGAATCTGCCAGCCTCGGCTAAATCTGATCAACAACTACGATATGAATCTAATTCAGGATAAAGAATCAGTATCGGCCACACAGCGTTTTAGCCATCTCAACTATATCAGGAACACTTGGGATAGTTAGGTCTTCCAAAATCGGCGAGAATGGGATAGGTACATCCATCGCTCCAATTCGCTTAACAGGGGCATCCAAATAATAAAAGGCACCGTCCGCTATCACAGAAGCAATTTCCCCTGTGACGCCATAGCGCTGATACCCCTGATCAATCACAATAGCACGACTAGTTTTTTTGACGGAGTTAACCAAAGCCTGTTTATCCAAAGGGAAAGTTGTACGAGGATCTACTACTTCGGCACTAATACCCAACGCAGCTAACTTCTGGCTCGCTTCCAAAGCCAAGTGGACCATCTGACTGGTAGCGACAAGCGTAATATCCTCTCCAACCCGTTTGACATCGGCTACTCCCAGAGGAATAGTATACTCCTCACTTGGTACAATTCCCTTCAAACTATACATCATTTTGTCTTCGACAATAACCACAGGATTATCTTCCCGAATAGCTGTCTTCATCAATCCTTTGGCATCATACGGTGTTGACGGTATAGCAACCTTCAGACCAGGAACATGACTATACCAAGCATGTAGTGACTGTGAATGCTGTGCCGCAGAACGACGCCCAGCCCCCATGGTTGTTCTGATAACCATGGGAACCCGTAATTTCCCTCCAGACATATAATGCGTTTTAGCAGCTTGATTAACCATCTGATCCATAGCCAAAGTGGTGAAGTCTCCGAACATGATATCTACTACGGGACGCATTCCTGTCACCGCAGCACCAACTCCAATACCTGTAATACCTGCCTCTGATATAGGCGAATCAATTACGCGTTCTGGTCCAAATTCATCTAGTAAACCAGTTAAAACCTTAAAAACTGTACCCGCTGCAGCTACGTCCTCACCGATTATAAAAACATGAGAGTCACGATGCATTTCTTCCATAAGAGCTTCTTTTATCGCTTCCCCAAAAGTGATTTCGCGACCATTTTCATGCGTAGACATGTGCATCCACCTCCATTTCGTCTGGAAAAGACGCGTCGAGAGCAAAAGTTACAGCAACTTCGACTTCAGCACGAACTTCTTCCTCAATCTGACTAAATAAATCTGGCTCAACCATCTTATCCGAGACTAGCCAGTCAGATAGTATTTTTAGGGGATCATTTTCTGTTTGCCATTTTTCTTCTTCTTCACGCGAACGATAAGGGCGATCAATATCTCCTACATGATGTCCTCGAAAACGGTATGTATGGCAAAGAAGAAAAGCTGGTCCTTCGCCAGCCCGAGCACGTTCAACTAATCGTTTTACTGTTTGATACACCAGACGAACATCCTGACCGCTAATCTCAACGTTGTCCATCCCGAATGCTTCTGCCCTAGCCAACCGGTTTCCAGAGGTAGATTTTTCCGTTGGAGTATATTCGCCATAAAGGTTGTTCTCACAAACATAAATCACAGGCAAATTCCAGAGCTGAGCCATGTTCATTGACTCATAAAATAAACCTTGCCCAAGCGCGCCATCACCAAAAAAGCAAACCGCCACTTGATCACTCGCACGCATCTTAATCGAGAGTGCCGCTCCTGTGGCGATGCCAGCACTGCCACCAACAATACCATTAGCCCCTAAGTTGCCAGTATCTTGGTCAGCAATATGCATTGATCCTCCCTTACCACGACAGTACCCATCAACCTTTCCCAGCAATTCAGAGAACATTTTATCCAACTTTGCCCCTTTGGCTAAACAATGACCATGACCACGGTGGGTACTGGTAATGTAATCGTCCTGACGTAACGCTTCACAGACACCAACAGCTACAGCTTCTTCACCAATATATAGATGCGCTAAACCAGGCATCTTAGCACTGGTATACAGTTCATTAGTTTTTTCTTCAAACAGACGAATCTTTATCATCTGCCGATAAGTGTTGAGCCAATGATCGAGTGTCGTTTCCTCCAACTCAGTTAAATCTAGTTGTGATATCCCAGTTTCATCCTGCGACATTATATGTTCCTCTCCATTCTATAATGATATCGTCTGACCTGTTTCAATTTAGGACCACCACAGCATCCAACTTATTCTTCCAATTTTGATCACATACCCTTGGCATCAACATTAATAACACCATCAGACAAGATGACAACCTAAATCCTGTCAGCTTGAGTTTTTAGATTACATCTTAATAACCTCTTATTTTGGTTGACGGAGTGTGGTTGCTTTACAAGCTACATTACATTTGGTCTGTCCTGATTATACTGCTCATGCTCCGCAATTTGAAGTGATATTATCACAATTCAGGCGGCAGGTGGCCAAAGCTCAAGCGTAGCCCCAGTTGGCCTCTGACCAGTTGGTCTCCAACGTAACGATGCATAAGAATGATAAGGAATATTGAGGTATGGCGTTTCCAAACGCACGTAGCCTTGATAGCGGGAATCCAATGCGGCCTCCAATATCCCTGATGTCAACAGAGTGCGTTCAACAGGATAAGTAGGGATATTCGTCACAAACATTTCTTCAATGTTCAAACCAAGATAGCTAAAATGTGCATGTGGGCTGCCATTTTGCAAATAGAATTCCGTTCCTTGAATTTGGCTGCCTACTACTCCAGCATAAGCCAAATCAGTAACGTAACCATTGAGCATCAGAACATATCCTGTCAAACCGTCGCTATAGTCAACAATAAAGAGCGATGGCTGTTGGCAATGATCTTCCATCTTACCTTCGGGTTTGTTTTCAATTGAATCACAAGCAACCTCTGCAAGTTCGCGTGGCCAAAGCCCATCTTCGGCCGCTTGCCATACCGCATCACCTTCTAAACAGAGAACTGCAGCAACCCCTGTCTCGCCGCCAGCTCTTCGCTCCACCATACACTGAAGTGTTTCCAAGGTATGAAACCCATAAATGTCCAACCCTGAAAAACCAATTGCTAAAGCTTCCTCCACTTGGGTTTCAAGTTTATACTCCAACCACGGATTTCTCCAACCAAGCGGCAAAGAGGAGCCCGCCATAAATGGAACCCCAAGTGCTTTAGTCCGATCATACATCCACTTCGCATCATGCCAATTGTAAGACAAATGTTTATCATTATATACTGGTACAACACGCCTACTTTTGGCAAAAACACCACAAATTTGTTCCATAAAATACTTACGAGGATATAAATGTTGTTCTTTCTCGTTCCAAGCGTAGTCACCATGTTCACCAATGAGCAAAACACCATCAACAGCCAGCTCGCTTTCCCCCAATGTAAGAGCTTTAACGATACTTGAATATATTGGCACATTATGCTCAGTAGCGAGATCCCTGCCGATGTCGCTCTCAGGAAACTGATCAATATACATTGACGCAATATCTACCCGTGGCAAGATCAAACCTTCGTCCGTCGGAAATCCTTTTAAAAATTTCGTCACGATTACATCTGCATGCGAGTGAGGACGATATTCCGTAATAATGGCTGCAATCTTTTTACGCTCGGAAATAAAATTACCCCTGACTTTCTCTTATTAACACGGCTATATCTTCAGTTTGAAACACCATCGGAAATACCAACCCACCTCAAACCAACAACACCAATAATCACTAAAACGATACAAACAATCTTGGCAAAATTCACCGTTTCTTTAAAGTAAAAAAACCCTATTATACTCACCACTACTATTCCCAAACCTGACCAAATAACATATGCAATACTAAGGTCAATTTTCTCAACAGCCTTTATAAGAGGTATAAATCCCAGCCCATAAAATATAAATACCAGAATTGACGGCACCATTTTGCTGAATCCGCTTGATAATTTCAGACAAACTGTCCCCATTGTTTCGAAAATAATTGCCACTATAAGATAAATCCAACTCAAAGTTTATACGTCCCTTTCCTTAAATGTTAATTATGTAAACTCATTTATTGACCGCAGACACTCAACTTAACTCTTAAAACATAAATTCGAACTGCCAATACTAAAAAGAATAACTTCTCCCTTTAATAAATCCAAGAAGTTTCTTAATAGTCAATCGAGAAAAACGATTTTATGCTTTTGAGTTTTAATCTTACATAGTTGCACGCACTTAGCGTGCAGGATTACAAAGAAGACATGGTTTATAATTATTTTTCTTGACCTCTACTAATTTCATAGGCTTTCGACTGACCAACAACCGACATCCATCCCGATGATATTTCGTCTTTGCTCGTGTGATGTAGACAATCTGATCAGTATTATTCTTTTCATAATCCTTAGGTCTTCTTATATCTGTTTTAATCGCCCTATGCCACCGTCCCTTTCCAGCTATTAGCGCACGTTTTTCGTAGTATTCGAACAAATCTCTATGTTGCAACAGAAATTTGGTATCAACCCTATTGTATCCTTGTCTGATCAACTCAAGATTTATGAATAAACCATCTGGTGCACGGTACAAATAGGCCCAAAGCTGTCCGTCAGTATCAATTTTATTTGCATCGAATCTCAAGTACACAAATTCACCCAACAACAAACCTCTCATCAACGGATCCAAGTTTTTGTCTAACAAATTAACAGATAAGTTGGGTTGGGTTGTTATCGATGCCCCTATTCCAATTAGCTTTACCACGGTTAGTCTTTCTTTATACTGAATCTTAACCGTATTTTTGCCAGCGACCTCCAAAACTAAGTAAGCCGTATCATTCGAAAAATCTTCGGAGGGATACGGACGGAGAGTAACTCCACCTCTAGCTACAAAACCAAAGAGTACAAATAATAACAAAGGAATCAAACTCAAAACAATCCTTCTCACTTTCAAATTAGTGCACATAACTAGCTCCCTCAAATCAAATCCATCGCGCTGAAAAAACAAGTAACCATGCTGAGATAAAAACAAAATATAATACAGCATGCTATGATATGATTATCTTAATTCCGGTTTGTTTTCACTATTTTCTGGTAGGATTTACCATTATTCGAGTAAATTAAACGAACAGCTTTGCAATACGGAAAATAATGATAACGGGCTAGATACCACAATATCTATCTAAATGATCGCTGACTGATCCTGACCACGAAGATATCTAAACTAAAACATTAAGAATGATACACTGGCATTCTGAGAACGTTTAGTTTGCCTACACATAATATTTTCCTAAGCTGAAGAGAAACTCTTCTAATGATGTATCTTCGCTATCCTTTAACAAAGCATATATCACATATAGTTGAAGAAGCCTAAATTTCACGTTAGACCAAACTTGCAACTTGACCTGCAAAAATCAGAATATTCCTATTACCAAATATGGAAAGTTAAACCATATGCAGCCTTAGTCAATATTATAAAGAATAATCATAGATTCTAAATGTAATTTTCAATCACAATTAAAAAAATTAACAAATATAAAGGATTCGTGATGCTTGCTATCAATCTAGTTGTTACCGCTCTTATGAGTGTTAGTAAAGGTGAAAGCGACCTCAACAAACTGGCTAGCACATACCAAAACATCGAACAATGGCAAAAACGAGTAGAAACAGTCCGTCACGGCATCTTGCAGAGTGCACAACTCTGGCCTATGCCAGAGAAAACGCCACTTCGGTCCAGAATACATAGCAGACGGACGCATAATGGGTACATCGTCGAAAATATAGCCTTTGAAAGTCTACCAGGTTTTTTCGTTACTGGTAACCTTTACCGCCCACTGGAAGTGATTAACCGATCTCCAATCATACTTTGTCCACACGGACATTTTGAGGGAGGTCGTTTCCGTGAAGACATGCAACAAAGATGTGCAACCTTCGCACGTATGGGAGCAGTTGCTTTCTCTTATGACATGGTTGGATGGGAAGAATCAAATCAACTTAATCATGGAGATGAGCCTGTATTGACCTTGCAACTTTGGAACAGTATTCGAGCGATTGATTTTCTAGTTTCGCTTCAAGATACTGATTCCAAACATATTGCCGTTACCGGAGCTTCTGGCGGTGGGACACAAGCTTTTTTATTAGCTGCAGTGGATGATCGTATAACTCTGTCAATACCCGTTGTGATGGTCTCATCTGATTTTTATGGCGGTTGTAACTGTGAAAGCGGGTTACCAATTCATCGAAGTGATGGCCATACAACTAACAACGCTGATATCGCTGCTATGGTTGCTCCTAATCCCCAACTTCTTATTTCATGTGGAGATGACTGGACAAAGAATACGCCGACTCATGAATATCCCTATATTAGGAATGTGTACCAACTTTTTGATGCTGAGGACAAAGTCGAAAATTTACATCTTTCCGAAGAAGGACACAGTTATGGCTATCAAAAGCGTCTTGGTGCTTACCGGTTTTTGAACAAGTATTTCGATCTCTCTCTGGAGTCAGTATCTAATCCTGATGGATCAGTTAATGAAACACCAAATATCATAGAATCGCGTGAAGCCATGGCTGCATTCAATCAAGAAAATCAACAACCCGAAAACACCCCCCAAGGTAAGGCAGATATTATCGATATATTGCGAAGAGCACAGAAACTCTAGATTTGGAATAATTCTGTGCGATTTAAAACCTAAACTGAAATCATAAGAAAGTCCATTGTAAATCAAATGAAAGGATTCAGTAGATATGCACTTCAGCCAGTTGGATACACCCACATTAACCCTTGATCTTGATGTTATGGAAAAGAATATCAAAGATCTGCAGCAGGCTTGTGACAAATTAGAAATTGGTTTGAGAGTTCATACTAAGACCCATAAAACTCCAACTATAGCTCAAATGCAGATGCGAGCTGGGGCTATTGGTATTGTTTGTCAAAAGCTTGGTGAAACCGAGGTGATGGTTGATGCTGGTATTGAAGATGTGCTAATCCCTTACAATATCGTTGGTAAACCCAAGCTAGAGCGCCTGACACAATTAATTCTGCGCAACACGGCAACCATCACCGTAGCAGTTGATTCCGAGACTACGGTCGATGGGTTATCTCAGCAAGCAATTCAGGACAAATGCTCAATTCGTGTTATCGTGGAAATGGATACAGGGGGAGGGCGTTGTGGTGTCCAGTCTCCACAAGCAACAGTTGATCTGGCTCAACATATTGACCGAGCATCTAATCTGGAATTTATGGGGATAATGACCTATGCATCAGGAAAGCAAGTCCCTCCTTTCTTTGATCAAGTTCGTGATTTGATAGAAAAAACAGGTTTACCCTTACATATCATCAGTGCTGGCGGAACTGGTAGTCAAGAATTCTGTCAATCCATCGGCTGTACCGAGACACGTATCGGTTCCTACATCTACGAGGGAATGACAAGAGTAGGAAAACGCGAAGACCTTCATCCAGACCGCTGCCCGTTACGCATGGTAACAACTGTAGTGAGCAATGCTCGCCCAGGCCAGGTAATTATTGACGCTGGACAGAAGGCTTTTACCAGCTACCCACCTAATCCTTATGGCTACTGTCTTGAACATCCGGAAATTTTTATCCGAGGGATGTCAGTAGAACATGGACATGTTGACATTACGCAATCATCGCATAATTTTAATGTAGGAGATATTCTTTCTTTTATTCCGCTGCACGGAGGGATGACGACCAACCTGCACAACCAGATTTACCCTGTACGTAATGGACAAATAATAGATACTTGGGAAATCGCCGGTCGTGGTAAGACTCAATAACCTTGATTTAAGAAAAGACTCAAACTATTTTTTCTAATGCAAGTAGATCTAATTGTGAGTAACAGGCTCACTCTAAGTATACTTGTTAGTATGGGTGGGACTTTATCACCTGCGCTTAAGGATGAGGAGATAGCGAAACAAAAGATGAAAATACACTAATCCCAACACATGAAGAAGGTAGAATATAATGAGATTGCTTCAGAAACGTAGTTTTCCTGATATCACTTTACTTGAACTTAATCTCATTCCTCCAACCAAGGGGCAATTTCCCACCACAAGAAGTTTCACCTAAGGAGATTTGTATGTTACTAAAGAATCGAATTGCTATCGTAACTGGAAGTAGTTCGGGAATCGGCCGAGGAATAGCAATTGAGTTCGCTCGCGAGGGAGCACATGTTGTTGTGACGGACATTCAAGAAAACCCAAATCAAGGTAAATATCACGAACAAGACACAATAACACCTACAGTCAATGAGATCGAAAAACTCGGTGCCCAAGGGCTGTTTGTTAAAACGGATATTTCTGATGACACTCAGGTTGACCATTTGATCCAGAAAACGGTTGAACATTTTGGTGGGCTGGATATACTTGTCAATAACGCTGGCATACACATACCTGGAAACAGCCAAGAGCTCTCAATTGATGACTGGGATAAGGTGATTAACGTCGATTTACGTGCTATCTTTGTTGCTGCAAAAATTGCGATCCCACATTTAAAAAAATCTACATTTGGGAGAATAATTCAGATTGCGTCTGTGAATGCCTACGGTGGAGGTGCAGGACCAGCATATGCCTCAGCTAAAGCTGCGGTTGTCAATATGACCAGAGACTTGGCCCTAGAAAGCGCACAAGACAACCTCACCGTTAACGCCATATGCCCCGGCTACATCGAGACGGCTATTCAGGATTATCTCACACCGGAACAAATTGAAGAAACTCGACAAAAGACCCCTTTGCCACGTTTTGGTCTACCAAGGGATATTGGACGATCCGCGGTTTTTCTAGCCTCAGACGACGCAGAATGGATTACAGGAACATCCTTGGTCGTCGATGGAGGATATCTTGCCAGTGTTTGATCATAATAACAAACTCTTCTCAATCGTAAAATAGAATCGCAAATTACTTTGATGCATTCAATGCTTCTTGATAAGAGAACCAATAACTTCACTCAGCTCTTTTGCGACCAACGATGAGGTTGAATTCCCACACTGTTCTCAAGTGCCTGACCCCACATTTTACTCCACGTTTCGTGATCTTCTAACACCGAGCTTGGATTAGACTGGCTATAAGCAACAAAACTCGGATGGAAGGGGCGCCCAGTAGGCGTCCCCGTCTGCTGATAACGAAGATCCATACTCCAACGAACAGCATCAGATTGATTGGTTGTCGACCGGTGAGGAGTCTCTTTATGCATCAACAAAACACTGCCCTTTTTCATGGGCAAATTCAATACCCCTTGTGAGGGCATTTCCTCATCAATAATAGTGGTTCCAACACCAACTCTAGAGTGGTGTTCCAAAAGCCCTCTACCATGTGCTCGTGGAATGATTTGTAGACATCCATTCTCTTCGGTTGCCTCAACCAAGGGGATCCAAACTGTCAGGATAAAGTAGGGATCCGCGTCATTCCATGTAACCCCAGCATCTTGGTGCCATGACGCAACATGGGCGTCAGCTCCCCCCGGCGTCAAGCCCATAGGTAGTTTGGCTCGAATATGTTGGATTGGACTACAAGTGACCTCTGGGCCTACAATCGAGGCCACAATTGCCATCAGCTTTTTGTTACGTAAAAAACCAAAGGAAGCTTTGCCACGCAAGTGCATGATGTCAAGTTCAGGATAAATCTCATTATTCTCTCGGAAAATACAGACAAGCCTATGTTCAAAGGACTGATCCTCATAAAGTTGTGAAAGCTTACCCTGACCTAACAATTCTCTAGCTCGTCGATCAATGTGATCTTCGTACTCCTGAATGACTGGATCCAGATCACTATCCGCTAAAATATCATGGACTAGTAAAAAACCCTCCTTTGTAAAATGTTGAAGTTGCTCTTGATTTAATTCCATAAAGCCTCCTGACATTGAATGCCAATCTAAATTATTAAAATGGCACTCAGACCTGCTCCTTCATGCAATCCATAATTAATACTAATCAATAATCCTCATCATCGAATCATCATAAACAGAATACATCTTAAATTACTTTTAGACCTAAGATCAATTGAAATCTCAAAACATGATTAGGTAATTCTTAGACACATCCTATCCTCAATTTCACATGGTTTATCTGCTACTAATTTATGCGAGACACAGTTATACTAAATACATTTAGATGCGATTTGCCGTTCAGCTAGAATAAAGCACATTTTTACTAAGACAGAAGTATGGATTGAAGAAAAAGGAATCAATTCATGAACCAACCAAATATTGTTTTTTTCTTCACGGATGACCAAAGATTTGATACAATTGGCAATCTCAATAACCCTGAGATTTATACACCTAATCTCGACCAAATTGTATCTGAAGGCACAACATTTGTTAACAGCTACATTATGGGAGGATCATGTGGAGCAGTATGTATGCCCAGCCGTGGAATGCTTCACACCGGAAAGACACTCTATCGTCTTGAAAAACATGGACAGTTCATCCCAGAGGAACATGCCCTTTTAGGTGAGACGCTAAAAACAGCAGGTTATACTTCGTTCGGAACGGGAAAATGGCATAATGGTATTCGTTCTTATGCCCGTAGTTTTAACACTGGAGCTGAGATTTTTTTCGGAGGCATGGCAGATCACTGGAACGTTCCTGCATGTGATTATGACCCTACCGGCAACTATCCCAGCACTCCCAAAATTGATAATCCACATAACAGTAACAAAGTCAACTGGCAACATTGTAACCACATCACCGCAGGTAAACACTCCACAGACTTGTTCGCAGATGCAACTATCAATTTTATCGAGAATCAGTCTGGTAAGAACCCTTTTTTCGCTTATGTTTCATTCATGGCCCCCCACGATCCAAGGAGTATGCCAGAAGATTTTTTACGGATGTATGATCAACAGAAAATCGAAATACCTGAAAATTTCGCACCGGAGCACTCATTCAACAATGGTTGGTTGAAAGGACGCGATGAACTGCTAGCAGAATTCCCTCGAACAAAATCAGAGGTACGACGACATATAGCTGAATACTACGGCATGATCAGCCATCTAGATGCTGCTATCGGTCGAGTGATGAACACACTGAGGGAAAGAGGTCTTCTGAACAACACGATAATACTTTTCGCAGGTGATAATGGATTAGCGGTTGGCCAACATGGCTTGATGGGCAAGCAAAATCTCTATGAACACAGTGTACACATTCCCTTCATTTTGGCTGGTCCCAACATCCCCACAGGCGAAAAACGGGAGGCACTAATCTACCTAATCGATATTTTTCCGACAATCTGTGATTTAATTAAAATTCAACAACCAACAACAATAGAAGGAAAGAGCTTGGCTCCTCACCTTGCACAACCAACAGAAAAAATTCGAGAATACCTGCACTTTGCCTACGAGGGACTACAAAGAGGTGTACGTGACCAACAATACAAATTGATTGAATATGTTGTTGATGGCAGACATGTTCAAACACAACTCTTCGATCTACTGAACGACCCAAGAGAAACTGTCAATTTAAGCAAGGACAACCAATTTTCAGGAGTACTCAATCGGCTAAGAAACGAACTTAAGCGATGGCAAACCGAATACGAGGACAATCAGGAACAAGGACAAGCTTTTTGGACTGCTTACCAATCGCAACTGAAATAAGTCAATTTTTATCGCTTCCCGTATGGAACAGGTCTTACAACGAATCTTGTTTCTTTGAAGTTTAAGCCTCTCAATGACAGAACCTCCTAATAAAAATTCCCCACACCAGTATAGCTTGTTCCACTTTATCACGCTTAGCCCCAAAGGTGGAATACTTGTCTACATGAATCTCTATCTGAAACGTGCAGGCTTAAACGATTCACAGCTTGGAACAATTGCAGCTATTTTCTCATTTATGAGCATAATCTCCTCACCAATTTGGGGTATTATTGCTGATTCCGTCAAGGACATGCGACGAATCATCGTTATGCTTTTTTTATCCGCTAGTTTGGTCTATCCATCATTGCTTTTTACAAGAAACTATTACGCTATCTGCGGTATCATCATGTTTTTTTCCTTCTTGGAAACACCTGTTGCCCCACTCAATGATGCACTGACGCTAAACTTTATTAGTCAACATGGGGCAGCTACGGCCGAATACGACTTTGAGGATCAATTGGAATTGGAATCTCAATGCTCCTATCTAAACTGATAATCAAAGATGAGCTTGAAGGTAGCATCAATTCAGAATTTGGCTATGGACTTTTATCAATATTCATATTTTTCAGTGCGTTCAGATTATTAGGAGCCATTTGGCTACTGATGATCCCAAATCCAGCGAAAGTGAAAAAAAAAGCTCCTTTTAAGTGGCACGAGCTCAGCCATTCTACAAATGTCAACTTTATATTAATTTTGACTACAGGATTGATAGCGAGAGCAGCTATGCAGGCTTATTATATTTTCTTTTCAATTCATCTTGAAAATCTTGGAGTGCCTGATAGTTCGAAAGGATTCTTCTGGGCATTAGGCGTTGCATCAGAAGTTGGAATGATGTTTTTCATCGATAACTTAATAAAACAAATAAGAGCAAAATGGACAGTGGTTATTGGCATGCTAGGGATGGCAATAAGATTGTTTTTCTATTCGAAGGAGCCATCAATAATTGTAATTTCGTTTCTACAGCTTTTTCACGCATTAACTTACACCGCCTTTCATGTCGGAATTGTAAATTTCATCAACACTATGCTACCAGATAAAATCCGTACCAGTGGACAAACTTTATACAACGGTATTGTTTGGGGATTAGGAGGAATGATTGGAGGGAAAGTCTGTGGTGGAATTGCAGACAAACACGGCATGCCTGCAATGTTTAAGATTTCATCCATTATTGCATTTTTGTCGGCCTTAACAACCTACATATTCATTCAGAACCCACAAAGCCCCTCAGTAAAAGCAAACAAATAGTGATATGATAGACAACAAACTACTTATGTGAAATCCTCCTAAACTTAATCAATAGCTTAAAAATTTACATACAGTATTCGCATATAAGGCAACATTTCTAAATGCCCTCACGAAACAACCGATAATATACACTGAAGATTATCCGTTTTAATAGTTTCCTTGGCTTAGTCGGAGTGAAGAAAATCTGTAACACTTAACAAACAAAATTTAGCAGGAAATATTCAGTGTGCCACTGATCGCCTCTCACGGTTAAATTCGTATGTCAAGAAGCCATAGTAACCTAAGGTTACTTACTCCTATGAGCTTGACCAAAGCAGAAGATGCAACTCAACTAGAATAAGATTCTTTAATATTGCAGGATTAGTCGGTTTATGCTATCATTCAAGCTATTATGAAGCGGAGTAAAACCGAATCAACCAATCCTAAACCTACAATCGTGAATAGAAAAGCGCGACATGATTATCACTTAATGGAGCGTCATGAAGCAGGTATTTCTCTAACGGGAACGGAGGTAAAATCAATTCGAAATGGTGGGTTCACGCTGACAGATAGTTACGTTAAGCTGGAAGGTGGCGAAGCTTTTTTGGTGGATGCACATATTGGTCCATACAATCATAGCACGATCGAAAATCACGTTCCTAAGCGTGTAAGGAAATTGCTCCTACACCGGAAAGAAATAAAGAAACTCGATAGTAAAACTAGAACTTCAGGTATAACCATCGTTCCAACCAAAGCATATTTTAACAAAGGTAAGGTTAAAGTTGAAATAGCATTGGCGCGAGGAAAACGTGATTACGACAAACGTCAAGATTTAAAGAAACAAACTGATCAGCGCATGATGCGTGATTATACCTAACTAAAATTGGCTCAAGGATCTTTGCTTTAAAGGCCACGAATATGGGGGTGTTCAGGTTTCGACGAAGGTAGACGAGATAGAGGTTGCATGCCGAGGATTCCGTAGGCCTCGTTAAATTGACGGAACAAAATTTAACTGCCGATACAGAATTGGCTCTAGCCGCTTAATGCGGCTCGCTTTATTAACCTGCAGCCCGTCGGGTCAATAAAGCGTCGATCAACGGGCTATGTTTTTCTCTTCTTCTCAGAAGGAGAAAAACGAGATTTAATCTGAGATAGCCTAGAGTAGATCTTGCACAAGAGAGTTGCCAAAGGTGAAGTATTAAAGCTTGTGCTAAGCATGTAGTAGCCTGTATTAAGATGCTTTCGGACGCGGGTTCGATTCCCGCCACCTCCACCATTTCTTTTTGAATCCTTTGCTGATAAGGATTTCCAAACCTGTTTGATACATTTTGAGAGTGGTTTGACCATTCTAGTCACACCTGAGGTCACACTTTCATTATGTCAACTACTTACTCTTACCTTGTTCATCGTCAAACAGGTAGTAGTTATTTCTTCCGTTCCATAATCCCTAAAGACCTACAATCCAAGTTAGGTAAAAGAGAATTCCAACTATCTTTGCGATGTGGGATTCGAAAACAAGCCAAATTTCTCTCCTTTCAACTCTTTAATCAAACTCAGTTGATCTATGCTTCAATTAGAGACAACTCTACTTCCAAGCATATCTCAACTGAAGAAATTAAAGAATCATTAAAATTGGAGTTGGATAAGTCTAAACCTAAAAACCTATCATCTCCACCAAAAGAGAAGATAGATACTGCTGAACCTAAAGCAAAACCCAACCCAACGAAACAAAAGTCTTTAGATTGCATTTCTTTGTTAGAACTGTCCAATAAGTTCATAAAATCAAGACAAGACAGAGGTTATAGCCAAAAGACCATCGTTGACTATATAAACTCAAATAATCTGCTCCTAGAAGCATTTGGAGACATTCCTATCGACTCTCTAACGCATCAACATGGGAGAAACTATGTGGAACTATTGAAGCGTCTACCATCAAATAGGAAGAAGAAATATCCAAACCAATCAATCAAACAACTGATTGAATTGAAAGATGCTCAGCTAATGAGTCAAAGGACAATTAGTAAACACTTGGAAAGAGTATCTGCCTTGATTAATTGGGCAATCAAACAAGGGTATATTTCACAAAATGTATTCAGAGGTAAATTAGAACCAATTAGGAAAGTTGAGACTGTTGAGAAGCATTTCACAGACCAAGAATTGAATCTGATTTTAGGGGATGCTTTAAAATCAGATTCATTGGCACTGAATAAACCTGAAAGATATTGGGTGACTATGTTGTCAGCATATTCAGGGGCTAGATTGAATGAAGTTTGCCAATTGAATGTATCGGATATTCAAAAGACAGATGGAATTTGGCTAATGAACCTAAGTAGCGATTCTGATGATAAGAGTATAAAAACTGAAGCTGGAAATAGATCTGTTCCTATTCATTCCAAGTTATTGGAACTTGAGTTTTTGAATTATGTGACACAAATTAAAACAAGTAATCAGCAGAAATTGTTCCCAAACCTAAAGAAAATGAAAAGCACTGGTTATGGAACAATGATAAGTAGAAGGTTTGCCAGATATTTAATCAAACTAGGAATCAAGAAGAAAGGCAAAAACTTTCATTCATTTAGACATACAGTGGTCAATAAACTAACGACTAAGAAGGTTTATGAACCATTCATCAAAGAATTGATTGGTCATTCTCATGGTTCAATTACTATGGATGTATATGGAGGGAAGAAACCATTGGATGTCTTACTAAATGAATGTGTGATTAGGATTTAGGCTTTCAGATAGGAAGGTGACCACATGAGGAAAGGGGGTAAAGAATCCTATAAGATAATACTATAGAGATCCTTACCCCCTGTGGTTTTGTTATATCTTCAAGCATAGAATAAGCACTATCTAGCAGGTATCATCTGGATTCTTTCAGGATCTAGTTGAAGATCAGATATAAGCTCAAAAGACCATGCCTATAGTCCTCCTCCTTCCTATTTAACCCAAGAAAAAAGATAAATTGTCTTTACAAATTTACCTGTTTGCCTTTGGGATAGGTAAAGTACTAGAGAGATTAGCCGAGTTAGATTTGAAAATGAATGCTCTTTCTATTTCCCTGCCAATTCGATGTTGGTTATTGCTTCTGCAGGATTTAACATAGAACAGGCAGTAATGAAATAAGTCTCGTGAAATCACTGACCAAAGTACTCATTTTATAGCGCAGGGTGAGGCATTGGTAGATCTAGACTAGATCTTGATTAAATCAGAGTTTATTCAAATGCAGCTTGACAGGTTACAACCTGCCCATGCTGATGCCGACGGTGAAACTACATGAGCGCCTAGAATAGAAAGTAAATTAGGGACGTTCTCCCTTGGAAAGACGCAGATTAATTTCTTCCACTACTTCAGGAAGTTCATCAAAAGTGTTGATCACATA
>PAQF01000010.1 GCA_002709695.1 Candidatus Poribacteria bacterium
TCCCAGTTGGCCTTTTTTGTTTTTTTGTATTTGTTGATTCTATTGTCTGGCCCAGACAATAGAATTGCGATGTTCCTCAACTTCTTGTAGAATGGCTGGGTTGTAAGGGGCTGTTCTACTGAAGACGGGAGTCTATAATGAGTAAAAAGCATTATCGTGCGGGAGCCATCGGATACACTGGAGAAGGCAACTACGGACATGGCCTTCATCTTGCCTACCATCACTTGGAAAATGTTGAATTTATTGCGGTCGCAGACCCTGAGCCTGTTGGTCGACAGAAAGCTTTAGAAGAAACTAATGCTTTACGAAGTTATGTGGACTATCATGAGATGTTAGAGCGGGAAGACCTAGATATTGTAAGTGTTTGTCCTAGATGGGTAACAAATCATGTGGAAATGGTGTTGGCTTGTTTAGAGGTCAATTGTCATGTGTATTGTGAGAAACCGATGACGGCAACTTTAGCCGATGGGGATTTGATTGTCGACGTGGCAGCGGAGAAAGGTCTAAAAGTTGCCGTCGCCCACCAGGGAGTCTATTTCCCATCTACTTATGCACTGAAACAGATGTTACAGGATGGAAAAATTGGAAAAGTCGAATTGATTCGGGGCCATGGGAAACAAGATGGACGTGGAGGTGGAGAGGATATGATAACTCTTGGAACTCACACTTTCAATATGATGCGTTTTCTCGTAGGGGATGTTGAGTGGATGAGTGGTCATGTGACTGAAGCTGGGGAAGAAGTTAGCCTTGACCATGTGCGCGTGCCAACTGAGCCCGTTGGGCCTGTGGCGGGAGATTGTATTCAAAGTTACTTCGCTTTCAAAAGTGGTGTAACTGGCTTTTACGATTCTCGGAAGGATCGGTTTGGGCGGGGGGGGATGGAGATCTACGGTAGTGAGGGTATCATTTCTCCAAATGTAGGCCGAGCTGATCAAGTTGCTATATGTCTAGATCCGTGCTGGAGAATTGGTGACCCTTCCCAAAAGTGGGAAATAATCGAAATTTGCGATTTGCCACCTATAAGTAAACGAGCACTCGATTATGGAAATCATTTGGCGATTGTAGATTTGATTGAGGCAATTGAACAAAATCGGAAACCTCTTTCCAGTGCCAGTGATGCGGTAGCTGCCCTAGAGATGATTGTTGGGGCATACCAGTCACAATTGACTAAAGCTCGTGTTAATTTTCCAATAAAAAATCGTCAACATCCACTGAGTTGTTAATGATTTAGTAAGGTGATATTAGTAGGGATCATTTATTATTTGATTGATAATAGGAGTGGACGGAGTCGAGAATATATCTGTTTTTATTGGCAAGTAAGCAGGTCTGTTACGTTGTGAGAAGGATGTTCTGCTAGTGGGAACAGTTGAGATGTGAAATGCAACCGGATATAGGCATAGGCTATGCTAAGTTAGTACGATGGGACTTATTTTGTCTGTGCTTTGAGCTGGTTTCCCATGAATGTCTCACTGCCTTTTAGAATTAGCTAATGTCAAGTATAGCTTAGAGGTACATTATGTATTTCTTTTGCTAGTGTTACGTTAGCGTATCCGCCTTAGATACATGGCAGTCAAGTATTTGACTACTCTTGGAAGTTGAAAAACCGGTCGGTGGTCAGGAGTTCATGTCGATCAATTTAGCTGGTTGTCGGCTAAGAGAATGAGGTGTGAAAATTTTTCTTGTTGAATCAGATTTATGATTCCCATTTACCTTTAAGTATTTAGTTGGTAAGCTTGGCGCAAAATTTCCTTCTTCGCTCCTTTTTTTTGAGAGTTGTGGATTTGGGCGATACATTTTCCTTGTTTTTTTGGAAGATATCTTTATTAAGCAAGAGTGTTTAGGTTTCCTCAATGGAGAGATCGTTAGTATGTTTTTTGTTATCATAGGTTGTGGTGTTGGTATAAAACCTGCTTAGCTTTTGCTGGCAGTTGTGAAGCAGACTGTATCGACAGAAACTTGAGTTTGAATATCGAGTTTACAGATTAAATTGATATGGTAAAATGTTTTTGGTGTAATAATTTATTTTTTGAAAGGACGTGCAAATAATAGTTATGAGGGTAGGCCAATGTTGAATGTGGATCAGATACGAGATTTTCAGCGGAATGGTTTTTTGCTTGGTGATCGAATCTTGGATGATAATCAGGTAGAAGAACTTCGTGAGGAATTAGACCGTGTTATTGCTGAAGGGCCGGAGGAACCGGATCTTAGTCGGTCAAGAGCAACACGCATTGCCAATTTGGGCGGTAACCCAGATACACCGGTTTGGCAAATTGTCAATATGTGGCAAGCTAGCGAAGCTTTCCGTGCCTTAACTTTCCATCCTGTAATTGTCGAGGAAGTTGCACAATTACTGGATGCTGAGGAACTTCGTGTTTGGCATGATCAAGTTCAGTATAAGCCATCGGGTATTGGTGGTATAACTGGTTGGCATCAGGATTCCCCCGCGTGGCCTAATATTGCGCCGAAAACGACACAAATTTCGTCGTGGGTTGCGTTAGATGATGTGGATGAATCAAATGGTTGTATGAGTATGATTCAAGGATCACATAAATGGGGTGTTTGCGGACATTTCTTGCACCAGATGAGGTCTCAGATGCAGTCTTTTCAAGACGTTCCTGAATCGTTCGAAAGTCAAGAACTACATGTTGTTTTACGACCTGTTAAGAAAGGTTATGTTCATTATCATCATGCTTTGACGGTGCATGGTTCCCACCATAACAACAGTGGTCGTAAACGTCGGGCAATTGCTAATCATTATATGACGGAAAATACGGTCTACGATGAAACAGGTGGTCACTTGATGAAGCCTTTTGTTACTGTAGCACATGGTGAGAAACTTGTTGGAGATGTTTTTCCTCTAGTTTGGCAGAAAGATGATGAGGTGTAAAGATTGACAAACGAGGAAAAATTCATAGTTGATTTGGAAGGATACTTGGTAATTAAAAACGTCTTGGAAGAAGACGAAATTATGGAAATGAATCAGGTTATTGATAATGGTGACAGAAGTGGTCCACCGAGCCGTTGGGGGAAACTTTTTAACAGATTGATAGATCATCCCAAAATTCTGCCCTATTTGATTGAGTTAATTGGTCCAAGTGTTCGATTGGATCATGACTATGCTATTTTAATGCAAAATGGTAGTTCGGGTGGAGGTCTTCATGGTGGGGAGGATGGTGGTAGACCCGGGGGAAATGAGGGAGACCATTGGTACAAGTGCCGAGATGGGGTGATTCGCAATGGATTGTGTGTGATGGCCTATAATCTGGCTCCAGCAAAGTCTGGTGATGGTGGTTTTGCCTGTATTCCTGGAAGCCACAAAAGCCATTTCCTGCGTAATTTGTCTGATGATGTCCGCCATTTTAAGCGCCAAGTTCATTATGTCGTTCAGCCGGAAGTTGGAGTTGGAGACGTTGTGTTCTTTACTGAGGCTCTAGTACATGGTACGATGCCGTGGACATCCGCAGTAGAGCGACGTTCTTTACTCTATAAATACAGTCCGGGACACTCTGCTTGGTCTGGTAATTATTATAATCTTGATGATTACGAAGAATTATCGCCAAGACAAAAACTAATGTTATCTCCGCCTTCTATTCACATGTCACTGTCAAGGGAGAGGAACTGGTACCTGAATGGAGATCAGGAATAATATATCTAGTAGAGAGTCTTCCGTGGAGTTTCGTCTATTGATGGGATTTGAGTAGGAAATGAAAGCAGAAGATTATCAGTTTTTTCAGCACAATGGGTATCTTTCTTTAGGGAAAATTTTAACTGATGAAGAGTTAGAGTTTTACTTGCGCCTTTATGATCAAGATCGTGATAGAAAAGGGAGATTTTGGTTTGATTATGGACACCATCATCAGACTGCGAATTATGATGTACTTGTTAGTACTCCTGAGTTTGATGGTTTGATCCGTCATCCTAATGTTATGGAACCTATATCCAATTTGATGGGAGGTGACATTTGTTTTTCGGAGATTGGTATAAGACACATGGCAGCTTATACTGGTGAACCAAGACATTGTGTTTGGCATCGAGATAGTGATGTTCGTGGAGAGAGACATCTGATGGAACACCCACTTTGGATAAGGAATGTGCAACTGATGGTGTATTTGTCTGATGTGAACGAAACCAGCCATTGTTTTTCGATTTCTCCTGAATCAGTTGGTCAGCCAGTCTTAGAAAAAGAAGCTCAGTTGGAACGCGGAGGTGTTCATAATCTATATGGCCAAGCTGGAACAGCTATCTTGTGTAATTTTTCCGTTTTACATTCGGCCACTGTACGTGTGACAAAAAGCGAACGAAAGACTGCTCAGGTTTATTATGGGCATAGAAATCGGCCGCATATGGCCAATGATTCTCTAATACCTGTTGGGTTTTGGCGAGATCACCCAGATGAAGAAGTCCGTGCGTTCTATGGGGTTCTAAACGATAAAACTCGCAAATATCTGGAGCTTGGGGGGACTGAGCCGCACTCATTAGACAAATCCGCAGAGATCTTATATGAAATTGATTATAAAAATCGACCCGAACGGTCACTGACACAAAATGCTTAGGGCAGAAATTACCTTTCTAAGCATGAATTGAACTGGTAGTGAAATTATCAATGAATTAACAAAGAGGTTGTGATATGGTATTGACGATTGAAGAAATTGACGCCTATAATGCGCAAGGTTTTGTCTTGGTTAAGGATGTCTTGAATCCTAGTGATACAAAACCTGTAATTGATGAATTGGAAGCTTTTATTGATGGTCAAGCTCGTGAATTATATGATCAAGGGAAAATTACTGATTTATGTAGTGATGCACCTTTTGATGTGCGGTATGGTTTATTACTTAAGCAATGTGCGGAAATTGGTAAAGGTATGGACATTATGCATATGCGTTCACCTGCCATGTTTACATTTTTAGGTAATCCTAATTTTCTAGATGCAGTTGAATCGTTGGTAGGGCCTGAAATTACCTGTAATCCAATACAGCACATTCGTGCTAAACCTCCATCAGATTATGGTAGTAGTAGCTGGTCACATGGGGTTCCTTGGCACCAAGATGCCGCTGTAATGATGAAGGAAGCGGAGAACTCAAATGTTATTACTTGCTGGTTGCCACTTAGCAAGAGCACAATTCAGCGAGGTTGCCTACAGGTTTTACCTGAGGTTTCCAAAATGGGCTATTTACGGCACCAGAAAGAAGGAGGTACTATGATTGTGCCTGACTTAATGCCTGAGATTGACCCGGTCTTTTTGGAATGTGATCGTGGTGATGTTGTGTTTATTAGCCGATTTACACCACACTGTTCTGTACCGAACAAGTCTGACTACTGTCGTTGGTCGCTTGACTTGCGTTATCAACCGACAGGCCAACATACAGGACGAACATCAAATCCTGATTTTGTTGTTCGTAGTCAAAGTAACCCGGACAGTGTATTAACCGATTACGCTGAGTGGTGCCATCTTTGGGTTGATGCATTTGAAAATCCAAGAGGTCATTCTGTTCATCGAACGGATTGAGATAATTATTTTGGATACCTGTTTTCCTGCGGCAAGATCTTTGTCAGATGGTGAGAATGCGCATTGTACTATTCGTCCGGGAGTTTGGTGGGAAAAAATGTTACAGCCGATTATACTTGATTATCCGGGTGTAAAGTATTGTTTTCTCGTGGAATACTTTTATATCGATGTTGTTGAAAAAAAACGTATATTTCAGGTACTTAGCAATTTTAATGATGTTTCGGACAGCATACGGTTGGGTCCTCCAGTTAAGTCAATTTTGGAGAAGAAATGGCTTCAGGTAAATTAAAGAAAATTATAACAAGATTTGTACTTGGAATGTTGAAGGGTAACTAATCAGAAATTAAATTTATAAGATTCATTGATACTAGCACCTGTATATATAGTAATCGGGTAGTAACTAGGAGTATTGAGAATGAAATCTACTGCATTTGATAAAAAAATATTAGAATCAGAAATGAAGGTAATAAATCTCTTTTTGTTTTTCTCCCTGTTTTTGATAGCTAATGTCATTAGAGGTGAAGAGGTGATTGTGACTGATTGGGAAATTGTTGATGGGGTACCAACGGCATGGGAGTTTCTGACTGAGGGCATTCAGTGTGAGGTTGCTAATGCTGGAATGCATCGTATTCTTTCCAAGAAAATTGTCGAAGGGGATTGGGTTATTGAGGCTGAGATAGAATGTTCTAATAATCGTAGCTCTGCTTCACAGTCGATTCATTTTAGCGTTGCAGAGGACTATTCGTATGGATATATCCTTACTTTAAAGGGATCAGAACTTCTGCTCACTCGCACTGTGGTGGGAGAAGGAGAGGCAAGTTGGACAAAGAATATCGTTTCTAATGCGATAAGTGCTGAACTCCTTGGCTTTGGCACGGGTGATTATGAGATAGTGGTTGATAGCTTTGCAATGGAAAGTTCTAAAAAAGAAGCAATCACTGATAATTTTGAGTCGGATCTTAGCAAATGGAATTGTTATATTGGTCAAGCGACCACACATGGTGGGAAACTGCTTCTGGGCAACAATAATGTAGCAGCACATAATGAAGGGATAAGAACTATAGATCATATTGCTCCAACAGAATACCTAGAGGCAATCATAGAAGTGGATACAGCATCAGGGGAGGGAGGATACCAGTTTGATTTCAGATTAGCGACAGATGATTCGGGTTATATTGGCATACAAAGGCGATTCGGCCATTTCGGATCAAAAATTCTCTTTAAGGTTGTTCCTGGTTGGGACTTACCTTCAATCGATGTTCCCAATCAGAATAGACAGTTTAAATTGAAAATTACGTGTGACCAGTCGATTGGTGTGTCTGCTGGTTACTACGATTTGCTCGATGGGAAGGGTTGGGTCAAAATAGGTGATACTATACAGATCGAAGCCGCCAGAAGGAATGTGAAGGTCTGGCCGGTTGCCGTTAATATGTCCATGCGTAAGCTCAAAATTTTCAAACGAGGTGGAACCTATGCTTTCAGTTTGGACGACCATATTGTTGGTACTATAACAAATCCAAAGCTTCGAGGTGCTATCCAGATTAATGATTTATATAAGTTTCCTGAGCCAAATAAAGGTCGTTATGGTCTTGCCTTCATTGATAGTGGAAAATATAGAATATCGAAGTTTCAGATACGCTCGCTTCAATCAGTCAGGAAATATAAAGGCAACCCGATTTTACCTTCGCATGCTCCTCAAGGGGCATGGGATCAAAATCAGGCTTTCCCCGCTACAATAAGGAAATTTGGGGATATGTATTATCTGTATTACACAGGTGTAGATAATGCAGATCCAAAATTGGAAGGTGGAGGGATCGGACGCATTGGTGTTGCAACAAGTAATGACGGTTATTATTTCGAGAAGTATGACAAGAATCCTATTTTTGACCGGGTTGTTCCAGATAGTGATTCTAGCTTGAAACTGCAAGGAATGGCCTCTGTAAAGTTGCCGGATGGGAAGTATGCGTTGACATATACTGTTTGGAACGGTAAAAGATGGGGCGCACTGGAATATGCCGTTGGATCATCCCCACTAGGACCGTTCCATTTGGGATTAAAAAATCCAATGATTGTAACGAGTAATGGCCCAGATTTTGATGAATCGCATGTACATCTTCACAATGTTGTTCGAGAGGATGACGGTAGTTATGTGATGCTTTACACAGGGTTTGGGCGTGTGCTTGATTATTGGGGGGACAGAGGAGGGTTTGCTACGAGTAAGGATTTTACGATGTGGACTAAATATGCAGGAAATCCAGTTTTTCCACTTGGCGAAAATGGAGCTTGGGATGATAACCATGTACGTCCCAAAGGGTTTATTAAATATGGTAATTACTATTATATGTTTTATGAAGGTGCACATTATGCAGAGCATGTAGAACTTTGGTTTGATCAAGTTGGTATGGCACGTTCAAAAGACTTGATTCATTGGGAACGTTATCCTTATAATCCAATTATCCCTATTGATGCAGGAGGTGGTAGGGATACTCTTGTAACAGAATGGCCAACGCCAATTGAAACTGAAAGTGGTCTTGCCGTGTTCTATTGGGGGGGGATGCCAGGAGATGTTGGGATTTCTAGAGCTGAAATTTCTAGAGAACTTCTAGAGGCATGGAAATAACCAGTACTACGTCTGTTTAAATTTGGTGGATTTTTGGGTCGGAAATTGATGCCAGCAGAGTTTTAAAGGATTAGATGCGTTTAGGACATAATAATTTACATGAGTCTCGATTTGCATTATTAATCGAAGGTTGGCTTGCACGCAAAATTCCTGTTTTTTTGAGAAAACTCTATGGCTCCATTTTAAACAATACCTAACGCATTTAATATATTTATTTCACCTGCCACAATAGCTGGATTTATATCTTAAGTATGTGTTAGGCTAACTTGGATTATCTTAAAGATTATGTCTAATTGAGGTGTGTATATTTTGTTTCAAAAACTATCTTGTTGTTATCTCTTTATTTTTTTTACGAGCTTGATTGTTAGTAGCATGGCTGTTGCGGAGCTTGTCGCTAGTTATGATTTTGAAGACAACTTCAAAGATACTTCTGGGAATGATCTTCATGGCAAAGAACATAATGGAGCATCTATTGTTAAGGATGCTGATAGAGAAAGCCAAGTTTTGCTTCTAGATGGAAAGAATGATTATGTGAATATTGGAAATGATAAGCGCTTTGATTGGGGTGGTGCTTTCTCGGCTTGTTTCTGGATGAAAGTAAACCTATGGCAGGTTAATTGGGAGACAGTTCTTAAGAAAGACAACGTTTTCAGCTTTGAGAGGGATATTGGTAGGGAAGCGCTCGCTTTTTACCATTGGCCAGGTTTTGTTCCAACAACGATGGACATCGATGACCAATGGCATCATATTGCTGCCACATATGACAAAAAAGCGCAGAAGTTTTATAAAGACGGCGAGTTGATTGCTAATAAGCCAAACGCGGCTGATATGAACATAAATCCCAAGCCCATCATTATTGGTGCTGCCGATGGGACAACTCGTTACTTCAATGGTCGCATGGATGACGTTCGCATATATAGTAAAGCTTTATCAGAAGATGAAGTCAAAAAGAGTATGACTGCGCTAGAACGCCAAGCTACTGATCCAAGACATAAATTGACAATCGTTTGGGGAAGGATAAAAGTTTTGAGATAGGTTTCTTACAAGCAAAGTGTGTTGGGCTTTAAGGAAATTAATTTTTAAATAGAAAGCAAAAAAATCTGCAGCATTAGTTTCTTCAGAAGTTACAAGGTTTTCATGTAATCAAGGTGCAAACCATATTATCGCTTTTATGTGTAACTGATAATTGAATGTTTTTGTCAATTTGCAAAGGAGGGATAATTTTAGGTTCGGTTTGTCTCCAATGCCACGGATATTTCGTGATAATGATTTTTGGCTTGTTTTAGCTTTATTTTTGGAAGGGGTGAGGTCAAGAGTTAAGAAATAAACATTGTGCTAGCGAACACAATAGATATCCAATCAGTAATTTGAACACTGGTGTCAGGTTTGGGGATAGCCTAGTTTTTGGAATCATTGTCTACTAGTTACAAAGTTATACATTGATACTTATAATTGATTGGTGGATGATTATCTTGTTGCTTCACGCTTCAGACTCCCCCAAGTTGTAGTTAACTTATCAGTAGGAGCTATAGCGAGAAAAGGCTCTACACCGTCTTCATAAATAGTTTTTGCTTCTTCTTCCGTCAACGCGCGATTAAAAATTGATAGCTCGTCTAGAACCCCAGCACCTTTGTTTCCTTTTCCATCATCACCCACTAGCACGTTAATATCATTTCCAATTGCTGTTGGTAAAGGGTTTGTGGCCTTGTCCAGCTTACCATTGATATAAAAAGAAACGGTTTTTACCCCATCATGTGTTACTGTCAGGTGAATCCAATTCCCATCCAACGGGATTTTTGTAACCGCGTGGGTTTGGCCACTCGGCTTGTTTTCATAATCCCATATACCATCTTTTCCGACCCAGGTGTGAAAATTATCGTTCTCTCCAATTGTTTTGGAGATAAATGGTGACCAATTAGCTCCTTGCTTATCCCATTTTAGCCAATAACTAATTGTGTGGCCTTTTCCTTTAAGTGCATTCAGGTTTTTATTGTGTTGGATTTCGATGGCACCAGTTCCATCATAATTTATCGCTTTTCCTAATTTCCCGTCCACCCATTTTGGTTTCCCCAGGTATTTGCCATGGTTTTTGGCTAGGGATCCGTCTTTTGCATTGTTACCTTGTCCTTCATCAAGGGAAAGGTACAGGACTAAAGATTCGTCAATAGCCTGAACAAAACTACAGAAAGCTAAGAACAAACCTAGTAAACTAAATACCAAGATTTTCACTGAATGGCTTCTCCTAATTTATTATTTAATGATTAGTTAGGGTTATACTCTAGTCGAATGTCAGGGCAAAGCACACTACCCTAATATAGCAATGGCAGAGGGAGGGAATAGCGAAAACTCGAAACTCCGTTTCTCAGTAATGAGAGCATAACGGCAAGCTCGCAATATTAGTGCTTAAACTGGAGTGCCTAACTGACTTGTTCCACATCCTACGTTTCTGTTCCTTCATTTATGCAAAGGTATTGGATTAATTTCTATTGTCTTGTATGTTATTCAAAGGTTTTGATAAACGCAAGAAATGCAAGAGGGTTGAATTCGATGTTAAGCATGTAAAAGTGAGAAGTTTCTGCAAATCGATTTTGGAAACTAACCATATGAAGACATATGAAAAACTGTCAGCATGTGGTCATATTAGGTTACCTTTGAATTTTCAAATTTGCCCAAGTTGTTGTCAACAAACCAGCGGGATTGACAGGTGCGGTATCGATTTCAGGATCAAAGAATATTTCAATTTCCCACAGACTAGGTTCATCAGAAGCTCCGATGGTCTTAGTTACGTGGTACTGGAGGATAGTCGTCTGAATTGTATCGAAAGTCAAAATATGATCTGGAACTACGACCGGCTTTTTTTGATTGCCGGGATGATTGGCAGAAGCGTCTGCAGTTTCTGGTTTTAGGATTAATCCCTTAACTTCTTTTAAAGATTTGTCGTATTCAATAGTGTGACCGCGGAGACGAGATCGAAATTCAGTGACGTGTACCCGGTTGATCTTCTGTTTTTTGTTCCAGGTAAACTTAATCCATGTATCAACGTCATCATTTTTGGCATTCCATCGCGTATCGAAATTTTCATCGTTAATGTGAATAACAGGATGATCCTGACCATCTGTGTCTAATTTCGCTAGAGGGGCAATATTTTTCAGATCTTTGTGTCCCTGGCTATAAGTTGGAGTAATCAAAAAAGCAAATAGAATAAATGAAAGGACTAGTTTTTTCACTATAAATTCCTCACTCAATTTGGGTTATGACTTCACTTAGAAAATTCAACAATATTTACTACATCTGAACAGGCAAAAGATGTTACAATCGCTCTGAAGAATATATCATGTCTGCTCAAAAAGCTCAACCAGTTTTTCAGTAACTTCTAGGCTGACTAGCAGTATTGTCCATATTGTTTTCTGTTTTTTAATAATGGCTTATTGGAAGCTGCACATTTTTCTATAAACAGAGTTGGGGGCGTATGAATATCATTGCTAAGTTGGTCAGCAATCCCATTTTAGGATATACTGCAAGATAAAGATGCGTGTGATGATTCTATTGTCTTAGTATCTTTTAAACTTCTGGGTTTTATCTATTGTTAGTTTCAGAGAATAAAATTAGCATAAATTGCAGGAGAGAGTTATGAGTAGTCAGATTGGAATTACCGTTTGGAACAAAAACAGACACGAACCGTAAAACGAATTTATTGGTGGTCTTTGCCTCAATAAATCCATGATGTGATTGCTGGAAGGGGTAGCCGAGTGTTTGGAAGCAGAAGTTCGTTGTGCTACACTAGGTGACTACGAACATGGATTAGCAGAGGAAGTTCTTAAAAATACCGATTAATAATATTTCGCTTAGAATGTTGTATATATTTCTATATAAACAAGTCGTCGGCTAGAGTAATATCTCCCCAAGCGCTCCACGCCATTATGTTTTCTAAAGGGGTTTTAAACTGGTTATAATCCCAAATGGCGAGTTCTCTCCCATCTTGATGTCGCACGGCCCAACTTACTCGCACTTTTGATGTATCGTCGTCAATGTTTGGTGTTCCTAATTGTTCTTGTATTTGATCATAGGTTGCAAGCACTTGGAATTGGAGGTAAGATCCGTTTTGGATATAGTATAGTTGATTATTTGGTGGAGAACCTATCATTTCTTGTTTCTTCAGATGTTGTGAATATTAGGATTACAACTAGATATACGATTCAATTGGAGAAACAGTTTCAAAGGGGAGTGATTTTTTGAGTTTCTAAGAGATAATTTCGGCTTTACATCCGAGTTAGGGCGTGTACTATTGAAGCTACCGCGCAGGATTTAAAAATGAATTTGCATTTATATAGTAGAGATTTGAAGGAATAGAGATTATGTTAGATGCAGGATTGTATTACTAAACTAATGTTACTGGAGATTGTTAGGCTTTAGTACTGTGATTTTTAAAGTGGAAGGGCTGTATTTCATTGGCTATTTGATATAATAGTGGTAATTTCAGTAGATTCAACATTGTTGTTTAAGTATGTATTTATATGGTACAATCTCCTATTATATTGTCTTTGAAATTGTTTTGGAGACAATGAAAATAATTTTGTATTTAAAGGAGCTTGGGAATGGCGAGAGCAGGACGGGAAAAAGTTAAACTTGAAAGTACTGCTGGGACTGGTTATTTCTACATTACAACAAAGCCAACTAGGTCTCAAGATAAAATTGAGCGAAAAAAGTACGATCCTAAAATTCGTAAACATGTTTTATTTGTTGAAAAACGACTCAGATAATTGATTTGGGTTCTATGCAACGTCAGAATTTAAGATCTATTCACAATACTAGATCTTCACTTTCCTTCAAAAGTGCTGTCAGGGATATCCATACTCCGCAAGGTAGGTATGTACTTTGTGTTATTTTGGTTATGTCAATTATGGCGTTTATATTTCAGAAGGTGCTTGTTTTAGTCGCTGATGAAAATATTGCTTTTTGTATTACGTTAGGGATTGTGGTTGTAAGTTCATTTTATGCTGTGTTTAAGATGGATAAAATCTTGAAGGTAATTAGCCGGCGTCAACTGGAAAAGTTTAACCGACGCTTAAAGAATAGGATGGAAGCTGATCGTTCAGATGCCTAAAGCAGAGTTGACTTATGCTAGTGCTGGCGTGTCCTTTGATGCCAATGAAGCGGCCATGACCAGTATTAAATCAACGATTGAATCGACCTATCGTCCGGAAGTCCTAAGCCATGTTGGAAGTTTTGGTGGCCTTTTTCAGCTTGGTGATTACAGTCAGCCTGTTTTGGTTTCTAGTACTGATAGTGTTGGTACCAAGCTTAAGTTAGCTTTTATGACGGGACGCTATGACACTACGGGTTTTGACCTAGTTTCGCATTGTGGCAATGATATTGTGGTGCAAGGAGCAGAGCCGCTTTTTTTCTTGGACTATATTGGTACGGGGAAGTTGTCTCCTGAAGTTACTTCCGAAATTGTAAATGGTCTAGCGAAAGGGTGCTTGGAAATTGGGTGTGCCTTGATTGGTGGTGAAACAGCGGAATTACCTGGTTTTTACAACGATGGAGAGTATGATCTCGTGGGGACTATTGTTGGTGTTGTTGAGAGAGATCAAGTAATTAGTGGTGATCGAATTGAGGTCGGAGATTTGTTAATAGGTCTTGCCTCTACAGGATTGCATACAAATGGTTTTTCGTTGGCTCGGAAAATTGTCTTTGAGCATTGTGGCTATGGAGTAAATCAGAATATACCTGAGCTTGGCATGACAATTGGTGATGAGTTGCTTAAAAATCATAAGAGTTATGTTAAGACTGTTTTAGGTTTGCGAAAACACGTTGAGATTAAAGGGCTCGCCCATATTACAGGTGGTGGCTTGCCAGACAATTTGATTCGTATCCTTCCAAAAGATTGTCAAGCTGTAATTAGAACGAACAGTTGGTGTATACCTCCTGTTTTTTCTTTTTTACAGGTAGCAGGGAATGTTTCACCGGAGGAGATGTTCCGTGTGTTTAATATGGGGATTGGGTTGGTAATTGTTGTGTCTAGAGATCACGTAGATGCTGCGGTGGTATTTCTGGAAGATTTGGAGGAAACACCATTTTTAATTGGAGAAATTGTTTCAGGTGAACGCCGGGTCGAAATTATCTAGACCAATTTTGGATCAAGCAGCCATAAAAGAAATTTGCGATGTTCTAGCAACAACTAATTCGCAAGTTGCATTTCGGTCGATTGCAGAAGAGGAGGCAGCCGATCTCGCCGTTTTCTTGTTGATCCTTCATCATACTTCGGATGAACTTGCTAAGCATGCATCTGAAATCCTGCTTGCCCTTTCCCCGGAAAAACAAGCTGTTGTGGCAGAGCATGTGGTAAAAATTGAAATGGCTGACATTGATGAAGTAAAAGCGATAACACATCGGATCGTTGCGCAGATTACAGAGGCTGCGGAGAAGATGATTGCCTTTGGAGATGGGAAAGTGAACCTAATAAATATGTTATCGGATATGTCGCAAGAAGATCGGGGAAGTTTGCTTGAGTCGCTGGAGCTAAATAATGAGGATCTAGTGACTGAAATTAATCAAACCCTCTTTCCATTTGATGATTTGACAAAGCTTGACGATGATGCCATTGGAACAATTATAAATTATCTTGGAACTCCTACGCTTTCTGTGGCTCTGCACAATGTTTCTCCGGAAGTCCAGAATAAATTTTTCGATGTCATGGATTCGGAATCCGCAGACGCTATCAAATCAAAGTTTGATGAACTGAGTTTTACAGAAAAGCAAACTGCTTTAACTGCACAGCAGTCGATTATTGATCTCGTGCAAAGGCTTGCGGCGAAAGGATTCATCAAGGTTAGTTCTTAATATAAATGTCGTATTTGTGTCATTCCAATAGATTGGAAAAACACTGTAGTAGTTAGTGAATCATTCCATCCATGATTAGCCATATCAAGTGATTTAAGGGAATAATTTCCTTGAGAAACATTGTTGTGAGATATTGACTTCCATATCGGAAATGAATTTCAATAGACTTGCCTCTCTAATCCCTCTAATAGTTTTGGCCCACGTTAGCCTGGCTAATGAGAGCCAGAGTGTCAGTATCTATAATGCTCCGTTCACTGTTTCTTCAAGACAGTTGACATATCTTTCTAAGTCTATAATATCTGCGATCAATAATCAGTTTCTGTCGTTTCCCGAGATAAAGATTTATAGTGCTGAGGGCGAAATTGAAAATACCTTTCAGGATCCTAATCAAATTCTGTTTTTAGATAAAGTTCAGCTTCTGCAGATTCGGCGTCGAATGGGCTTTGATGGCTTTGTCGCTGGTAGCTTGGAACAGGATGGAGCAAAGATCCTTGTCAAACTGCATCTTGTTGATTTTTCATCCGGAAAGATCTATTTTAATGGTCAATTTGAAGGCAAGTTTGGAGCGGGATTACTTGAAAGTATTGAAAAGCACGTCAGCGCCTTTGCAAACACATTGATTCATTATTATGACTCTACCATCACAATTACTTCTGAACCATCTGGTGCGGATGTATTTGTAAATAGGACCTTGGTAGGGCAAACACCAATCAAATCACTGGGTGTAGCCGATGGTACTCTCAAGATTAGAATTAGCAAAGATGGTTATACGTCATACCAAAAAGAGGTAAGGGTTCTCCGAGGCCAACGTACATATGTGCATGGTCATATGTACGATGAGATTGCGGAGCATTTGCTGAACAAAACAAGCAAATGGAAGCTCGACTCCATGAATTTTAGTATTGGTACCTGTATGCAGGTACAGAATTGGGGACAGATCAATGTTGAAACAGGAAACGTGGGCAATTTTCGGTATACGTCTAAGTTCAATCGATGGGAACTTGGTTTGGAAGTTAGCTCAGCAGTAGGATCTTCTTGGCGTGCAAATCAGAAGTTTGAAACTTTTCTTGGCAACGATTCATCCATTAATGAGTTTGAAATCTCTTTTTCACGACTTAGTTTTGTTGGTCAATTCAATCTCGTGGAAAAGCTAAATCAGTTTGACCTTTACTTGGGAGCACAGTTGGGTTGTGCGTCAGTCCACTCTTCGCAATATAATCTTGGGTGGTATGATTTGGGAGATAATAGTATTGAAGGGCGAGATGTTAATGCCGTTTTGGGTGGCGAAATAGGGGCTCGGTTTTATCTTGGGGTAGACTTGAAACTTTCTACCTTCATTGGTGGAAACTTTGCTGGAAATATGAGCTATAAACACAAAACGGCAAGCTACTGGGGAGAGGCGATTTACAGCAGCAAATCGCTTAGCTCAGATCATATGTATTTTGGAGTGGCATTAACTTACAGTTATTGGTCTTTGAGGAAATAGTAGGAGTAAGGAAATGGGAGGGTTTTATTTTCTACTTATTAGCTTGTTTCTTTTCTTGAGTTGTGGAGATTCTGATGAGAGCTATAGGGAGGTAGAAACTGTGAGTATGGATGGAATGCTTGTTCCTAGAGACGATTATACTCAACTGCAAAATCAGATCTTTTATGGCACTATTCAAATTGATTTGGAAATTACGCCAAAGTCAAATATACCTTCTTTTGCTTGGAGGACAATTGGTTCTAGATTCATGGTTTTAGCTGTTTTCGAGGATAAAATAGATCTAGAAGGGAAAACAATTACAAATCCGAAAGATGTTGTTTGGACTTGGCATTCAGGTATTGGAAAAGGTCGCGAAGGAAACGTTAGTTTCAGTGATGGCGTTGATGTGAGAAACGGTGAAATCGCGAATTCTACAGCCGTAACTTCCTTGGAGGCCAATTCAATCTACTACGTTGCGATTTGGGGTTATGACGATGCGTACAATTTAATGTATTCTAGCAAGGAGTACAAGTATCAGACATCTCTTAGATAATTACAAGCCTTTAACTTCAAACTCAATTGCTAGTTGTTTGCCAGGTTGCCCACTAAATTCTATGGGATATTGGCCATCAAAACAAGCTGTACAGAAATTCCTTGGCGATTTAACGCACTTCAACATACCTTCAATACTCAAGTAACCGAGACTATCGGCTTCGATGTATTTCTGGATTTCTTCCACTGACCATGAATTAGCAATTAACTCTTTTCTTGTTGGCGTATCTACACCATAAAAGCAAGGATATTTATTGGGTGGTGAAGAGACGCGGAAATGGACTTCTTTCGCTCCTCCTTCCTCACGAATTAGTTTGACGATCTTTCGTGAATTTGTACCTCGCATGATCGAGTCATCAACAACAATAACCCGTTTACCTTCCAGTACATTTCTCACAGGATTCAGTTTTACACGTACCATTAGATCCCGTATTTCCTGCGAGGGATTCATAAATGTTCGTCCAACGTATGGATTTCGATGCAGTCCAAACTCGAAAGGTATACTTAGTTCTTCCGCGTACCCAATGGCAGCAATAGTAGCGGAGTCAGGAACAGGGATGACAATATCAGCCTCGGCAGGGCATTCACGTGCTAGTTGTCTGCCAAATTCGCGCCTTGGGCGATTAACTAATTGGTTAAACACGATGCTGTCTGGGCGTGCGAGATATATATGTTCAAAAATGCATTGCGACAACTCCAATTTAGCGGAACCGATAAAAAATGATTTTGGTTCTTCCTCTGTGGAAGTGATTACAACCATTTCACCTGGTGCGACTTCACGTATTGGCTCCGCTTCGATTACATCAAAGGCGCAAGTTTCAGATGCTAATACATAGGCTTGGTTCAGACGTCCTAGCCAGAGTGGGCGGAAGGCATGTGGGTCACGAACACCCACCATAATTGATTTACCCATAAATATCAGTGAGTAGGCACCCCGAACTTCTTCGAGTGCATCCAGAATCCTGTCTTCCAGAAGAACGTGCTGGGATTGAGCTATAAGGTGTGCAATGACTTCCGTATCAGAGGTAGAACTAAATATTGACCCTTTGTCCTCTAAATCACTACGAATTCGGAATGCATTGATCAGGTTACCATTGTGTGCTATTGCCAAAGGTCCTCGTTTATATTGTCGCACCAGTGGTTGTGCATTCTCAATTTTGCTACTTCCTGCGGTTGAATAGCGATTATGGCCGATGGCTATGTTTCCTGACATTTTAGCTAAAATGTCAGAGTTGAAAATGTTTGCAACAAGGCCCATTGCATGATGATAAGAAAAAGATTCGGAGTCTGAGACAACAATTCCAGCGCTTTCTTGACCACGGTGCTGAAGTGCTCTTAGTCCTAAATAAGTGAGCTCGGCTGCTTGAGGGTGACCAAAAATACTAAAGACACCACATTCGTCTTTTGGTTTATCATCACTCCAATCATCAAGAAACTGCATCTTATACGAACGTCCTGTTTTTGTATTGGCTAATAATAGTGTGTCTTTAATTTGTTATGTGGGTTGCTCGGCTGAGTCGCTGTTAGTAATTGAGCTTTCTAGTTTTGTTTCTATACGTTCACTGAACGTGTTTCCTAGAATAGCCCCTACCGCCGCCGAAAGAATCAGTAGTAGTTCTATTGGGAACTTGATTTTGAGTAAAAACCTTAGGGGAAGTGTAAGGACAAAGGCAAATGGCCTGAACATATGAATAAAGTAAGCTAATGTGGTTTGTCCAAACGAATCGATAATTGAGTCCCAAGATTTGCACCGAGCATATGTATTTAGCAACAAAATTAAGACAACTACAGCTGGAGCGCCAAGAAAAGCTCCGTTAAAAGTATTTCTCCAGTCAATCTCTTCTCCAAATCGTTTGCCGATAAGTTGAATGCCTTCAGTCATACTAGCAATACCACTTCCGTAAGTGATTCCGAGGGAGATAAATGTTAGCAATCCAACTAAGAATCCATGTTCAATTTGGTTTCCCACTAGAGTTTTAACAAAAAATTCGTAGGTAAGAAGATAACAAATTAATGAGATGATAAAACCGATGATACTACCACATATAATTTGACCAATGATTTTTATGAAGGTATCTCTTTGTGACATGTAAAACCTCAATTCTGGAAAACTTGAGGATTATATCACGGTAGTTTTTAGCTGTCAATAATGATAGCTGTTTAATTATAAGAAGAGGTGATTCCTATCTATTCTTGTGGTAGGCGGGAAGTTGTATATAGGGAAGTGGAGAAGGTTGAGGTTAAATAGTTGAAACAAATGGAAGGCAAAAAGGTATAGCTTTGATGGGTGCTTATGAATTTTGGCGATCATTTCGGCAGGGGCATTAGCCAAGGACGGTAGTATATATTTTGTATGATCCTTAACTTGGCCTAGCAGAGGGTTTGGGTATATAGAAATTTTCTTATGGAGAAGTATTCAACACTGTAATATGTTTACTGGATACTTTCAATCAGCTGGTTCAACATTCCATTTAATTTCTTCTATGGAATCATATGATCGGACGCATCTAAAACCTATTTTGTTGTCAGCTTTATCTGGAGATTGTTTGTTACGGAGTGCGACGCGTAGTCCATACCATTTAAAGTACCAGCACCCTCCACGTAAGACGTGGGGTTGCAACATATTCTTATTTTCTCGTTTCTTTCTTTCTTGGCTTTGAACTTTAAAGTCATCAACACTGATTTCTCCAGCGATTAATTCAATCAGATGATTGTATCCGGATAATGGATTCTTTAACAGATTGTGTTTTTGACTAATTTTAAGGAAATAGAAATCGTCGTATTCATCTAGGCACCACTCGCGTGCATTACCTGCTAGGTCATATAAACCATAACTGTTTGGAGGGAAACTACCTACTGGTGCTGTATAGCGGTATCCGTCTGCAGATCCGTTAATTCCAACGTATTGACTGGTTATATAATTTCCATCTATGTCTGGTATATTGGGTTCGCTGTTGCCCCAAGGGAACTTTTTACGAGTTTGTCCTCCACGGACAGCGTAAGCCCATTCGGCTTCAGTTGGTAGCCTCTTTCCAGCCCAAATAGCATAATTCATTGCATCATACCAAGTTACACCTACCACTGGTTGATCGGGACCATTGAAGTCAGGGTCTTCCCAGAAAGTTGGTTCTTTGTATCCTGTTTCCTGAATAAATTTATTGTATTGAGTATTAGTAATCTCGTAGACATCAATGTAGAAGGATGAGAGTTCAACAGTGTGGACTGGTTTTTCGTAAATTGGTCCATCATTGAATTGATCTCCCATTTCGAAAGACCCTGAAGGAATTCGCAACATTTTGGACCCATCCTTCCAAGTGATTTCTTCTAATTGTGTGGTTTGCATTTCTTCTTCGTCTTGGTTGCATCCTATGAACCAAATTAGAGAAATCCAAGATAATAAGGTGAAAACTACTGTTATTTTTTCTATAAGGTATAAGTAGATGAAAAAACGTTTAATTGTGGCAAGCAGGAAATCTAAGGAATTTCCGAGCATTTTCACCTCCAATTTGGTCGTATTCATATTCAGATAGGTCCGGTAACAATTCGCTAATAATGCGCGACATTTTCTCATAACCAGGATTGTTGAAAATCCAAGGGAAATCAGTTGCCCACATAAGCCTTTCTGTTCCGTATATTTCATATAGACTTCGGTGCCAGCTTGCCAGATCTTGATATGGGTAATCCTCTTTGCTAAAAGCGTATTGGCCTGACAAATGGATCATAACATTTTCGTACCGCGCGAGTCGATGTGTGGTGTGGAAAGCAGGATTATACGCTGGCGTTTCGACTTGTGGTCGACCGTCTTGATCAACGGAGAACTTTTCTCGCCCAGGGCAAATCCCAAGGTGGTTTATTACAACTCGAACTTGTGGAAACTCTTCTAGTAAATATGGAATTAGGTGTGCATCTATGGCGCGTAAGTATAGCCAAAGGACGTAATCCTTTTCAGCCGCGTGTTTCCAGATAGGAAATGTCTTAAATTCTCTGATATCGATTTGTGCAAATGGGTCTCGCGGGCCTCCCAATGTAGAAAGGCGAAATCCCACGATCGCCGAATTATTTGCTAGTTTGTCCATGTGTTGTGTTATGTTGGAAGCATCTTGGGGAATCAGTCCAATTCCTAGGAAATGCTTAGGGTGAGATTTCAAACAGTGTAGTAAATAGGCATGGGATCTTATGTCAGCGCCTCCAGTTTGCACCAATACTGCTTGATCAACTTGATTATGCTCCATTTCTATTAATAGTTTTTCGATTGGTTCTTCATGGTCTTTGGGAATTAACTCACTAACTTCCCTTGGAAATTCTCTTGAAACCTTGGTAAATACATGACCATGTGAGTCAATTTTAGGTGTCATATTTCTCCAGACTAAAAAGTTTGCGTCGTTGTTTTGTTTTACAATGTTGAGCGATGGAGGCGAATGTGTCAGGGCTTATTCGCTCAGATGTTGATTTTTCGTAGATGAGAATGATAGATTTTCGGGCGATATTGGTATGGTTATCCATACTGGTGTGCCAGCCGTAAGAGTTGAAAACGATGGCAGTACCTGCTTTGCTGGGGAAGGCTTTGTACCCTGGCATGCTACTAGGTCGTCTGACTTTAGGATATGGCCCACTGCTTGGTTTATGACTTGCTGGGACAAAAGCAAATTCGCCGGATTTTGGTAAGACATCGTGTACGTAGATCTGAACTTTAATATGTAATGGATTGCTAAGGGGGACGTCTGGATGCCAACTGGTATAGCTTATTGGCCAAGGGGGTACGGTTCGTACTTGTGGGCCAAGTAGTATTAGTTGGTCATTGGTAAAAGACATTAATGTACCATAGTAACTAGGATGGTCAACCAGATCAATGAATATTTCGTCTTTGGCAAAAGGATCGGGTATATCATAAAAAGTGCTGGAATTTTCGCCTGTTTCAATTCTATTGAGCCAGTCTTCCTTGCAAATGGCTGACCAATGATCAAATGCATCTTGTAGTCGTTTCAGATCATCGCCTTGAATAGCTTTTTCGAAGACTAAGTATCCCTCGTCGTCCCATTGTTTTTGTCGCTCTGCAGTTGGTCTAATCATTATCATTTAGCCTCAAATCAGGTTAAAATATCCTCAGCGTTTAATTTTCAACACAAACTTATCATTGTTTTTGTTGAAATACTGTCGCTAATTGCTTTTAAGACTTTCATATTGTGGTAGGCATCTTCAAGACTAGCTTCGGGTTGGTTGCCTTGCTGCAAGGATTTTGCCCAATGTTGCATCTCCTCGACATAACCAGGGCGGCCAATGCTATGGAATGCTGTATTGAGATCCCATTCCTCTGTGGGAGTGTCCGCATACCCACCACCTTGTCCTGACCATGTTGGAACGCGATATCGACGAAGTTTACGAGTGTCGAATACTTGAATAGCCTGATTATTTAAGCCCTTAATATAAACCATTGCTTCCAGAATTGCTCCTATACCTAATGTCATTGTGCCAACTGCTCCATTAGTATAACGTAGGTTAACGCTTATTGAAACGGTTCCCGTATTTGTATCTGTGCCATCGAAGGCAAATACATCATTGACCGGTCCCATAAAAAATCTCATGCAGTCTGTTGGGTGAATTGCTTGATCTAACATGAAAGGCCAAGCGAAAGGTTGATCAGATGAATGCGAATGTATGCGTGGAGACGGTGCCACGTAACGTGTATGGTATTGACAAACGCGGCCAAAATCGTCTTTCTCAATTAGATTTTTTGCCATTTTATGGGCGGGAGCGTGTCTCCACATGGTGCCAACCATGCCTGTTTTTCCGGTTCGAACCGATGTATCCACCAAAAGTTTAGCGCCTTCGATAGTTGTTGCGGGTGGCTTCTCGATGTAAATGTGATAGCCGCGTTCCAAACATTCGATTCCAATATCACGGTGTAATTTATCCTCAGGTCGACCAACCACGGCAACTGCGTTCAAATCTTCGTTGCGGAGCATTTCATCATAGTTGGTGTAGTGTCGAAGAGCACCAAAATTCCGTGCGTTTGATTGTGCTCGCTCCTCTACTAAATCGCATGTGGCTATAAAGTTGAATTCGGGTATCATAGGGATACATCTTTGTAGTTGCGATGACATTCCTCCGCAACCAATAAAAGCAATTCGAATCTGAGACATTTGTTCCATAACCTGTCTATGAATTTATTTGAGATGGTTCTACTGATTTTATCACAAAGTCAACTGTGGGTATATTAAAAGTCGGTTTGCTTAACCTTTTTGACCTGTGACCACGTATACTGGATCAGTATAGCCCTCACATTTTGTTGTGATATCAATACATCGGATGTTTTCGTAATTTCTAGCTATGTTGAAGTAGGATTCAATGAGTTGTTGATGTTGTTGCCCAGTGGGTATTCTACGCCATATTGACACCGCTTTGGTTGGAAACATCCGGTTTGAAAAGACGACGATCAAAGAGCCTGAGGTTTCGAGCACCCGATGGGCCTCCTGAAAAACCTCTATTGGTTGAGTGAGATATTGGATTGATACGGTAATGACGATTGCTCCAAAGTTGTTATTGTCAAACGGTAATATTGGATCATGGTTTAAATTGTGTACAACATACGAAGTCAACATTGGATTTGTCGCCATTTCATTGCTATTCATACCTAAACCGATGACGCGTTCTCTTAACATGCGGGTGGGGAAATGAGAGAACGCACTACTCATTAGGTCTAAGATGGTCTTTCCTGTAGGTAAAATTTTATCGTAGAAAGTCTCAATCGCTAAGCAAGCATTTTCATCAATATGTTTTACTATGCGTGGTGTTCGATAAAATAATTCATCATCATTTTCGTCGATACGAGCGAAAAATTCTGGTTTTAGTTCTTGCATGTTTTAAATTGTTAATGATTTTTAAAAATGTGTTTAGGTGCTAGTAAGGACAGTGAAGCCCCACGAGCAATATTCAGTAGTGTCAGTGAGAACCAAAGTCCGTGGTTCCCATATGGGGAAAATATATAATAGGATGGTAAAAATATACATAGTGTTGAAAATACCATGGCATTTCTCATTGTTTGAGCCGCTGTTGCTCCCAGAAAGACACCATCCCAGATATATGGAGCAATATTAATGATAGGTGCTAACACAATCCATATCATGTATGGTGACGCTTGAGTGATAATTCCTTCTTGGTTTGTGAATAGATGAAGTATATTTTCACCTGCAATTAAAAATGTTAGGCTGAAGAAGCAACCAAAGATGTATGCCCATAAAAAAGCATATTTCACTGTTAGTTTGAGGTTGATATAATCGTGAGCGCCTTTATATTTTCCCACTAAGCTTTCGGTAGCAAAAGCAAAACCATCGACAGCATAGGCTACAAATGTTATGAGCTGGAGCAAGATGGCGTTTGCTGCCAGAATGGTATCGCTAATTAAGGCCGATTTTGATGTGAAGAAAGCGTGACTTGAAACTAAGCAAAGCGTTCTTATGAAAATGTCGCGGCTGATTATATAAAATTGACTTAAGAGTGAGAGATCTAATGTCATTAGCGAAGGTGTGTTTCTTAAGAACTTACCATACCTATATAGAAACAATGTAATAGCCAAAAACAAACCGAAATATTGTGCACATGCTGTACCTAGTGCTACACCATCTGATTTCATTTGGAATACCTTAACAAATAGTACGTTCAGCACGATATTCAAGCTGTTGACGGCGATAGCTAAGATCATTGGATATTGGGCGTTTTGTAGGCCTAAAAACCAACCATGAAAAGTCCGAAGTGCTAAGGTTGCGGGTGCCGCAAGGATGCAGATACGAAAGTATACTTTGGCTAGTTGTTCCACTTCGGAACTGGCCTCGATTAATCGGAAACTAATCTCAGCGATGATCGGAAAAAAAACAACTAAAAATATACTACTGGTAAAGGCAAAGAGTAAAGCAACCTTCAGAATTGAAAGACATCGTTCTGAATTACCCTCTCCATAGGCTTGTGCTACCATGCCAGTTGAACTCATCCTAAGAAATCCAAACCCCCAATCGATCACACTAAAGATGATTCCGCCAATGGCGACAGCCCCTAAATGTTTTTCTGTCGATAAATGTCCCATCAATATGAGGTCAACGGCACTTAGCATCGGGACTGATATGTTGCTAGCGATATTCGGAATTGCTAAACGAAGAATTTCTTTGTTCATGTATAGTCACATTTTCGCTATGTGGGATTCAGACGAATCCAATCCCCCCAGGTTAGGAGAAAGCATTTAAATATCGTACGTTCTCCAGATAGGTTGAGCGAAAAAAACTAGTTTGTTTTCTGAAGAGATCGAATTCAATAGTGGTTGTGGTCTGATTTGTGCTTGTTGATAGAACGAGCAATCGCTTGGATGATTTTTGTGGTACTTGTGTCATTGTTTGTGAGTGTTATCGATTTATTAGAGTTTTTCCGAAGTTTATAGGTTTAACAAATAGGTTAGAAGCTGATCTGCTTCGCGAAAATCGGGGCAGATAATATCTGCACCGGCACGGATTAGGCGTTGACGTTTATTTGCATTCATATCGTAAATGTTGTTTTCTTTTGTGACGATACCAACGGCGATTGCATTTGCTGACTTTGCATTTTGAATTTCGACGTACCCGTCCCCGACGATCAGCAATTCGTTTCCATGGAGATTAAAATCTTCTAGGATTTTTTTAATTACCATTTCTTTTGAAAATTTCGAAAAGTCGCGAAGGGCACCGAAAATCCCTCCATCAAAGTATTCAGCTACGCCTAGGAGTTTTGCTTCATGCTTGACAAATTCAATATCGGTTCCACTAGCAAGATAGCATTTAATATTATATGTAGAGAGTTTCTGTAGAAATTCAAGGGACATGGGAACGCGTAGGTCCTCGCTTTTAATTTCCTGATTCTCTAGTTTCGCAATTCGGTCATTGACGATTGGTAGTAATCTATTATTATACATATCTTTGTAATCAAGAGGTTCCTTGGCAGTTCCTCCCCTCTTTTGGACTTCTTTACAGAGTTGTATCATCTGGTATATCGTTTGTTTCCCCGTAAGTTTGTCAACGAATTTGACTACGGTTGACTCGAGTTGTTTGTGAGATTCGTCTGTAGGAGTCTCCATTAGGATATCAATCATCATCGGTACCATCACGTTCTGCCATCCATCACGGATGAGAGAAATTGTCCCGTCAAAATCTAGAACAGCATGGCAAACTTTACCTGTGTCTATGTGATTAAGTATTTCAATTGAAGTGCTATTTTCAAGAATGTTGTTTGTTTCCATATCCATCCATATCATATTTTATGAGTTTGGCCGACTATTCTCTGCCGTTTTTGATAGTTTCTCAATGTTGATCTATCCGTTGAGTTTTATGCACACTTAACTTTTAAGGTCTGTCTTTCCATGGCCTTCGATTTTCCTATGGTTTCTATCTTCAATCCGAAAGGATAGAGGGTTTGGTTGTCTTGGAGCATAGCTGTTTGATCTTCGGCTGTATACTGCGTCAATTTTCGATCTTGTCATCAGCGTTTTATATCACAATATTTTTGGTGTTTATTGGCCGGCCAACTGTGTGGTTATATTTCCTCTGTTCGGGATCATAGTGAATAATTGGAAATTGCGCAGACGTCGCCACTTTGATGTATGCTTTTGGCTCGTTGATTGTTAGTTAAACTGCAATATGTAGTAAAACAAAGATATTGTTGTTAAAATAGTTTCTGTGCAGGTACTTTCGTTTCGATGCTTAGATTCCCAAATTTTTTTCTTAATCAGAGTTGTATTGTTTGTTGTCGGTAATAGGAATATGGGTTAGGATTCAGCTCAGACAGCAGAAGATATCCTTCGTGTTAGATTAGACACCCAAGATTTGCTATGATAATAGTTGGACCTCAGGATAAAGTTAAAACATGATAATTTATAACATAGGTGGACATCTGACTAGATTCATTAGTTTTTGTATTGTGGATTGTTTAAAATCGAAACCAATTAGATATCTGGAAATGTTGTTAGTTCTGTCCTCTCGGACGGAATTTCATTGTTATTCTGATGTCTGATAGTGAATTTCCTAATTTGTGAATTCTAGCTGCATTGGTATTTGGCACAAATGTTTTTTTTGTACGTTAAGATTTTATAAAAACGTGGGTTTCTAATGGCATATGCTCAGCTAATTGGCAGGTATAGTAGCGAGGGGGTTTCTATTGGATGTTGTGAAATCTGGTTCCTTGATTGTGAGATCTCTACTTTAAATAATGGAGGTTACAAAGAGGGTATGTTTTGTTTAGGCTCTGGTTAAATGTGATTCATATTCTTAGGCGATTCTGGATACCTGTGACCGTGAGCAGCTAACTGTTAATAAATTTTCTTAAATCAACCCCGACTTTTTTGGCAGATTCTTCAATTTGTTGCCATGTGTTTTCTTCGATGAAGATCCCTTCTTTTTGACGTTTTTGTTTTGTACGGTCTTCAGGTTCTCCTGGAATAGTTATCTCAGTGAATCCGGGAGCCAGCTTGGCTGACTTGACCCAGTTAACAAAGTTGTCAACGTCTTGATAGAATTCCTCGATAGGGACAAAACTACTGATGTCAAATAGCGTCATGAAGATAGCATTCCCGAGTTTTTCAGGTGACTCTCGGCTACAGCCCGCACCGCTTAATGCACCGGAAAGGATATCGATGACCATACTTAGTGCGAATCCTTTATGACCAACTTGACCCCCAAAAGGTAAGATTGCTCCCATGGGGGATTCGTATAGATCATTAGGGTTATTGGTAGGATTTCCATTTGAGTCAACGATCCATCCTTCCGGCAATTCTTCGTTTCGATTCCGCTTAACTCTTACTTTACCTTCGGCAACGACACTAGTTGTGATATCAACTAGGATTGGTTTACTGCTTTCTCTTGGGATAGCGAAACAAATTGGGTTAGTCGATAAGCGTCCTTCACTTCCTCCCCAAGGCGCAACGCGTGTGCCTCCTCCGTGATTATTAACCGTTAACATCGCGATTAAGTTTTGGTTGGCGGCGATGTGTGCATAGTCAGCTAAGCGGCCGACATGATTGCAAGATCGTACAGTAACGGTACTGACAGAAGATAATTGTGCTTTTTCAATGGCAAGATTCATCGCCTGGGAGGCGATAATTTGGCCAAATCCCCAATTTCCATTGATAACAGCGCTTGATTTGGTTTGACGAAGTATCTCGATTTTATTGTTTAGAATGATCTGGCCTGTTTCAATAAGGTCGAGATATTGAGGGATGCGAATCACTCCATGCGAATCATGTCCAATCAAGTTTGCATTGGCTAGTAAACCTGCGACAATTTCTGCTTCTGTTTGTGGAGAACCGACAGCTTGGAAAATGCATTTTCCGATGGATTTAAGTTGGTCTACATCAAAGACTGGCATAGCTAATAATTCCTAATTGTTGAACCTTTCATCGATAGTTTGTAGGATTGTGTCGTAGTTTGCAGCTAGTTCAACGGGTAGATTTCGATGTAGAGGCTTTACTTCTTCTTGTTCTTTGTTATGATAGTCCACTTTAAACTCTGGGAATTTAAGTCCGGTAGCAGTAGAAATGACTACAACTCGGTCATTTTTCTGAATTTCCTGTCGTTCAATCAATTTGAACAGGGCAGTTAGTGCAACGCCTGTGTGTGGGCAATTGAAAAGACCTGTTCTATCCGCGAGTGCAGCGGCATTTGCTAGTTCGCTTTCTGTGGCTTGTTCAACTATTCCATTAAATTCTTCAATCACTTTGATTGCTTTTCGTATGGAGACAGGATTACCAATTTGTATGGCTGTTGCTAATGTGGTTTGGGCACTCATGCTTGAAAAATCTGTGAATTTGTTAAGGTAACTTGTATAAAGCGGGTTTGCTTTCGCCGACTGGGCGCAGGCAATGCGTGGTAGTTTACTGATGATACCGAGGTCCTGCATCATACGGAATCCCAAGCCTAAGGCGCTGACGTTACCAAGATTACCTCCAGGAATAATTATCCAATCAGGTACTTCCCATTCGAACTGTTGAACAATTTCAATACTAATTGTTTTTTGCCCTTCAATTCGCAAGGAGTTAATCGAGTTGGCTAGGTAGAAATAGGGAGTTTCAGCCAGCTTCTGAACGATTGTCATGCATCCGTCGAAATCAGTATCTAATGATAGTGTTAGGGCGTTGTTGCAAATTGGTTGAATTAGTTGTGTCATAGAAACTTTTGCTCTGGGTAGCAGAATAACAGCTGGGATTCCGGCCGCTGCAGCATATGCAGCCAGTGAAGCAGACGTATCTCCTGTGGAGGCGCAGATGACAGCACTGATATCTTTTCCTTCAGATATGATCTGCTTGACCATTGAAACCAACACTGTCATACCGAGGTCTTTGAAGGATCCTGTGTGACTTATACCACATTGTTTGATCCATAGGTCTGGTACATTGATTGATTCTCCTAGCCGTTCTGCCCAGAAGAGATTAGTGCCTCCTTCGTAGGTCGAAACAATATTTTCGTTATCGATATTTGGACAAATAAGCTCCTTCTTCCCCCAAACCCCGCTTCCGTAAGGGTAAGCGGTTCTCATATAGCGTTTCTCGAAAAGTGACATCCAGGCAGCGGCGCTCCGTGCCTTAAGCCTGTCAACATCATGCTTGACTTCAAGTAGGCTGTTGCATGTGGGGCACCTATATATAACTTCATTTAGTTCATGTCTTTCTTCACAGCCTTGTACGCACTGAAACCAAGCGTCATAGTTCATTCTTCATTCCTACTTTAAATAGTTCTATTTGACAGAGAGATTCTAACTGCAAGTGTTTCATTCGTCAATTGAAAAGTGGGAAATGTTAATTGGTGAGTAAAAACTGCTGGATTTCTTCTGCTGATGGTAGGTCTGATAAATTCTTGAGACCGAATTGGTCAAGGAATTGATCGGTGGTTTCGAATTGGAAAGACCTGCCTGAATCTGGTGTCCGGCGGGAAATTCCGATGAGTCCTTTTTCTAGTAGGGAGTTTAATACACTGTCGCTGTTTACACCGCGTACTGCTTCAACATCAGCGCGTGTAACCGGTTGCTTGTAGGCTACAATGGCTAACGCTTCGAGGGCCGCTGGTGTTAGTTTTATTCGAACCTGCTTCGTATGGAATTTGCTTACCCAATCGTGATATTCAGGATGTGTGGTGATTTGATAGCCGTTTGCAATTTCCGTCAACTGAAAACTTCGTCCTGATTCCTGATATTCTTTAGTTAATTTTGCCAGTTCGCCCTTGATTTGTTTGGATGAGGCACCATCAATAATTTGACAAAATTGTTCGATTGTAATGGTTTCACTTGAGACAAAGAGAATAGCCTCAAGAATCGACTTTAACTGGTCTGGTGGAGCTTCCTTAGTGGTTGTATTGATTTGTTGGGCCATAATTGTTAGCTATATAGTATCGGTGTTTCGCTTTTGCAAGTAGATTTCAGTGAAATGTCCAGATTGTATTGAAGTGATATGTTTTAGTCGTATAAGTTCTAAGATTGCCAGGAAAGTCACAATCTTTTCGGCTTTATTAGCGTGGATTGGGAACAGGTCGGTGAAGTTTACCGGTTCCCCCGATTCGAGAATGCGTTCGACAAAATCGATTTTTTCTTCAACTGTAATTGGTTCTTCGTGTAGCTCTTCATAGTAATCATCGTCTAATTCGAATTGGTGTCGATCCTCAAGTTGCTGAAAGGCCGTAATTAGGTCAAATAAGGTTGCGCGGATATGAAACTCACGTTGGTCTGCAAGTTCAAAATTAACTGGCCGTTCATGGATTAGTTCTCGAGAGAGAGCACGTTGATCCAGTGCTCGTGTCATTTCCTTGAATTGTTTGTATTCTAGCAATTGCCGAACCAATTGTTCCCGATCTTTGAAAACTTTAGATTGTTTTTCGTTTGCTTTGGGAGACGGTAGCAAGGATTGCGATTTTATCTGCAGTAAGGTTGCACCCATCACTAAAAATTCTGATGCTACATCGAGGTCAAGTTCTTCCATTACATTAATGTAGTTAATGTATTGATCAGTGATATCAGCTATTGATACATCACAGATATCCATTTCATCTTTTTGGATTAGGTGAAGTAGAAGATCAAGGGGGCCTTCAAAGACATCCAGCCTAATTGGATAATATGATATTTGTTGATCTTGGATTTCGGCTGTTTGCATTATTTAAAATTGACTATGATGTTGTTTGGTTTGCTCTTTTGTCCAGGTTTATTCTAATCCAACTGCGCTTCGAGCTGCAGTTAAGGTTGGTATAATAACCTTCTTAGCCCGTGCGGCACCGTCTTGCAGGATTGATTCAACATGATTTATATTGTTTGCTAATTCTTCCCGGCGTGTGCGCATTGGTGCAAAATGTTCTTCAAACTTGGTAACCAGTTCTTTCTTGGCATTGCCATAACCCATTCCACCTGTACGGTAGTGACTCTCCAATTTTTTACATTCTTCTGAGTTCGCAAAAAGTTTGTACAAAGCAAAAATATTACAATTATCTGGATCTTTTGGTTCTTCAAGGGTCTTGCTATCGGTAACAATACGCATGATAGCTTTTCGGGTCTGTTTTTTTGAACCGAAGATCTCAATAGTATTGTCATAAGATTTTGACATCTTTTGTCCATCTATACCTGGAACGACTGCAACTTCCTCCTGAATCATTGGCTCAGGGATTTTGAATACTTTTTTGTATTGGTTGTTAAATTTAAGAGCTACATCGCGAGCGACTTCCAAGTGTTGTTTTTGGTCCTTTCCAACGGGGACAATTGCAGATTGTACAGCCAAAATGTCGGCTGTCATTAGCACTGGATAGGAAAACAGCGCGTGGCTTGCGGCAATGCCTTTAGCTAATTTATCTTTGTAGGAATGACAACGTTCCAGCAATCCCATTGGTGTTGTTACGGATAGTAACCAAGTCAGTTCGGTAATCTCTGGGACATCGCTCTGACGGTAAAACACGGTTTTATGTGGGTCCAGACCACAGGCTAAAAAATCCAAGGCGACATCCAAAGTTCCTTGGCGCATGATATTGGCATCATGTACTGTAGTCAAAGCATGATAATTGGCAATAAACAAGTAGACTTGATGTTTTTGCTGTAAGGCCAAAGCAGGTTTCATCATACCAAAGTAGTTACCGATGTGTAATTTGCCCGACGGCTGTATTCCAGATAAGACTCGCAAGTGAATATTCGCTCCGTTCGAAATGTTGTCTGAAAAGTATTATTTTTGTTCCTCTCAGGATGTTTTCGATGCTTGGTTAATTGTATTCATCGTAGTCCTACAATTTTGGCAATGAGATCGAAAGTTCCATATGAGATCTGGCTAAGTAACCAAAACACTGGGTTTTGTATACGAATTAAGTTTGGTAGAAATAAAATAATCATTAATATCATCATGCCGTACTGCCTTGATTTATTAAAGATCTCTGCTTGACGTATTGGCAAAAGTCCGTAAGTAATACTGAAACCATCGAGTGGAAATATTGGTAACATATTGAAAGCTGCCAAGAAAATGCTAATAAGTGCTGAGTCAAGGATTAGGAGCCGTACAATTTTGTATTGTTCAGGTGTGTTAGGATAACCTAATTGGTTTTTTAGTAAGCTATATCCTAAAAGGATTGCAACAGTACAAATGATGTTCATCATTGGTCCTGCACCAGCAATGAGCATCATATCACGCTTGGGATTTCTAAGGTTACGTGGGTCCACTGGTACTGGTTTAGCCCAACCGAAGAAGCCTCCTCCCAGTAAAGTGCCAATTAATGGGAAAATGATAGTGCCTATAATATCAATATGCACAGCGGGATTAAAGGAGACGCGATCTAGGTCTTTTGCTGTTGGATCTCCCAACAGCTCTGCTGATTTAGCATGTCCCCATTCGTGGAAAGTAAGCAGAATAATGAACTGGCAGACTCTAAGAATTGCATCGATAGGATTTAGTGTCATCTTTTCAATTCGTCCAGTTGTCTCGCCAAACTATTCCACAAAGTATCGGCCATTTCGGGGCCGGGAATGTGACCTTGCTTAAGCAGATCTTTTCCTGTGATTTTGGGTTGGACATGGCGCAGTGTCAGCAAATAGTTTCTGATTTGTTCTTTTTGCCAGTGATGTTCATGATTCCAAAAACTGAAAATTAGTGTTTCTAAAGGATAAGAATTCAGTAGCTGATACACGTGGCTAGGTTTTGCACTATAGGAAAGCTTTTTCAAGTCTGTTATTAATCGGCTTTTAGCATTCAACTTTTCTTGTAGTCGTTTTTCAAATTTAAGTCGATGACTTACAGTCTTAGTTGTTTTTTTGTCCAACAGAGCCATCCAAAGCATTGTGTTCTGATCTATCTGCTCGTTTGGAAGATACTGCTTGCTCCAGTCGATTGCCTGAAGCGTATTTTTCCATATCTGACTGAAGTCCTGTGGAAGATTCCAACATGGTACTATAGCAGAAAACAGAACGAAGTCTTCCATCCTGTGGAAAGATTTTTGTGCGAATTCTTCGGAGAAAATTCGATTAAACTCCTTGCGAATACGTTGTCCGCTGATGTTATCTAGATGGTTTTGATTGATTGAATTTTGAATTAAGCCTTGGTCTGTTTGGCTTATTCGGAAATTATAACGTTGTTCGTATCGAATTGCTCGGAAGATCCGTGTTGGGTCATCACGATAGCTTTGATTATGTAGTGTTCGAACCGACGCATTTTTCAGGTCTATTAGCCCGCCTGTATAATCAAGGAGATTTCCGAAATCAGTGGGCAAAATCGACATGGCTATAGCATTGATTGAAAAATCACGCCGGTATAAATCTTCCTTAATGGAATTGAAAGTTACTGATGGTAACGCTCCTGAAGTCTGATAAGTTTCACTGCGTGCAGTCACAAAATCAATCCGAAAATCTTCTTTGGTAATGATTTTTGCCGTGCCAAATTGTTTATGTATATTGATTGATGTTGTGAAGTCGTCCGCAATCTTTTGGGCGACACCAATAGCATTATTTTCAATTACGATATCTAGGTCCAATGTCCCGTCTTTTATTTGGCACTCATTCGACAAAATCAGATCGCGTACAACCCCACCAACAGTATAAGCTTTAACTGACCTTTGATTGGAAACAGATCCAATTTGCCTTAAGTACGTCAGTAACCTATCGGGAATATTTAAAGCAATGTTTTTAACGATTGAGACCATTGATCCGAAACGGGTGGACACATTCTTTCGGGGTACCTCGCCTCAAATTGAATGTGACGTGAGTTGCTGTTGACCCAACTAGTTGTTCAAAGTAACATTAAGTTTTTTGTTCGTAGGTTTGGATATTAATTTGTTTTTCTTATTTGCTGATTTCTTAATTCTAAGAATTCATCTGCGAAATTTTCCAGTTTAGATCTAACAAGTTGATTGTTTTTTTACCTCAGAAGGTTGTATGATTAACTCAGCGAATTTAAGATTCAAGTTGGTATTAGTTAGAGCCTCAAGCCAAGTTTTTATTGTTTTTAGATTCCCGATAATTGTTATCCTATATAGAGGGAGAGATAAGGAAAAATGTTAAGTTAGTCTGAGGGGCTAGGTCTATCAGTAGTACCTGATAATCGTGAAAGGCGAGTTCAGCACTAAGGTTTGCTGTTAATATGGTTTTTCCAACTCCACCTTTGTAATTAATAAAGGAAATAGTGTACATTCTTAGCCATATCCTGTGGCACGGAACTAAGGATTCTCTTGATAGTTTTTTTATAAGGAATTATTTTTACTTTAGAATAGACAAAACTCACATTAGTCAAACCAATGGTAGTTTAATTTGAAAATAAATTACTTGCAAAATAGAATAAGAGGATTCATCAAGTGGATTGTGGACAAATCCGATTATAACATAGCACTCTTAAAATTCTCAACCTAGGGTGAATATATAAAGAGAGTATTTGGTAATAGGCATTTGGGATAAACTATGTTTTTGAATGAAGTGGTTATGAAGTTAATTGTACCTTTAGCGATGGAAGTATTTGTGACTGGTATAGTTTACAGATTCCTATCCTTTGCTAAGTTAGGAACGTTAGTTGAACTCGTTCATCTTTCTGTAGTTATTACTGTTTTTCTTTTTTCTGCCTATTTTTCGGTCAAAGCGTTTGCATGCATGGATTCGGAAGAATTCAAATTTTTTTGTCCCTCAGTCCAACGATTTGTTCTAGCTAAACAGGTTTTTCGCTCTTTAATCCCCTGCTTCGTATACGTTACAATATTTGCCATAGTTTTCTTTCTTGCTCTTCAATGGGACATTTCCGCGTCGTTTATGGTAGTAGTAAAAGTTTATTTAATTTTTTTGATTTATGTATTGGTGGGTGCTTCAATTGGGCTTTTTGGGTGGATGGTCTTCGGCCATGAAGTCTTGGCTACATTATTTTCGATAGTGGTATGGAGCCTACTCATTGGTAGCTGTTTTTCGCTTGTTCTTATTGAACGTTATGTTGAAGACTTGAGGTTCTACATCCCAGTGTTTTTGCATATCAATCCGTTAATTGCAGTGTGCCATGTGCTGGAATATGACATTTTTCGTACACCAAAGTTATATGAATTAACTCCGATATCGTCTTATTTGTTTGTATATCCCAAATGGTATTTAATTTGTGGTTGGCAAGTTCTAATTGGTATCTTTTGCTCTGTTATAATATTGCGTTTTAAATTAAGTCATAAGATGGTTTAAGTGGAAGGTCTAATAGTTAGTTCCTCTGGAGTTCGCGGGATGATTGGAAGTTCATTATCTCCTATAGAGATTTCGCGGTTTGCAACTGCGTTTGGTACATTCATCGGTGGTCAAACTGTTGTTGTGGGCAGGGATACCCGTGCGTCGGGAGAAATGGTCAAAGGTTCGCTTGTCAGTGGTCTAGTTGCTACTGGTTGTTGTATAATCGATGTTGGTGTTTGTCCAACACCAACTATCTTATTGATGGCAAAAAAAATGGGGGTTGAAGGGACTGTTGTTATTACTGCTAGTCATAACCCGGTTAATTGGAATGGTCTTAAGTTGGCTGGGAAATCAGGTTGCTTACTTAGCGCTGATGCCCAAGGTCGATTTCAAAAGATTTATCAGTCCGAAAAAGTCAAACTTGTGTCTTGGGATCAGCTAGGGGGAGTTGAAACAGTTGATGGTGCCATAGATTATCATATTGCTCAGATCTTAGATTTGGATTGGTTGAATTTGGCTCAGATCCGACAACGGTCGTTGAAAGTTGTTATTGATGCATGTAATGGTGCAGGTAGTATAATCAGCCCTATGTTACTGCGTCGGCTTGGGTGTGAAGTGATTGAGGTAAATTGTACCCCCAACGGTATATTCCCACGATCAAGTGAGCCGACTCCAGGAGCCCTGAAAGAATTGTGCCAGGTCGTTAAATCTGAGGGAGCACATCTTGGTTTAGCTCATGATGGAGATGCGGATCGGTTGGTTTTGGTTTCAGATCAGGGGGTTCCTCTAAGTAGTGAATATACTTATGCATTGATTGCTGACTTTCTTGTTGGCCAAAGGACAGGGGGTTTAGTAGCAACAGTATCTACAAGTCGGATGCTTGATGATATTGCTGACAAGCATAGTGTGAAACTCCATCGGACTCCAGTTGGAGTTGGCCATGTCATTGAAAAGATGGGAAAAATCGGTGCAGCTCTTGGTGGGGAAGGAACAGGAGGTGTTATCTTTCCTGAAATTTTGCATACTGCAGATGGTATTACGTCGATTGCCGCAATTTTACAGTTACTTGTGTCTTCACATGGGAGTATAACGGATTTAGTTTCATTGATGCCGAGGTACTGGATGAACAAGAGAAAAATTGGCGTGCCATCTCAAGATGTAGCAGATGCGATTCTTGAGATGGCTCTCACTGTTTTTGCTAATGATGATCTTGACATTACGGATGGAGTTAAACGGGTTTGGGGTGACAAATGGGTAAACATTCGGAAGTCTGGGACTGAACCAGCAATCCGCGTCTTTAGTGAAGCTCGATCTATTCAAGACGCAGAGGAACTTTGTCAGTCGACAGTTGAAGCCTTGGGTTTTTTTTAAACGCGTAACAAACTGTGACTGATGTACGTTTTTCTAAGATGGTTTGGAGTGATAAATGATATTGGATTTGGAGTCATATTATGGTTAGTAAACCCTTGAAATTAACTTGTATTGGAGGTGGCACTGGTTTATCTGCGTTGCTTAGTGGAATTAGGAAGTATTCCTATCTTGGTCGAAGTGGTATGCAAATTGTTGATATGGATGAATTATCAGCAGTTGTGTCTGTATCTGATGATGGGGGCAGCACTGGCCGTTTGATTGATGAGTTTGACGTTTTGCCTCCGGGAGATGTTCGGAAACTCCTTGTGTCTCTTTCTGAGGCGGATGAGCTTGTTGCGAGGCTTTTCGAGTATCGTTTTTCAGGGGATGGTGATCTAGGAGGTCATACAGTTGGTAATATTTTGTTGACTGCGCTGATTGACCAAAATGAAGGTAGTTTTCCGAAAGCCATTTTGGCAGCCTCGAAACTTCTTGCTGTACGTGGGCGGATTATTCCCGCTAGTTTACAAGGTAATGTTCTTTGTGCTGAACTTACCGATGGTGAGATTATTCGAGGCCAATCGAGCATTCCAGTCCGGCAAAATCGGGAGTTGATTAGACGTATTTTTCTAGAACCACGGCAAAACGGTGATCGAATAGAAGGTTCTGACTCAATTGAATGTGTTGCTAATGTTGATGCGGTTGAAGCTATTTCTAATTCAGATGCAATTATTGTTGGTCCTGGGAGTTTGTATACTAGTATTTTGCCGAATCTTGCTTATAAAGAAATAGCTGAAGCTGTGTCTAGATCTAATGCTGTAAAGGTCTATGTATGTAATGTAATGTCACAACCGGGTGAAACAGATGGGTATTCTGTCCGCGACCATATTTGTGCGATTCAAGATCACGCTGATATTTCATTAGATTACGTTGTTGTAAACAATGGGCTTGCACCTGAGCATGTTATCCTGAATTATGTTCAAAAACAGCTCTTAAACCAATTCTCTCGAATTCAAGTTTTTGTCGATGAAGGGGCATTAATGATTCAAGAGCAGTTTGGACAGGCAATTGGTGCCATGGGAAGTCTAACGAAAAACATATCCCAAATCTCCGAAGAAATTTTGCATATGTCAGATCCTTCGCGGGTTCAGGTTCTATATGATCCGGAAAAAGATGATTTCCGAGAGGTCAAGGTTGTTGAAGCTGATGTTATCCGTGAGATAATGGTTGTTGAAAATGGTGTTGAATTGAATGTCATCCGTCACGACCCTCAAAGATTAGCAAAAATTCTTTTCAAGACGCTGCAAGATCATTTTAGGTTGGAATAAATTCCTTATGAAATTTCTAATCGTTTCTCTGATGAAAACCATGTTGATTTATATGATCTTCATTTTTTTCTTTTGTGTGCTGTCTTTCACTCGAACACATGTTCAAGAACCTGAGGAGGCAAATTCATCTAATCTCATTTATGTGAAAGAAGTTCGAGCTAACAACATTACATTTTTAGGCGGGTTAGGGCATAGGTTTACTACTGGGATTTATGTTGAGGTCGTAGATCAAGAAACCATGCAGGTAGACGCACAGGCGCAAATTACACAGGTGACTACGGAGGAGGTTACCGCTATAATATCGGATTTTCGTCTGTCTCGTGTTGATGTGGGTGATCTTGTTCGTTTGCCTGCAAAAGTTGTTAGGTCTAATCCAAACTGGGTTGAGATTGATCACGGCCTACGTCAAGGTTTGACAGAAGGTACGACTTTCAAGATTTTTCGGATGGGTGTCGCTACTGAGATTGGATTGGATGGGAAGGAAGGGCTCTCTCCAAAAATAGCCGTTAGCAGGGCTGTTTTAATTGATGTTCGCCAAGAGGATGCAACGGCTCGGATTATTGGTAAGCGTACTATACAATCCATTGAAGGGGATTTCGTCCAGATTGAAACTTACACGACCATCCACCAGAAATCTGGGAATATGGTTTATTTAGATGTTGCTTCAGATGCAATGTCGAGGTTGTCAGAGGGTATGGTGGTATATGTGTTCCAAAAGAACTTCGTTTCGCACCCTGATGAAAGCCGTCGGTTCGTTGAGTGGTATGAGACTGTTTGTAATCTCACAATTCAGCATCTGGCAAAAGGATCTTATATGGCTAGATGCACCATCAATGATGATATAGAATATGTCCCGTCGAGTAATGATTATGTTTCGATTAAGGATTTACATGTTCTTCAAAGGGATGTAGCGGCTCGAAATACCTATGTGCTTAAGTCTGGTGCTGATAAGATCTATCTTAGCAGGTTTCCTGAAGCCGAAGAGGATTTAGTTTTTATCGCCACCAGAAAAAAGAATGGTTCAAATCAGATAGATCCAAATTTTCTTAATGCTGACTTACAGGATTGTAGCTTGCAGATTGAGTCCGTACGAGACCAGATTATAGCTGCAACTTTTCTAGTCCAATCAAAAAATCCATATCAAGTCGGCGATTGCATCCGAATTTTTCGTTAGTAATTTTCATAGCCTACGTCTGCTAGTCGATTCGCCTTTTCTGCCACTCCTTGGCTAAGTGTTTCTTTATATTGTTTAAGCTTAGATTGTAAGTTTGGGTATTTAATACTCAGGATTTGTGCAGCAAATATTCCTGCATTTCTAGCACCTCCTGAACCTATTGCCATAGTCCCGACTGGGATTCCCGGCGGCATTTGTACCGTAGAGTATAATGCATCAATGCCATTCAAGGGGCCGCCATCGATTGGAACTCCGATAACTGGCAGTGTGGTATGCGCGGCGATTACTCCCGCTAAGTGGGCAGCTCTACCTGCCCCCGCCACGATTACTTCTATGCCGCGGTTTCTGGCACTTTCGGCGTATTCCATTGTGGCTTTTGGAGATCTATGTGCTGATGATATTGTTATTTCAAAAGGAATATCGAATTCATCTAAAATTTTAGCGCATTCATTCATCCTGTCTAAATCTGAATCGCTACCCATTACAATGCTAACCAGAGTTTTTTCAGTAGTCATTTGTTACCCCTTATTATTTGTTTTTGTTAGGTTGAACAGTTCTTTGTTAATTTTGGACTTGAGTTCTAGGTCCCTGCGTCGCTTCAATTTCCAGTTTTTACGAAATATGATTTTACCAGTAGGACTGATCACATAAAGATTCGGAAATTTTGGCTGGATTTTATATTGTTGATGAACTTTTCCTTGTCAGTCAAGGGAAAATGTGGCAGTTGTATTTTTTTGCATGTGTTTCTTAAGAAGGCTCTTTGATACAAATCTGGTTACGCTTCGCATATCACCAATTATGAAAGTAGCAACTGGTGATTTCGTTCGAAATCTTTCTGGATTATTTTTTTATTATCTTCCTTTTGGGTCTTTCGGTTACCTATAATTCGGACAATAATTCTTCATTGTAATTTCCTTATTGAGTATTCGTTAATATCCATAGATTTTAGTATGAAACTTGGTACTACTCTCCTATTATGAGCTGTTCCTGAGTGGAGACAGCAAAACTGATGATACAAATAATACAGTTGAAGTCATCGGATACCATCTTGGTTTTTGAATAGGCTAGGCCACATTTTTTTAACTAAAGTGTAATTTGATTTGGTAATTATACGACTGGAAGTAAATTTAGTTTTTGTCATGATTCTTCCATTCTGTAGTTGCTGGTCGAAATCAAAAGGCTTTTGTTTGATGGCCTTCATAGCTGCGTTGAATGCTTCCTCTCCACGTTGCTCTGGTTGTAGGTCTACTTCTGCATCATGTTGGTTTTCAATAATCAGTTTACATGCTTCTTTACTGGCACCAACCCCTATTGTTAGGATGAGATCCGTCATTTTGTGTAGTTGTACTGCCTGAATGGCTCCAACTGCAAGCCGGCTATCGACGGCTAGGACGGCTTGGATATTTTTAGCATAGTCCCTTAATACCTGATCGGTTGTACTAGATGCTGATTGCTCATTCAACAGAGACGCACGATTATGTATATGAATTTGTTTGTATGCATAAAGCACATTGTAAACACCAATGGATATATTTCGTAATGATGGAATTCCAATTGGCCCTTCAAGAACTAATACTTTCCCTCTTCCCTTTATTTGATTGATAAGGTATTGTGCAGCTTGCTCTCCAAGGCTAATTTCATTTATATCTATGTGGCCATAGGTTGAGACTCCAGTGATCATTTGATCGAGAGATATAACTGGAACTGGTGGTTTTCGATTTTTTGCTTTACTTACGATTGTATATGCTGAGTTTGGGGCTAGTGGTTTTAGGATTAGTACCTTGATATTGAGATTAAGCATTTCTTCAATTTGCTGTTTTTCCCGTGCAATATGATTTTTCTTAGAACCTTGGTCTTCAGCACCATGCCAGATGACTTCAACATTGTGCTTTTCCGCTTTTCCTAGTTCTATCATTTTTTCGCGCATTAGAGTGTAAATTGGTGCTGTTGTTTTCGGAACGCTTACACCGATTCTAATTTTTGATTCATCTTGACGGCAACCGAACGGGAGAATTGCTAGCAATATTAGGGGAAGTACCAATGCGAATCTTATAATATTCATATTTTGTGATGGTAAGATTAGGTTGGGTTTCATCGGCAAAGTAAGTTGTTTAGTTTGACATATCTTGTGTGTTGGTGTTTATCCTTTTCCAAATCGAATGCAATGTTCTCAAATGGTACTTAATCGTTAAGGTTCTGAGTCTTTCAGTTGTTTCGGAGAAAGATTGGGTTGGAAAAAATCCATGGTTGTCCATCGATGTAAACTTCAACTCGGTACACGCCGGGTTTATTTGTCGAGATATGTAATTTTTTTGCGTTTATATTTTGTATTATTTTCCCGTTTCGGAGTAATTGTATTTCAGCTTGATATGGAACGGATGCGCGTAGGTTAACCATCTGGTTGAATGTGGTTTCTTGGCCCATAACGAGATAGTCTCTGTTTTTTGTTTCGCCTGAGAACAGGAATCCGGAGGAATCAGCGATTATGTCATGTGCGATGAAGCAATTTCCTGCTTTAAGAGCGGCATAAATTTTTTGTTTGTCTTCATGCAGATTTGATTTTGATAGTGGCTCATTTAGTAAGATATGTGTGCGTATTGTCCGATATAGATATTCGTAGGGCAGAAATTTAATGAATCCCAAAAAGGGGAGTGGAAGTGCATGTGCATCTGTTGACCCTATGCCAACAACATGCCGTTTTTGAGCTATTTCGTCCCATTTCTTCAGGGTTTTGCTTGAGGGACCTTTTATCGCTTTTTCGGGGAAAAATTTATAATACATAAATGTGAAAAAATTGACATGATTGACCCAATCTGCCATATAAGACCATATTTCAAGGCCGGAGTACCTATCAACTTGCCAATCTGTCCAAAGATTTCCCTTTTTTATCATAAAAGGTGGTTGCTTGGCTCCGTAAGGGTGCGCGATGAAGCCAAAGCCACCTGATTTGTTTACTTCGTCAATTAAGTTTTGATAATCGATTCTGTCTTTACCTTGGATTTCCCTATTCAGATTAAAAGCGAGGTAGTGGCATCCTGATTTGGGAGAAATCTCCTGACCAACTAACAATAATAGCTCATCGTACCATGCTTCGTATCCATCAAAAAGTGGTGCTAATGTGTCGTGGTCAGTAAGTATGACAAAATCGAGTTCGGCTAAAGTAGCTTTTTTAATGATTTCTTTGATGGTACCGCTTCCGTCTGAATAACGTGAGTGGCAGTGTATGGAGCCGGCATATTCGTAGAACATCTTTATTCAAGGTTAGAATCTAACGATCTCTTCAAGTTGGCGGAAACGTTCGCCAATTTCTTGGGGAGTGAGTGTCCGTTGGCGATCTAGACTGAAGTCTTCAACATTGAAAGAGGCAATCACTGTACCATTAATAATTGACCGGCGTATACTTTGTTCGGAAAAGCTGTTGAGAGTAGCGAGTGATCCCATGAACCCACCTGCGAAACTGTCGCCTGCGCCAGTTGGGTCCACAACGTTAGTTAAGGGATAGGCTGGTGCGGCAAAAAAAGTCGATTCAGTCAGAGATATTGCACCGTGCTCGCCTTTTTTGATGATAACACGAGTTGGGCCAAAGGTGAGGATCTTTTTGCCTGCACGGGTTAGGTTGTCTTCTCCTGTCAATTGGCGGGCTTCGGCATCATTCAAGATTAGAATGTCTACTTCCTTTAGTGTTTCTAGGAGCATTGGTTGGGATATGTCAATCCAGAGGTTCATGGTATCGCATACTACCAGTTTAGGGGTAGTCATTTGCCTAAGCACGTTTATTTGGAGTTCTGGATTGATGTTAGCCAGGAAAACGTATGGTGAATTCTGGTAGGATTTGGGCAGTTTAGGCTGGAAATTACTGAAGACATTCAAATCTGTAAAATGGGTTTCAGCAGCATTCAAATCATTTATGTAACTGCCACCCCACCGAAAAGTTTTTCCGTCTTCAATCTGTTCCAATCCATCAAGATCGATGCCTTGGGATATCAGGAAATCAACGTGTTCCTTTGGGAAATCGGTTCCAACAACACCAACTAAATATATGTTATTGTAGAAAAAGCTTGCTGCTACTGAGAAATAGGTTGCTGATCCCCCAAGAGCATTTTCGATTTTACCAAATGGGGTTTCAACGCTATCTAGTGCAACTGACCCAACGACTAAAATACTCATGAGATATTTTTAACGTCTCCTGTTTTCTCGGAATGCTGTTGATATTCGGCTAACTCTTCGCACAAAAATAATTAGTAAAACGCATAGAATCACGACTAACAGGATTTTGTAAGGTTTAACCCAAATCGTTTCTGAATCTACTTTTTTGATTTTAGATAAGTAAATTGTTGGCCAAAGCGAGATTATAGAGAGAATAATAGCAAAATTCTCCCAAATCTCCGTTGTTTTAAATCGCTTTTGCATTGGGTTTCGTCCACAAAATTAAGATTGTAGATGCATCAAGGAATCTGACAATCTTGTTTTTTTAAATATGCTGAATGTTTTTAGGTGCCCATTGTCCAAGAGTTTAAGTACTCTTGCTGTTCGTCAGTCAATTGATCAATTTCAATACCCAGCGCTTTTAGTTTTAAACTGGCAATGGATGCATCAATCTGGTTAGGTACATTGTAAACTTGATTTTCCATGTTCTGGTAGTTTGTGGCAATGTACTCTGCAGACAAGGCTTGGTTGGCGAAGCTCATGTCCATCACGCTAGCAGGATGTCCTTCAGCGGATGAAAGATTAATCAACCTACCTTCCGCAAGCAGAAAGATTTTTCGGCCATCCTTGAGAGTGTATTCATCCACGAAATTACGAACATTGACTTTGTGTTGGCTTAATTCCTCTAGGGAAGGAATGTCAATTTCAACATTGAAATGTCCAGAATTAGCAACAATTGCCCCGTCTTTCATAGCTTCAAAATGCTCTTGGCGGAGTACATGGATGTCACCTGTGATTGTGCATATAATATCTGCTTCTTTGACTGCATCAATCATTGGCATCACGCGGAAGCCATCCATAACAGCTTCAAGGGCGTTTAGAGAATTGACCTCAGTAACAATTACATTTGCACCTAACCCACTTGCGCGGCTAGCGAAACCTCGTCCACACCAACCGTAACCGGCAACAACAACTGTTGAACCAGAGATAAGAATGTTAGTGGCTCGAATAATACCATCAAGTGTACTTTGCCCTGTACCATACCTATTATCAAAGAAATGCTTAGTTTTGGCATCGTTTACGGCAATGATAGGGTATTTCAGAACGCCGTCATTGGCCATACTCTTAAGGCGAATGACACCTGTGGTTGTTTCTTCTGTACCTGCAATGACATTATCCAAGAGTTTTTCGTCTGTTTCAGCACTGTGAAGTATTGAAACTAAGTCTGCACCGTCGTCCATGGTAATGTGCGGCTTAAAGTTGATAGCAGCATCAATATGGTGATAATAGGTTTCGGTGTCCTCACCTTTGATTGCAAAAACGGGAATATCGTAATCAGATACCAGTGACGCGGCAACGTCGTCTTGTGTACTTAAAGGGTTAGAGGCACACAAGACAGTTTCGGCTCCACCTGATTTCAACGTCCTCATCAAATTGGCAGTTTCAGTTGTTACATGTAGGCATGCTGCAATCCGTATACCTTCAAGTGGCCTGTTTCTCGCAAATTGTTCTCGGATTTTTGCCAATACTGGCATAAACCTATCTGCCCAGTAGATACGTTGTTTTCCTTCTTTGGCAAGGTTTAAATCCTTAATATCGTAATTCATTTTGATCCTTTAATTGTGTATTTGATGATTATGCTTCTGACTTTAACCTTTCAGCGTAATCTGTTAATTCCCAAGTAAATCCATCCTCCTCGCGTCCAAAATGTCCGTAAGCGGAGGTGTTTTTATAGATTGGCTTACGTAGATCAAGGCGTTCGATGATTCCCATAGGTGTTAGGTCGAAGTGTTGATTGACTAGTTCGATCAATCGGTGGTCTGGGATAGTCCCAGTACCAAATGTTTCGATCATAATTGATGTTGGTTTGATAACTCCGATTGCGTAAGAAATTTGTACTTCGCAACGTTCTGCAAGTCTGGCTGCGACAATATTTTTAGCTACATGCCGTGCTGCATAAGTTGCGCTTCGGTCAACTTTGGTTGGGTCTTTTCCAGAGAATGCACCTCCACCATGTCTACCCATACCGCCATAGGTGTCAGCAATGATTTTTCTACCGGTTAATCCTGTGTCACCTTGAGGACCTCCAATAACAAATCTTCCTGTGGGGTTTATATGATAGGTTATGTTTGGGTGTCTTAGGTTGCTAGGGATGATAGGTTTTATCACTTCCTCAATTATGGCTTCTCTGAGCTCAGGTTCTTCAATTTCGGGGTTATGCTGAGCCGAGATTACAACCATACTAACGTCAGTTGGTTGACCATCATGATATGAGACTGTAACTTGAGATTTTCCATCTGGCCGTAGGAAATCAAGAAGATTGGCCTTACGTACGTTCGAAAGTTGACGTGTCAATTTATGTGCTATCATAATCGGCATAGGCATTAATTCCGTGGTTTCGTTGCATGCATAGCCAAACATCATTCCTTGGTCCCCAGCCCCAAGTCGGTCGACACCCATTGCAATATCGGGCGACTGCTTATCAATCGATGTTAGGATGGCAGAATGCTCATAATCAAAACCGTATTCCGCTTTGGTGTAACCGATTTCATTAACAACTGCTCGAACAATTTCAGGAATATTAAGTGATGAACTTGTCGTGATTTCTCCTGAGATAAGTGCCAAGCCAGTTGTAACTAGTGTTTCGCAGGCTATCCGGGAACTTGGATCTTCCGAGATTGCTGCGTCTAGGACTGAATCAGATATAGCATCTGCTATTTTGTCAGGATGTCCTTCAGTGATTGATTCTGATGTGAACAGAAATTCCTTGTTCAATGGAATTGCCCCCCTAATCATTGGTTGGAAACATTGCTTTAGATCAACAAGCAATCTCTATTGATTATCACGCTTGTTCTCTTTGGGTAGGAAAAATCCTGCTGGATTAATTATTCTTCTTCGGAACGGAAATCAAGAACATTTCTCAAGGCTGCACCAAAAGATGTTGTTTCTTCAGCCTCTTCTACATTTGGTTTTTTGATTTCACGCTTAGGTTTTGTTACTGCTTGTTTGGGTTTTGGTTCGTACTGTTCTACCACTTCACGTTCTCGATCAGCAACTGCTTGTTTTAAGCTAAGTCCAATTCTTTGTTCGTCCATCTTTAGCTCAATAACTTTCAGGTCGAGGACATCGCCTTTGGACACAACGTCATCGGGCTTATTAATGCGCTCCTCGGAAAGTTCAGATATGTGAATGAGTCCTTCGATACCTTCTTCAAGCCGGGCAAAAGCGCCAAATTCAGTCAAGTTGACGATTTCACCGCTGGCTATTGATCCTACTGCGTATTTTGTCGAAACAAGATTCCATGGGTTCGGTTCTACGTGCTTTATGCTGAGTGATATTCGTTGTTCCTGAGGATCAATCTTTTGTACAACTGCTTCAACTTCCTGACCTTCACTCAAAATGCTCCGTGGATTTACATTCCGTTTGAGCCAAGAAAAATCGGAAGAGTGCACTAGTCCATCTATTCCTTCTTCGATTTCGATGAAGGCACCAAAGTTTGTCACGTTTTTGACTGTCCCAGTAACTTTGGTACCAAATGGGTATTTTACGTCAAGCAATTCCCATGGGTTAGGAACTAGTTGCTTGTAGCTTAGGGAAATTCGTTTCTTCTCTGTATCGATGTCGATCACTCGAGCTTCAAGTTCTTGGTCTTTCATGACAATTTTCGAGGGAGCTACGTTGCGCTGTGTCCAAGATATTTCGGATATATGGATTAGCCCTTCTACACCTTCTTCGAGTTCGATGAAAACTCCATAACTCACAATATTAACAACTTGGCCTTTGACGGTTGAACCGATGGGATATTTATCAAATACTGATTCCCATGGATCAGTAGTTTTTTGTTTCAGCCCTAGAGATATCCGTTCGCTTTCAAGATCTACATTGATAACAAAAGCTTCGATTTCTTCATCTATAGAGACAACTTCAGAAGGATTGTGAATTTTTCTCCATGACATATCACTTTTATGTAGGAGTCCATCTATTCCGTTAAGGTCTATAAATGCGCCAAATTCAGTGATATTCTTCACTGTTCCTTTGATCAGTTCGCCTTCTTTAATGTTGCTGAGGAGTTCAGCCTTCCTCGTGCTTAGTTCTTCTTCCAGAAGCGATCGCCGTGACACGACTATGTTACGTTTACGTTTGTCTAATTTGACAATTTTCATCGGGTAAGTTTGGTTAATATAGTCGTCCCAGTTTCGAATTGGGTGTAATTCGATTTGAGAGGCAGGTAGAAAAGCCTTTAGAGCTCCAACTTCGACGCGCATACCTCCCTTGATACGTTCGGTGATTTTGCCTTCTACAACCTCCCCCGATTGTTCTGCGTTAGCTAGAGAATCCCATAGTTTCTGTTCTTCTGCATATTGTTTCGATAAGACTAGTTGGCCATCTGCGTCTTCATGACGTACAATGTATACTTCTACTTGGTCTCCAACGTTAAGATTGGAATTCCCTTTTTCATCGGTTTTAAATTCATGTATGGGAACATAGCCTTCAGACTTGAATCCAATGTCGACCATGACTTCGTCGGAGGTAACGTTTACGATATGACCTACTACAATCTCACCTTCGTCAAATGCCTTTAAGGAATCACTATAAAGCGCATCCATGTCTGTCATAGATTCAGTGTCAAGGTCTGTAGCACTTGATTCTTCATCAGTAACAGCAGCTGTTTGTTCTGTTACTTGCTTAGTTTCTGCAGACTCCTGCTGTGGAGTATCCCCCTCGTCTGGAGATTTTTCTTCGTTAGGCTGATCTTCTTCAACCGGTTCTGTGGGTAAGGAGCTTTCACCATTATCTTCGCCAGGCGCTACGGATTCTTCAATGGTTTGACTTTCTTCGGTTTCTGATTCATTACTATGAGCCTGTTGTGCTTCATCCATAGGCTCTTCTGTGGTTTGTTCGTTTTTTGACGACTTGTCCATCAAGTTATCTAGTTAGTATTAAACAACTGCTAAAGGCAACATACAACTAACTAGCTCCTCCTTCAAATGTGTGTTAAGCTACAGCCAGTTTGTGTCAACTTAGAAAAATACGCTTAGACCCAATCAGGGTATTCTAGTATATCATAAACCTCATCTTAGCGCAACTACAATGCAACCTTCTTTTCTTCCCAAAAATTAGGTTTATTTCCTTTAGTTTCAATCCTTTGCCCACTGTCATGGAATTCTCTCTGCTGTTGTATTAATGGTGTTCATTTGTTAAAGCCATTTTGTAGGATTAAGTTTAGTCTATTTGTGATTGCTTCCTCAACAAAAGCAAGCTATAGGTATGTTTGTTTTTTGTAGCCAAATATTCGTTATAATCGGGTGGTATCCCAGTAGCTATATTGCTGAAGTTTGTTTATTCAAGTAGTACCAACTCACTTTTATGATAGGGCAGCGTTTATTATTGTATTAGTCCTTGATAGGTTGGATGATGACGTACATTGTTAAAATCAGTATCCTTTTTAGAATGGTCTTTATAGCTTGGGTCTAAGGTAATAGCTTTTTGAAAGAAGAACATTGCTTGATTTGTCTCTTTCTTCAGTGAGTGAATACAGGCTAGATTATAATAGGCCATGGCTAAACTAGGATTAATATTTACTGTTTGTGTTAGAGCTGAGATGGCTTGGTTTAACTTTCCCTGCGTCATCAAGGCTAACCCCAGTCCATAATGGGCCGCTACGGATTGCGGCGCGAGGTCTATAGCCTTTTGGTAAGCCCCGGCTGCTTGGTTTGGTTTACCTAACTTGGTATAAGTCATTCCCAATTTAAAGTGTATGCTCGCGTCATTAGGCGCAATTTCGCTTGCAGCTTTATACAGATTTAGAGCTTTTACCTGTTTCCCTTGACGGTCGTAAATGTCTCCAAGGGAAATATATGCTGTTTTATAATTGGGGTTGAGGGTTATTGCTTGCTGGTAGGCTGTAATAGCTGGATTAAGTTGTTCCCTTTTTAGATAAGTTGTGCCTAAATTGTTATAGGCTGTAGCATAACTTGGGTTGATGGCAATTGCTTGCTGATAAGCAATTATTGCTTTATCTAAGCTTTTTTGGTCATGATAAACTAATCCCAAATTGTTATAAGTTCTGTTGTCCTCTGGAGTTAACACTAACACTTTTTGATATGATGAAATGGCTTCTTCATGTTGTTCTAAGTGGTAGTAGGCTAAGCCCATATTAAAATAGGCAGCTGTGTAATCGGGATTGATGGTTACTGCTTTCAGATAAGCTTCGATAGCTCGTTCAAGCCGACCTTGTTGCCCGTAAGCTACACCTAAGTTGTTGTAGACTTCGTAATCACTGGGGTTAATATCAATTGCTTTTTGAAAGGAGGAGACTGCCTTTTCTAGCTGTTTCCCATCCCGATACACTTTTCCCAAGTTGAAGTAAGCTTGGAAAAAATCGGGTTTAATAGTAATGGCTTTTTGGTAAGCATTAGCTCCCTCTTGCAGGAGTCCTTGCTTAGCGTAAGCTAAGCCTAGGTTGTTATAGGCTTTGGCATATTCAGGTTGAAGGGAAACGGCTTTCTGATAGGATATGACTGCCTGTTTCAGTCTTCCTTGACTGAAGTAAGCACTTCCCAAATAATAGTGTGCTTCAGCATCTGCTGGGTTATCATCAACCTCTTTCTTGAAACTAGCAATGGCTTGGTCCAATTGATTGACGGGTACTTTATCTACAGCCAGTACCAGAATAGAAATCAGCACACAAAATAGTATGGGAAGTGCTTTTAGAAACATAGTTGGTTCTTATTTGAACCAGTAAGGTGTACGAATAGTTATTCTTTCTTTAACTTCCCCCAGTATACAGGAAGACTTGATGATTGAAAATTCACGGCTTGGGGGCGATCGAAATTTGCACTGAGTTCCTCAGCTGTTCTGGCTATAGAACTGACCCTGACTTCATCAATGAAACCTTTCCAATTAAATTCACGGCTGGCTTTGGTTCCAACCATAACATCCCAAGGTGAGCCGGTTGACAATTTACCTTTGTGTGGGGCCGAACCTTCCAATTTACCATTAATATAAATTTTGATTTTGGCGCCATCGTATGTACCTGCAACGTGATACCATTCTTTGACTCCCATCTTCAATGCAGATGCTGCATTCGCTGTTCCTTTGTCAGTATTAACATGCATGTTTGGAACGCCGTTAGTAACACCCAGATGATACTTCCCAACCGCCCCTGCCCAATGACAGCAAATTAGCTTCCAGCTAGTCATATCGGTTGGATAGACCCAAGCTTCAACGGTGATTGCGTCGTCAGGGGTCAGCAGTTTATTGGCACGTTTATCTTTTACAGAGCCAATAACAATGGCAGTAGTACCATCGAATTCAACAGATTTTCCGCCACCTTCTTTATTCCAGTCATCTGGACCCCACGCGGCTTTCCCTTCAATTTCGCCTTTTAGATTGTTCTTGGATTCATCTTTGACCGTGTTACCTGAACCCTCGTTAAAATGCCAAAGGCCAATCGTGTGTTCATCCGGCCGATACTCAAATCCTGTGGCTGCATCGGTTACATGGTAAAGTCCACTAATTACCATAATTGTGGCTAAACAAATTACGAACTTAAATTGCATGATGAGTTCCTTTGCTTTTTGTACCTGTTTGGTTTTTATCGTTTCTTCATATTTGCCCAAAATACAGGAAATTTGGTCGAATCGAGATCTACAGGGGTTGGTCCTGAAGACAAATTCGGACTGAGTTCCTCAGTTTTTCTAGCTACAGAACTAAACCTAACTTCATCCATCAAACCGACCCAATGAAATTCACGGCTGGCTTTGGTTCCGATCATCACATCCCAGGGACTACCTGTGGTAAGTTTACCACTATGTGCCACAGCTTCTGACAATTTGCCATCGACATAGATCTTGATCTCTTTACCATCGTATGAGCCAGCAAGATGGTACCATTTGTTGACGTCTATTTTTGGCGCTTTGGCGTTCTTTGTTCCTTTGTCGGTATTAACGTGCATGTTCGGAACACCATTGCTAACGCCAAAATGGTACTTCCCAACAGCCCCTGCCCAATGAGCACCAACCAATTTCCAAGCTGTCAAGTCGGTTGGGTAAACCCAGGCTTCGATCGTAATAGCTTGGTCAGGAGTTAAGATTTTATTCCCAACTGTATCCTTAATCGGAATGGCTAAGGCAGTTTTCCCATCGAATGCTAAAGAATGTCCCCCCCCGGCTTTATTCCAACTAGCCTTATCCCACTTAGCTTTCCCTTCAATTACTGTTTTGATTTTATTCTTGGATGCATCTTTAACTGCATTGCCCGAACCTTCGTTAAAATGCCAAAGACCAAGTGTGTGTTCGTCTGACTGATATTCGAATCCAGTGGCGGCAAAGCTGAGAATTGAACCCATAAAAACAAATATTCCGAAAATACATATGCTTAATCTACT
>PAQF01000011.1 GCA_002709695.1 Candidatus Poribacteria bacterium
TTGCATGGATTGTTATACTGATTGGATTGATTGTGGGAACTCTATTCTGGGGATTGACCGTTGAAGTCAATAAAGACATCATACGCTTGGCTTTTAGCTTTGGTATCATTCATAGGAGTATCCCACGTGAACGAATCGCCACAGTGACACAAGTGCGCAACCGGTGGTGGTGGGGCTTTGGTATTCGCTTGACACCACATGACTGGATGTGGAACATCTCCGGTCTCGACGCTATAGAACTGACATACCGTGATGGTAAGAAGTTTCGTATTGGCACCGATGAACCAGAGGCGTTGCTTGAAGCACTCAAGGTTGTCTAGATGCTAAGGTATAAGTACAAGATTTACTTAGATTGTGGTATATTGGAGACTCTTAGAACGAAGGTGAATATGATTGTTCAGAAATTCATTACTGTGTTATTGATGGTTGTCTTAGTGGGTTTGGTTCGTGCTGAAGATGCTAAGGAAATAGTTGTTTCAAGTGCTAAAGAACTGAAAGGGATCAAGGCTAAGAAAATCACTTGGAAGAACGACGGGGCGTAAGATGGTTCGAATTCCAACAATAGCACCTAATTCTATTTATATAGACACGACTGAAGTTACGGTTGGGCAGTTTAAGAAGTTCTTAAAGTCAACTGATTATCAGTTTAATGGCGACTTATAGAGTGAGGTTTATAAATATTCACCCACGGACAAACATCCAATGAGCCATGATCCTAAATCGGATGATGCAATAGGACGAACTATAGTGATTTTTGACGTTTGTAAACAAGGGGAAAATGATGGCAATCAATGAATTGGATTCTATATGTCGTCAATTGTATTTCCATTTGCTGAAGGGTAGGCTTAGAAAACGAACTAGGGACGATTTAGGAATTTCTATTGCAAATCTATTGGAATCAAGCATTCAGTTTACAGATAGTAACAACTTTATTACTGATGATGTCGATCATACAATAATAGAGTTAATAAAAGAGAGAGGCTATGTGTATCTTGAAAACTTGCTTAGTGATGAAGACATTGAAGCACTAAAAACATATTTTCACTTTAAGCAACTAGAGTACTCAATAAAAGGTGAAAAATCTCATGGCCTTTTCCACAAAATTCCTAAGGAGGTCGGTAGTGCATATTACAGTCAGACAGATATTCAATTATGCCCTATTTTCTACAAAATAGCGCATAATCCTTGGCTTATTAGTATTGCTGAAAACTATCTTGGTGCTCCACCAACTATAGGAACAATAGCTTCTTGGTGGACATTTCAGAGTGAAGAGGTATCTGTCAATCAGCTATTTCACCATGATAGGGATGATTTTCGGGCGCTTAAATTATTTGTATATCTTACAGATGTAGATGAGAATAATGGAGCCCATGTTTACGTTGAAAAATCTCACGAATATGACATTTTAAAACGTTACGCTAACAGTAAATTCTCTGATAATATTAAGCTAGAAAACTTGTTTTGGCAATGGGTAGAGAAGCATAGAAAAAAGGATGTGGAAATAGAAACGTTTTTCGATAAATCGATGATTAAAACACATGTGGGCAAACAAGGTACTACCTTTTTTGAAGATACAAGAGGATTTCATAAAGGCTCACCTTTATTGAAAGGAAAGAGGTGGTTGTTTCAAATGCTATATACATTAGTACCAGTTGTTCCCTTCTCGGTTTCTCAAGAATATAAACTCGTAAAGAGGAGCGATGTACAAGGATACTCGAACATTCTTCTCAATGACAAGGTGAAGTTTTCGACTCGCATGTATTACGTGGATTAATTTCAGTGCCATTTATACTGGCTGATGATAAAAATTATGCGTCAATTATTAAGTTTAATTGATAATGATCTCTTTCAAAATGTTAGGAGCAGATACGATAGAAATTTGAAAGTCAAAATCTGGTTGGATGGCCTTCTTTATGATTCTGTCACTCAACAGCCGGGTAAGCAACAAGTTCAACACATGGCTCAAATGCTTCTTGATGGATCTAAACTTAAAAAGATTAAAGAAAAAACACAACAAAAGCGCATATTTCTACTTTTTGGGCAATCCCTGATCAAATCCATTGACCGTATGACACTCACAAGAGTAAGTAGGATATAATATTTGATTATTACTTCTTTAGCTAGGGGGGAAGGGAACACGTGTGCAAGATGTCATAATATCTGAACCATAGTTAAAAATTAAATATCTAGGAATGTGAGAATATGAACGCTACCCAATATGATCCTTTTCAGTGGAAGGATTTTTTGTTACATAAACGTTTCTTTATGCCACGGGAAAGTTTAGTCTCGCCCAAAACAAAGATATTTACTATCGGAAGTTGTTTCGCTCAGGAACTACGGTTAGTTATGATAAAGAGAGGGTATTCTGTTTATCCTGACTATTCGTCTGTGAGTTTTGATAAAAACACCCAGATATTTGATAAGATACCGGATGAACGTGATTTCATCGCCCATTACGATACGTTTTCTATTCTACAGGAGTTTGAAGCATCCTTTGAGATTTGGAAGGGGCGCGAATCTGGTTTCTGGAAGGTTACTAATCGATATGCAAATGAGCTTTTGCAACAAAATCTTGTTTTTCAAGATCCCTATCGTAAAATGTGCTATGCGACTTCTAAGAATTTGCTTGCCAAAATGTCGGATAACATTACTCAGCGAATTAGAGAAGGCATTGAGCAAGCAGATCTTTATGTTATTACTCTTGGTTTGACGGAGGTTTGGAAACACAGGTCAACAAAGAAATATCTCTGCCGCCCACCAGATACAGGGTATGGTGGAGGTACTGGTTGTGCCGACTTACACTTGAGTACTTTTGCGGAGAACCATGTTAATCTTACTCAGGTAATTGAGCTAATCAGAACTCACTATCCGCATAAGAAGATTGTGATTAGTGTTTCTCCTGTTTCCTTAGACAGGACTTGGCGCCGAGATGTAGATGTCTATACTGCTAATCTTGAAAGTAAGTCTATACTACGTTCCGTCGCAGGGCAAGTCTGTCGAGAACACAGTGGTGTATTCTATTTCCCATCTTATGAAATGGCTACGGTGTTAGGCCTAGATACGTTTGAAAAAGATGGTCGTCATGTAAAACCAGAGTTCGCTGAACTCGTAGTAACCAATTTTTTGTCTATTTTTTCCTAGAATACTGTTATTGTCCAGCTTAATAGAATTACAGTAGGAATGTGGGTAGGTCGGTAGTGTATTCATATTTGATCTGGTCGCTTCATGTTTTTTTGACATATAATAGGTAGAAAGTTCCGATGCTGCATAGACCAATGATTTCAACGGTTCGAGAGAATCAAAGAATTGAATTTGCTTCTAGAATTGCAGAAGTGGTGGTGCTGACATGATGGTTGTTCACTAAAGTTAGTTTGAGTGAACAACGCATAAAGGAAAATCGGCTTGCATTCGCCACGGTTTGAAATTTATAAAGGAATCCAAAATATATGTTATCTCGACATGATTTGTTTTACGAAGGAATTATCGAAGCTCGAATGGCTTCTTCTCGGTTGCCGGGTAAGATGCTGATGGAAATCAGTGGAAAACCTGGTACAGATACTTACGGAAAGGTTGCAAAGGGTTTGTGGATCATGAAATAACCTTGGCGACAACTGTGAATCATCCATTCACCGAACCACAAAACGACTATTGTGACTACAATTAGAACAAAAAATTAGTCTGCCGGTTAATACTGCATTAGGTACATGACAATGGAAAAAGAGACATTTAAGGTTACTCAACAACCTCCAGAAAGTTGGCAGATACTATCTATGGTCCCGCTTTCTTAACAATTTTCCATTACCTTTTGTCTTCATTCGAAGAGGAAACTTGATATGACAGGCAATGTTTGGGAATGGTGTCAGGATCAAAATAATTACCATCTTCCGTGCATAGCACGGTCTTTACCACTTGTATTGCTATTATCGTATCGAAGGTGTTTATTCAGGTGCAAATACAACCTTGAGCCTTTCTAGTAAAGGTTGGCTTCGCTATTAAAGGGTAGGTTCCAAAGCTAATCTCACGTCCCCCTTGCAGCTAATAGTTGTTATAGAATTAAACATTTTATTATTCACTTTCCTACTCCCTCCCTATGTTGATTTTGAGGTCTATTGTCTTTTCCAGAATAGCATAAACTATCAGGTATCATAACATAGAGCTGGGCTGAAACAGACGTTTCCACAGGTACCTTCCTAGCATTACTTTGTAACGTGACATCAAACCTGAAACTACTTGCAATAAATACAATACATTGGCAACATAGACTATAGAGTTGATATATTCAGAGGTGCATTAATCATGTCAGTACAATCTGTAGAAGAGGATTTGGGCAAGACGTTGACAAAGGAAAATTGGAAGAATCCGAGTCAGAAAAGCTAGGCGGATTAACAGACTGACGAAACCTCATCTGATGAAAAGTGATTGGAAGACAACAACCCAGTATCTGAGGACGTGAATTCAACCGAAGGTCTTGATCCTAATGTGCCCTGAGAAGATGCACGTCGACCAACTGGACATCGACGTGTCCCTAGTGCGACGGCTGCTCGCCGAGCAGTTTCCGCACTGGACTGACCTACCCATCGTACGTGTCAAGTCCGCTGGAACTGAGAACGCGATCTACCGACTCGGAGACGACTTGGCAATCCGACTGCCGTATAGACCTGTGAATACTACCCAAGTAGATAAAGCCCATCGCTGGCTACCGCTTCTCTCCCCACACCTGCCACTTCCTATCCCTGTTCCAGTCGCGAAGGGCACCCCCGACGAGGGCTACCCAAGTCAGTGGTCTGTCTGCCGCTGGCTGCCCGGTGAGAACGTGACGTTGGATCGCCTTGTCGATCCATCTCAGGCAGCGAAGGAACTCGCGAAGTTCATCCACACTTTGCAACAGATTGATTCTTCGGGTGGCCCCGCTCCCGGAGCTCACAACTTCTTTCGTGGTATTCCACTGGCAGATCGGGATGGCTATACGCGTGCGGCAATTGCCAAATCCACCAGCTTGGTCGATTCGGACGCCGTGACTACCGCATGGGAACGCGATCTCCAGACGCCAGCGTGGGGAGAGCCGCCAGTCTGGATCCACGGCGATCTCGCGCCTGACAACCTGCTGGCGCTGAGCGGCCAACTCAGCGGGGTCATAGACTGGGGAGGCCTGGCTGTTGGCGATCCCGCTACCGAGTTGCTGCCTGCTTGGAACTTGTTTCAGCATGAGAGTCGCGACGCGTTTCGCACTGAAATCGACGTCGACGACGCAACTTGGGCGCGAGGGCGTGGCTTGGCTCTCTCAGTTGCATTGGTGGCTCTTCCCTACTACTTGGAGACCAATCCCATCATAGTCCGCTGGGCCCGACATATGATCGACGAAGTCTTGGAAGATCACGAACGTAACTAGTCCACCAAGAACGAAGAGGACCACATCTAGTCTCGACGCTATAGAACTAACATACCATCAAGTGTCATAACATAGAACTGGGCTGAAACAGACGTTTCCACAGGTACCTTCCTAGTGTCACTTTGTAAAGTGACATCAAACCATAGACAGAATATAGTACTAAGCATAAAGCTATGCTAATCTGAAGATAGGGACGAGTATAACCAAGTATATAATTCAATTAAGGTAAGTTATGAGACTTCTCAGGTCGCTTAGAATATTCAGGGTGATTAAAGTATGGTAAATAGGACTACTTGCTTTAGTTCTATTTGATGTTTGGTGGTGGAACAGGATTAGAAAAAACTAAAGTAGGTTCAACAATAAGGAGAGGTTATTATGACACTGCGATACAAGATTTTATATATGTCATTTGGGGCAGGATTGGTTATATTAGGTATAGTATTGAACTCACTTATTAGTGGTAACGTAAATGCACAAGTGGATATGGAGGATGCCGTATTTGAAAATATTACTGTAGAAATTCGGTATTCGAGACTGTTGAATGTAAGGATGCTATTTTTGGAAATGTTGTTATTACAGATGATGTTGCTTGTAGAAATCTAGCAATCTTGGATGTGGATGAAGGGGAGGCAAAGGTACTCCTTGGATTGGATGCTAATGGTAATGGAAGACTGGTAATGTACGGTGATGATTCAAACTATCCAATTGCATATTTGGGTAAGAATAAAAAAACCAATGAAATGATTCCCCAACCCAAGCAACAACCCTAATTCCAATATGTTCGAAAAATCAGATAATCCATTTTGATAAATGTTATATTTACTCAAGTGTTTAAGTATATGAAAGGAAGAATGTTAGATGAAGATGATGTTTATCCTTCATTTTAAAACTGCGGAACACTTTAAACTCTTAACTGATTTTTGGGCTAAAAATGAATTAGATCAAGTTGCAGTTCCTCCAGCAGCCACAGAAGCAAAGAACTTTTTTGGGCGAACACTGCTCAGTCGATTACACGATGTTCCAAACAAGCGAGAGTTTCAAGTCTTTGAGTCACATGATGTAACCCAGTTAAGTTGTGAAGTAACTCGTTTTCCTGTCTTAGATGATGCAGAATGGCTTCAGCACGCGAAGAAAATAGTGGACCAGAACCCTAATCTTTACGATGATACTGAGTCAGAAGTTTAAATTGGATGTATCGTTGGTTAAAAAAAGTTTGTTCCCGTAATATCATAATCTTTACTATTGGGGCTATTTTGTCTTTAAGTTAAAATTATGTACAGAAATCACTCATCCTGAACCATAAGCCTGATTAGAGATCGGGATTTCATCAAGTTATTATTCAATTATAACTTGTCCTTGGTGTCTTGAACTCAATGAGGCTTATTACTAAAACCTCTCTCGAATTGCCACAGGTGCAGAGATTGGGGCTGAATTAGGGCACCTTATAAGGGAATCAGCACCAGTGTGAGTAAATACTGATGCATAGATTATTTACCGTATGGCAATCGTGGAGGCAAAAGATATTAGCCTCTAGGCTTGAGTTTTTTTCTGTTTCGTATCCTTATGGCAAGATTGTCTTTGTTCTGAATTTCCCGTGATATTTCCGTTGAATTTTCTCAAAAAAATCCCACGGAAAAATAACATTATGATTGATGATGCTGTCAGTGTGTAAGAAGATAGCTTCGATTTAAGCTGTTTTTTTGCCTTTGCAAGGTTATTTAAGTTAAATTAATACAGATTTTGAATTGGAGGAACGTAAAGTTGAACTTTGAGGAGCTTGATAAGCGTAACCATCAAGTTTTTAGAAAGTATGAGAGTATATACTCATTTCTAGAATCGGAATTTAGAAAGTTTTATGAATTACCTTTAGTTGGTAGTCCAACAATGAAAAAACAACTGAAGATATATCGTCAATTAAAATTTATGGCTCCAGTCATTTGGTATCATGCTCTTTTTGAACAATCTGAATACGGTGGATTTATAACTAATGACGATATGATGATGTACGCAAAAAATTGGTATTTAGAACGGAAAAGAGAATACATAATAAATGGCGAGAAGATGATTCTCACGTCGTATCAGTATGATGAAATTTTAAAACAAACATTAGCGAAACTACTACACCGTCTCAATTATGATATAGATCTAATTGTTGATTTGGGAGGTGGTTGGGGGCATCGTCTCTTTGATCTTTTTTTATTTGGAGTGAAATCGAAAGAATATGTGTTGTTAGAGAGGTCGATTGCTGGAAGACGGTGTTCTAATCTTGTTTATTCCTTGTTTGACAATCTCTTGAGATTTTCTTGCCATCATTTTGATTGGAATAATCTTGAAGATATGCCAGTTTTTGAAGGGCGTCAAAATGTAATACTATTTTCAGTATACTCTATAGAACAAATTCCTAAATTCTCACATAAGACATTCGATATTTTAATTGATAAATTTCCACACGTAAAAGTTTTATATAGTATACATTTAGAACCGATTACCTTTCAGATACCTACGGAGAAACGTAATAATCCATTACGGTACAAGAGAGATGTACAATATGCTATAGATCATAAATACAACATGGACTTTTACGATAAATTGAGCAGAACTAAAAAGGTTTTTATCCGGCATGTAAATTCTGGAGTCTTTGACTCTTGTGATGGAAATAGTATAAGCATACTTACTTGGGAATTGAGATGATAATTAAATCATCTTGCACTTTAGGAATATTGGGTGCCATACAAAGTAGTTTTGTCATTCTTTGGTGTAATGGGATTTGCTTGTGGTGTTTCAATTGGTATGCAGATACTATAGCAACTCACCATCATATAACCCTCAGGGGTAATTCTTGGTTCAACGATGTACCCCTCCTACGTGGCTTACCGCAATCTCTTCTATTCAACGTCTCTCCCTTAACTTCGATGGTTTTCGTTGTGTGTCAGGATCAAAACAATTGCCTTTGTCCATGCTATGCATGGTAGCTACGCCGGAAGCTTTCAACAGTACGTTAAATTGAGCAGTGACTACTCGGCAGCCGTTATGGATGCCTGTGTTAAACCAGAATCCAACTAGGTTTAGGGTTACTATGGGTGTGGTTCGGTGAAACGCTTGTAGGCTATTCAGAGATTGTAGAGCGCCAGCCAAGGTTGTGCGGTGCAGGATGCGTTTATACTTGCTATGATCCCATGGTCGGCCTCTGTGTAAGCAACAGCGATTGTCGTACACCAAGAGATCGTTCACACACCAGTTATGTTGGTAGACGAATTGTGGATGGGTTGCCCAATCCAAGAGTTCTTGCAGTAGGGTCTGCCCTTTTCTAGTTGGCCAGTTGACGATACGCGCGGCGTAGCCCCCAATAAACAACGCCTTCTTTCCCGTTTCAGAGATCCTGCGCACTAAGGCTTGATTGACCGATGGCGTCTCTTTTAGAAAAGCTTCGCTCATCAGATTAGGAGCAATCTGGACTCATGAGTTCGCCAAGCTGTGTTCAGCTACTAGCCCTTCCAGTTCAACTTTCTTTTCTTCGGGTAGATTTTCATAGGCTGCACACAGGCTGGCAAATTTGGTTTCTCCTCCTTCAGGCGGAATAACCTTCGTTGCCAAAAGTGAACCCTCGCAAAGGGTTTCACTTGAACGAACCATCGGAATGCCATAGCGAATTGGCTTTAGCAAACAGTATCCGAGGATCTTCAGAATGTTAATCGATCCACCACCGCCTGTGGGATCATTCACCATGGTCATTTCGAGAGGACCAAACCCTTCACTGAAAGCAACATGCTGCTGGTCAGTAATATCTTAGTTATGGAAGATAAGCACCGCGTGGGTGTAAAGCGCTTCCCTAAGTTTTTGAAATGTTTCGGCGTTGATAGATCTGGTAATGTCAACGCCTTGAACTTCCACTCCGATGTGTTCTTCCAATTTGCGAATAGCGCTTTGTTTTCCTTTTTGATTAAACATTTTCTGTAAACCTGTAGTATATACCCACAAGGTATAATCAGGTATATAAACTGGGTTTGGTACTAGTTGGTAGTAATTTGCCAGTTGGCCAATTGATTCGACTATATTTTAATTGAGGTTTTTATAGCAGTACATATTATCAGGTAATGTACGGAGTAGCCTGAAAGGATTAATGTAATCATGACAACTTTTTCGAAAAAGTCGTCTATGTTGTTGTGTAGAAAAGGGATCTGTTACCCAAACAGGTCTCTTTTTTTATTCCGGCTTAAAAGCAGGTTGGATGCTCTTGTATTTTAGTTTTAGCTTATATACAACACAATCTAGATATAGCTGAATCTTACATAGACTTAAGTCTATGTGTATTAAACATTAAATCTTAAATACAACAAGCCACCATAACACCATTAGTGGCAAAGGCCATTGCCATGGATTGGTAGAGATCGACAAGGTAGTTGCCAGTTCGGTAGGAACGCCAAGGTCCCAAGCAATTGACAGACATATTGGTAAAAATATAGATACAGACAATTAATACTTGAAACCTTGCAATAAGCAAGGAAACTTTGGAGAAAAGTCAAAACAGATTGATTACGCGAAGAGATTCAAAGACTATAATCGAGACATACTACCTGTATCGATTGGTTAACAAACCAGTATTATCTTTAGCAAACCGGTCAAACTCGGACTCTGAGAAAGGACGTTTCTCAATAATCATACGGCCTGAACCTGACGATCCAGGTCGGACACTTCCAAGCTGAAGAGGAGAGAAACGGGCACGGGGTTCGAGAAAGTCTTCAGTTGAAGCATTAGGATTCTTTCGAACACGAAGGCCAACAACTGCATTTTCATGCTGTAAATCGCTAACGAAAATCGAATCCGACCGCTGAATTTCAGTGGTCAGCGCCGTAGGCTCTGGTTCCGCTGGCAAGGCAATAGCGTTCAGTTTCTCAATTTGCTGTCTTAAAACATCCAAACGAGCATTCAAACTTTCGCTGAAGTCTTGAATCGCCCGATCATCTAAAATCTGACTCAAATTCAATGAAGTTGAGGACATAGAATCAGTTGTAATCGCAGGATCACGTCCTGAAAACTCATCAGACAAAGATCTAGATGGCGACAGCCCCCAAGATTTGGTGGCAACATCTGTATTACCATTAAGCCTAACCCTTGTTTCTGAAAGATCAGTAAGCTTGCGTCCCCCAAGGTTTACGTTTATTGTGTTCTTTCCCGTTGCATAAGCAGTCACATTCAAACCATTAGGATCAAGTACTATACTGCTAACTTGCCCCGTATCCTGCAAATCTGTGATTGATGTCCCTGGGAGGTCTACACTAATAGCATATATATTATCTGCGCCACTAGCTACCGATGATTTCATAAAAGGAAAGTCTCGCAATTCCAATATTAACCGATGCAGCAAATCAACACGAATGCCCAACTTATCTCTAGCAGTTAGACTATCAGGAGAAAGACGTGTTTTAGAACCATAATCACTTGAATCGAATTCATTAAGCTCACTGATAATTGAATCAATAATACTACCATCTTCCAGAGAATCAGAATTGCCCCCCCCACTATTAGTTCTATTATAGCTCGCCATCTGATGTTGCAATTCAGTAATAAGTTGATCCTGAACACCAACAGTAGGAAGAATACGCTCTAAGTTAACAATCAATTGATCTATCTTATGGCGAGTTGAGCTCAGTAATGAATCTTTCAAATTATCAGCATCGAAATTATCAATTAGCTTCTGTAACTCAACAAACAAAGTATCCAAGGTTTCAAACTCTTCATGAATATCCTCATCAACAGCAGCGATTTCGTAAAGAAACCGCTCGACGTCCTCAACAGACGAGATCTCAGGTGCTTTCCTCTCGGCAGGCAGCTTTCTACCTCCCTGACCTTTACCATCACGAGCCGTACTAATTGAGTTAGTTACCAAACTATCATTCCGTACGGTCTTGCTGAAACTGGAAGCAGTATAAGAACTAGTCAAAAACTCCGTTTTGAGAGCAGAAGTCACCCGGGACTGCGCATTGGTAACACGGGCAGTGGACTCCGGCAATTTCTCCGCAGGACCAACATCCAATTTAGGATCACGGCCAAGGTTTTTAATCCATTGATGGTCGCGATCACGAAGGACACTCGCTAGTCCACGAACGCTAGTTAGGGTCGTTAGGTTAGTAGCCAATCCTCTATCCTCTTGACATTGCTAAAACAAGCCCTAATCATATCATTGGTATTTCTTTTTGTCAAGCGCATTCAATTTTTCTTCAACAACTTTCCAGACTTCGCTAACTGTAATAAGACGCATCATCTCGCGGCCTTTTGACCTATCAAGAGAATCACCATAACGAATTACCGTATGCATCGGATCAAATGGTCCAAACTTCAAATGATTAGTAACACCAAATAAAACAATGGTAGGAATACCAAGCGCTACAGCTATGTGAGCAGGTCCAGTATCATTGGAAACAAACTGATCACAGGAACTAATTAAGGCAGCTAGCTGTCCAATCTGCAAATTAGTTCCAAAGAGAATTGGATCGGTGCGCATTGAATCGCGTACTTGATCCAGCAATTCAGCTTCTGATGGTCCCCCAAAAAGTAGGATCGAAGCATTATATTGTCTCACAATGCGATCAGCAACCTCTGCGAATCTATCAACAGGCCAGCGTTTGTAATCCCATGCGGATCCAGGAAAAACCCCAACTTTCAGCTGACCATTCAGTAACAATTTTTCACTTAGCAACTCATGGGCGAAACGTTGATTTGCTGTGTTAACATAAAATTCCAGACTTCTATCATTTGCCTGAATTCCAATAGTGCTAAGTAACTGAAAATGATCATCTATAGTATGAGTATTGGGTGGGTAAGCATCCCGCCTAGATCCAATTCGCTGCCCGCCGCCACTTAACCCAGAAAGTAATCGGGTGCGGAACTTACCATGGAGATCAATAACCAAATCGAATTTCCTCTTACGTAACTGTCGGACAACCCGAATGGTCTCAAAAAGTTCTTTTCCCCTTCTATCAAAGGTAATAATCTCATCCAAATAAGGGATTTCAGATACGATATCAATATACTCCAAGCTAGTCAACATCGCTACATGATGGAGAGGAAAATGCTGACGAATTGTACGAATTGCTGGTAACGTCAGAATGATGTCACCAAGTGATGTCATTCGTATCAATAAAATGCTGCCATGATCCTGAGTCATATGGCCAAGATATCAGAGGTCGTTCGGAAATGGAGTTTAGCAACGTTTCGTAGTTGCTGTTTGCCATAACTTTGAACAAATTCCCTTCCGGGATCAACAACATGTACAGCACCTTTAGGAATTTTTAGACCATAAGTGTGAGAAAGACTCTCTATCCTTTGCAAGAAAAAATAGCGTGCAACAATTGACGCAGCCGCTACGGCTATATCGGATTCAGCTTTCGGCACCTGCAGTAACTGTGCATGAGGCAAAATCTTCTCAACACGCTTCCGCAAAACTACCTGATTGGCAAATCGATCGACAATAATATTGAAACAGTTTGTTTCATTAATTAAAGTCTGAATAATACCCGAATGTAAATCAGCTAACATATCATTCAGATTCTGACCGTTTTGCTGCAGAGTTTCGTAACGCTGATTGTAAGCGGGAGGGTCAAGCTCCACCCATGCCATCTTGTTCGCATGAGCCTCGAAAATCCGTGGCGCAATATCTCTAATTCGTCGATCAGATAATTTCTTGGAATCAGCAACCCCAATAGCTCGTAACTCGTGACAAGCCTCCTCATCAACAAAAACACCAGCCACAACAAGTGAGCCGAAATAATCCCCTTTACCTGATTCATCAGTACCAATCCAATTTGTCCACCGATGATATTTTGATAAGCTCATGGCAAAATTCCTAACACATCATTGAAATACCTGTCAAGAATATTTTGAGTTATCCCAATCAATTTGATACAATCTTAATAAGGGAGAAAAATTTGACCAGAGTCAAAGTTTGCGGCATTACCAATCTCGAGGACGCTTGGACGGCAATCGAAGCAGGTACTGATGCTCTGGGCTTTGTGTTTGTACCCAATACACCACGCTACATTAAACCAGATGATGCTAAAGCAATTATGAGGCAGATCCCTCCTTTAGTTACCACAATTGGTCTCTTTGTGAATGCAGGTGGCACTCAAATCCGAGATGTTGCCAAAAAATGTCGTTTGGACGCTATCCAACTCCACGGCAATGAATCACCAGAACTTTGCCATTCACTAAATCTAAGAATAATCAAAGCTTTTCGCATCAAAGAAAGTGAACCTCTGAATATACTATCTAAATTCCAAGTCGACGCTTATCTACTCGACACATATGTCAAAGGCAAACTAGGTGGAACCGGCAAAACATTCGACTGGAACTTGGCATGCCGTGCCAAAAAATACGGTCAAATCATATTAGCAGGGGGACTAAATCCATCTAACGTATCAACTGCTATTAATCAGGTTAAACCGTACGCAGTAGACGTTAGTAGTGGTGTAGAAGCGGAACCTGGACGCAAAGACCCCCAAAAAGTCAGAGATTTCATCCGAACCGTTCGTGAGACGGACCTAAGTTGACAAAAAAAATTGATCTCATCTACAAGCGTTTACCAGATAACATAAATCATTTTGAGCAACCGCTACTCTATGAAGACCAATCCGTCATCGTTACCACACAACAGATCACACCTTCAACACCAATCGTAATTGAAGACATAACTGTACTAGGTCCAAACTTTTGGGCGATTTGGTTCATATTCGCTAAACGATGGTATGATCTTGGAAAAATTTATAATCCTCAAGGCGAATTTACCGGCTACTATTGTGACATTATAAAACCAATGCAAAAAAGTGGGACTCAGATCGAAATTACCGACCTTTTTCTAGACTTATGGGTAACTCCTGAACTGAGTTATCAAATCCTTGATCGCGATGAGTTTGTATCCGCGAGACAAAACGGATGGATCAAACCAAAACTGGCCAACCAAGCTGAACAAGCACTAAATCAATTAATAGACACTATAGAATCAACCCATTTCCCACCAGCGCCAGTGAAATTGTTCAACTGGGACAACATTTTTAAAGATACCAACCTAGTATAATAGACTTTGACAAATCCGGCCTAAAACACAAATTCCATGATAACTTTTCACAATTGTTTGCCTATCCCAAACTGTAGAAAAATCAGACTAGTAAGAAAGAATTAGGGTTACGGCAGAATTCAAAAGCACCAATTGCAGAGCTCGATCTTAAAAGCCACACCAGAGAATCCCTTGACCAAACAACGATAACAAATATAACAGGGATTGGAAAAAGTTGACATCTAGAAACATAACAAATCCAGCCAGCCAGAATAACAACTTTGTAATACATTCGACATCCAGAAAAGTATACAGAACGCTTTTTTATGACCAGCTTACCAGCCAATCACTCCAATTACCCTGCTAAATTAAAAAATACTGCGTTCGATCCTAAGATTCGAAGCCACAAATTAATCGTCCTATAATCGAGAATAATGATATATCCTAACCAAACAAAACGATCAAGCTTTGACGCTGGAATCCATATTCTGATAAAATACATATTTAAATTATCCTAGACACTTGAAGGAATTGAAATCAAAAAGGAATTGAAATCAAATGCCACTTTACGAATACCAATGCGAGAAATGCCAGAATCAGTTCGAAGTTTTACAATCAATAACTCAGAGTAACGATATCGAGAACCAAGTAAAATGTCCAGAGTGTGGCAAAATTGAAACGAAGAAAGTCTTTTCAGTTTTCAGTAGCCAATCGAATCAAAACGGAAGTAGCCAATTATCTACCAACACCAGTTCTGGATTCAACTGAGCAATTTAACAGTCTAGCCAGTTAGGCTTTTCGACAACATAAAATATATTCAAAACACTATCCGATCTTCAGTCAAATTTTGACGAATTAGAACTGATCCCCGAAGTAAAAAGGTACAGAACGAATAAAGGCTGAGTTCTTAATATCGCATCGTTTGCTAGGCAACAGTGTGTCTAGATATTTTTATATCTCGGAGTAAATTTAGCTGATGTTTAAAACCAGCATAACTTTTTTTTTGCTATTTATAATCTTAGGCTCAGTCATAGCCGACGTTTTTGAATCTGACTACATCCTAGAATTTCAGATAACAATTGCTCCCAAAAACTGGGAAAACATGCAGCCAATGCGTTTCAACCAATTCCCTCCAGAACCACCATCTAATGATGCCAATGATCGCCTGTTTCGACCTCCACCCATAATGGTCGAATTAGACACTGAATATGTGCCAACAGATATTCAATTCGATGGTCGAATTTGGAAAGATGTTGGTGTACGGTTTAAAGGAAACTCGTCACTCAAATTTACGCCGAGCAGCCTGAAAAAACCGCTCAAGTTTGACTTCGATCGGTTTATTAAAGGACAGGATTTCTTTGGCTACCAAAAACTGAATTTCAGCAATGGTTTCAAAGACCCATCCTTTTTGAGAGAGAAGTTAGCCTACCAACTTTTTCAAAAGCTGGATGTACCTGCCCCAAGAGCTGTTTTTGCCAAACTGTATCTGACAGTAGATGGTGTATACAATCAGGAATATCTGGGACTATACACAATGATTGAGCAAGTAGATCGGATATTCTTAGCTGATCACTTTGGCAACGATGATGGACTACTGGTAAAACCGGACAAAATTCCTGATTTAATTCCGCTTGGTGGCCGCTGGAAAAACTACGAACAACGATATACCTTAAAATCAAGGAAAAAGGACTCTGATACAGGCAGGCTCATCTCATTTTTGAAGTTCTTACACAAGTCGGATGATGCTCAGTTTGTCGAGCAGATCGAACATTATTTTAATGTCGATTCATTTTTAAAATTGATGGCAATCAACACAGTTTTAGTCAACTTGGACAGCTATTTTGGAACAGGCCACAACTACTACCTGTATCACGACACACGCACCGATCAATACAACATGATACCGTGGGATCTTAATGAAGCTTTCGGGAATTTCCAACAAGGACAGACAAATCGACTACTGGATATGGATATCAATCACCCCTCGATGGGGCAACGAATGCTGGTAGAACGACTACTGATTATCGAGGATTATCGGTTTGAATATCATCGCGATTTACAAGCATTAATTGACATCGAGTTTCATCCAGAGACGATGGCTTTAGAAATCGACAGGTTGGCAAACCTGATACAGGAAGCCGTCGTTGCCGACCAGCACAAACAGTTCTCGACCAGGATGTTTGAACAGAGTCTATCGGAAGACTTATCCCCCAGAGATCAAGGACACCGGAAACGGCAACGTAGTAAGAACAGGAAAAATCGACGTCCTCCCCCCATGCTGGACGTTATTTTTGGCTTGAAGACATTCGTGGAGCGCCGCGTGGAATCAATTGACTCCCAGCTGAATGAAAATCGAATCGGGAAAATCTTAGAACCGATCCACCACCTTCCCCCAAATGGGAGACGCCCTTTTTAATTAGGATTATTCAGTCCTCATCAACTTGAACACTAGAACCTCTAAAGCCAAAGTAGCATTTACGTTTCGCTCGATAAGTTTCTTCGTCTCGAATATAGATTTTATAGCCGACTGCAGGTGGATCCGCGAATAATGCTTCGCTATTTTTTGGAGCGATTCGAGGTGATTTCTATGTGTTAAGAGCTCAAAAGATGTACTTTGCCGGATTATCAGTAGATCTCGATACCACATCACCAGTTGATCGAGTTGTGCCAAATCTTCTCCCAATTGCTCTGCAATTCGGAAAGCCGATAGCCGATCGGTGGTAGTAACCACTTCAGGAATATGATCTATACCAAGCGGACCCTTGTCCTCAGCTAAAGCCAAAGCTTTGCCGAAAGCACCTTGAGATAAAGTGGCAATTGATACAGCGCGATCAGCAGAAAGACTAAACTGATCAGTAAGGATTGTAACCAATTCTGAAATCGGCAACGGTTGGAACGAAATAATCTGGCAACGCGAACGAATAGTTGGCAATAATGCATCGAGGTGACTGGTCAGAAGAATTAGGACTGATTTGGCTGGAGGTTCTTCTAATGTCTTGAGCAGACAGTTAGCTGCTTCCAGATTCATACGATCAGCTTCGGTAATAATGTACAATTTCCGCCTACCTTCAATAGGTTGAAACACAACTTGCCGCTGCAGTTGACGGATCTGATCAATCTTAATCTGCTTCCCATCAGGACGAACAATTTGAAAATCAGGATGGTTACTAGTATTGATCTTATGACAAGCCAAACAATTATCACAAGGGCGATGGACCAAATCCAAACAATTAATCGATTTGGCAAAATAGAGAGCTACCGTTTCCTTGCCTACATTCGACATCCCAGCGAAAAGATACGCACCAGCAACATGATCTATATCTACTGCATGCTGGAGTTGTTTTATAATCTGTTGATGCCCAATAATCACGTTTAAAACCTATCAAATAATGTAACGATTTCTTCTTGTATAAAAGTATATACTCGATCTGCATCATGCTCAGCAGAAATAACCTTGATTCGATTAGGTTCCTGATCAGCTACTTCAAGATATCCTTGCCGAATCCGTTGGTGAAACTCGATTTCCTCACGTTCCAATCGATCGAAGCCCTGACCTCGTTCTCCCGCCCGCTTCAACCCAACATCTACTGGCAAATCAAGCAGAAAAGTTATATCTGGTATAATTCCACCAGTTGCTATCCGGTTCAAGTTTTTAATGAGATCAATATCTAACCCACGACCATACCCCTGATAGGCAAGCGAAGCATCAGCAAATCGATCTGAGATTACAATCTCTCCTCTGTCTAGAGCAGGAAGAATTTTTTCCAAAACATGCTGAGCACGTGAAGCAGCATATAGCAACAATTCAGAGGTTGATCTCATGTCGGTATTCTCAGGATTGAGGAGAAGCGATCGAATCTGCTCAGAAATCTCCGTCCCTCCTGGTTCTCGGGTAACAACCACTGAATATCGCCGAACCGCTAACTCTGCTGACAAGCGTTGGATCTGCGTGGTTTTCCCTGCTCCTTCACCTCCTTCAAAAGTAACAAAAATCCCTGGCACAACATCTCCATCACTTAATCAAATAATCCTACTAATATTTGCTTATAGTATCGTGATTAAAATAACCTGTCAAACATTTTGCTGTTGCCCTCCACTATAATTTTTGCTACACTTTCAGCGTGCGAATTCTGATGTTCAACTACGAGTTTCCCCCGATCGGTGGCGGTGGTGGCTGGGTCAGTTATTTTCTTGGTAAACACTTAGCTAATTCAGGACACGAAGTCCATTTAATTACTTCACGATTCGGCAAATTACCCAAGAATGAAGTGATTGAGAATATAACCGTCCATCGGATTCCCGTGCTACGGAAACGAAAAGACGTATGTGCTGTTCATGAAATGATGACCTACGCCATAAGCTCAACAATCCATGGATTTCGGATTGCCGACCAGTTTCAACCCGACGTGGTTCAAGTTTTTTTTGGTATTCCATCAGGTGGATGTGCATATTTATTAGAAAAAACAAATAACATACCTTACGTTGTTTTTCTAGGTGGCAGAGATGTTCCACGTCCAAATCCAGACCCACCATACTACCGATGGCTCTACTTGACTTTATCACCGATTATCCAATCGATTTGGCGATCTGCATCCGCAGTTGTGGCCTGCAGCAAAGGACTCCGAGAACTTGCCTACCACACGAATCAATCAATAAAAATAGATGTGATTCCGGATGGTCTTGATCTACATCGTTTTTTTCCGATTGAACGGAATCCAGATTCAACACCTGTTAAGATTCTAACCGTCGGTCGGTTAATACCACGTAAGGGATTCCAATTTCTCATTCAAGCATTACCAGATATCTGCAAACAAACAAATATAGACTTTCGCATTCAGATTGTAGGTGATGGCCCCTACCGATCAGAATTAGTTGAATTAGCAGAAAACCTACATGTCACCGACAAAATTGAATTCCTAGGCTCAATTGATTATGATAACCTACCAAAAAAATACCAAGAAGCCGACATTTTCACCCTTTGTTCACTCGCAGAAGGAATGCCCTTGGTTGTTCTTGAAGCGATGGGAACAGGCTTACCGATCATCGCCAGCCAAGTACAGGGAATCACCGATTTGGTAAAAACTGGGATTAACGGTGAGCTATTCGAGCCTAGCGATGTCAAGCAACTTGTCAAACATTTGGTCAAACTAATTGAAGATGGGGAAAAAAGAGTTAAAATGGGAAAAAAGAGCACTGAGTTGGCTCAAGGATATGACTGGAAAAATATTGCCCAATCATATTCGGAGCTTTATGAACAGGTAATCAAAATTGAAAAATAACAAAAAAATTAATGAAGAACTGATACCATTAGCATATCAGATTCTTGCCGACCTTAAATTCAAAGATGTACAACTTTCTCACCACGGATCTATCCTACATATGAAAGTTTCTGACACTGACTTTGAATTAGCAATCAACACCCGAGAAGAGGTTGTCAAACGCATTAGAGAACTCGGTTACCACTTTGTTACTCTCGACATGAATGATGAACATGCTGAGGAAAATTGATCAAAGCGGGAAGAAAACTTTGCTTATCCAAACTATCGTTTAACTGCTCTCCCTCTAAATGAGTTTCCCCCAATTAGGGTGAAGGCTCAACCGTTTCTCCATACTCCGAAACGCGTTCATTGAACGCTGAAGATAGGTAAAAACATCTCCTCCAATACCATATCCCTGAAAACCAATGCGCCCTGTATATCCATAACGATGGAGCAGACCAAACAAAGAAAAATTGTCCATTTCACCACTGTCAAGAGGTTCAATAGTACAACCTGCAATATTCCCGCCCCTACGTGAACCGCACATATTCACCGAATGCAAATAGGGAACCGCGTTTGCTACAGATTGAGAAAGTTCACTTCCCTCAACTGCATACCAATGAAAACCACAAAAGACTAATTTCAAAGAAGGATGTTTCATCTTTTGGCATAGTCTGACACCATCCTCAACACGTTCTAACCAAGCACCAAAGTGTGGGTAAAGACAAACACGGGCCTGCTGTTTTTCAGCAATTTCAAGCACAGGTTCCAACCTTTCAATGGCCAAACGATCAACATCCATCGACGAAGGTTCTATAGACTGATCCCTAGTAATCAATGTTAATTCTAAGTCGCAACCATGCGGCAACCGTTGAAACAGTTCTAAAACCTCATGATTTTTAGGATCGTCCTTGGTAGCAACAACATCAAGCCCCGCATAAGCAGCCACGACCTCCAAACCATACTGTTTTTTGGTAGCTACCATCTCGTCAGCATAATGAAGACCATCCTGTAGAGAAACATAAATCGCGTCAAAACCTAACTCTACCAATATCTCACAACGCACATCATAAGGATAAGTACCAACAATTGAATTATGAAAGCAGGTATCCATAGCAAAGACCTGATGCATTCTCATACCTTCTCCAATCTAACTGATTGTGCTTGCCTACCTCTAGCACAATCATAAATGGCTCGAAGACAATTAAAATTAAAAACTGCCCGTTCGTTTAACACAGCGGGAGACGGTTGCCCATTGACAGCTTGAAAAAAGTAGAACAATGGCCTCTCAAGCATTTGAGGAGCGGTTTCATCCTGCACATACGATACATGTTGACTCCCGACTGTTCCCTCATCATCATAATAGTATGTTAAACCATCTTGATCAAGCCAATCAAATTCTACTGCACCTTTGGTCCCTTGAAATTCAAACTGTTTGAGTGATGAGGCATATGCCGGATGCCCACGCTCAAAACTAACTGATACCTGAGTTCCATCTTGACAATAATAAAGCATTGACGCTCCAACATGGAACTCAACATCCAAGATTCCACCTTCAGGAAGAACTACATCTGATACTGGCGGAGCCATCCAAGCATGAAGTACATCCACCTGAACCGGCTGTAAAATATCATTGATAGCCGTCATATCATAAGGCCCCCAATCCATCAAGACACCACCACCACTCTGCTGACTATCGAAACACCAAGTTCGATTGCCCCCAACTACAATACCAGATCTCGAACCTTGCCCTCGGTAAAGCCATCTGACATGATACAAGCTACCAAACTTTCGTTTCGCCACCCAAGATTTCAGGGTTTCAGTAACATGGTGGCCTATAAATCTTGGGCTACAACACCCAAGTAATTTTTCAACCTCTCGGGCTTTTGCTAACATAGAGCGAGACTCCTCCTGATTCATAGCTAAAGGTTTTTCGCATAGCACATGTCGCTTTGACTCCAAGGCTTGTAAAGTCACAGAACAATGTGACACAGGTGGAGTACAAACAATCACAATGTCATTTTCCCACGCAGGTTCAGCTAACATCGATAATGTATCCTGATGCGGAATGACCGATGGAAATCTCTCCTTAAACCGCTGAAGTACAATCGGATTATTGTCAGAAACATGGGTTTCTAGTTCGTCGATTGGCAACTTACTAATGGTTTGAATATGAGAATTAGCAATACTGCCCACGCCGATAATATAAACCCGTCTTTTTGGCATATAACTTCTCCAATGTCTATACTATTGCCAAAATCAAGTTTGGCTAGTAAATTCAATAATTTTCATCATGTTGCAAACACAATCAAAATTAAAATACAATCCATCAATTTGAAATGTAGATTATTACGGCAAAAATCCTAACAAGAACAGAAAATTTGGAAACAGGCACTAAAAGGCAAGAATCCGCAAAGCTAAGGAGAAAGACAAAACAATGATTACTTAGACAAAAATACAGAAGGGAAAATACATCCTATCAAAAATCAGTTTCTTGGACACCTCTTAAAGCATGATGGATTTTCTTAGCATTCTCACTCTCAGGATCATCTGGCTTTTCTATTAATTCATGAACCTTCGCCTGCAAAGCTTCTAATTCAGCAACTTTAACCTGATGATTAGTAAATCTATAATTACTCCAATCTGGTTTCTCAGGCTCAGTAACTACGTGACCCACCAACGAGCGATTATCCTGACAACTAGACAATAAGAGAATAATAATACAAAACCTCATGATTGATAAAAATGGTTTCATCCTAAATCTCCCACTTGCAATTCAAATTCTACTTTAAGTTGACACTATTACATAAACTGTATGTAATAGTAAAGAATAACTGTTCAAAAAATATCGTCATACCAACTTATAACAAAAAACATCATTGGTCAACAGCACCTCAATTACCTTTAGCTGCTGAAAGATCTATACACGTGCCCCTCCTTTTCAGATCTTTCAGGAGCTAAACATGACAAGCGAAAATTTTGGTTGAGTGTTTCTCTAAAAAACCGTATGATGTTAAAAATATATAGACAAAACAAGAGTCTAAAGAATCTACATGCCAATTTGCATTTGCTGAAAGTCAATTTGGAAACAGTCAAATATATTAAACCGGGATCTTTAATAACTACGTGACGGGAAAAGGCAAATTCACCCGTCAATCACTAATCTTCCCCGTATATCTTCCTGCTTTTTTACTTTCCTTTGGTAATGGGGTGGTAGCTCCAACACTCAGCCTGTATATTAAATCATTTAACCTTTCCTATACTATGACGACCTTTGTTATCGCAGTCTCTGTTTTCGGTAACATTCCAGCAGGTATTTTATTAGAAAGAATTGGTCGAAAACCCGCCATGTTAATCGGCACAATTGTACTTTCACTATCAACCCTTGGTATTGGATTTGCCCAACACGTTACAGAATTAATTATCTATCAATTGATAAGTGGAATTGGAATTGCTTTATGGGGCCTTTCTCGACATGCTTATATGACAGATGTTATTCCTGTAGAAGAACGCGGCAGATCAATAGCACTTTTTGGCGGAATCAACCGTATCGGCACATTCACAGGACAAGTTTCTTCAATCTTCTTAGGTACTAGTTTACGCACCCCGTTCTTCGTTTACGCGGTAGCTTCGATCTCAACGGCATTCCTCTGCGCCTTTTTTATCATTGAAACCCAACGCGACATAAAAACCCAACACCCATCTTTATCCCATACGAAACGATTATTAGTTCTGCTGAAGACAAATTATAAATTGTTGACGACCGCTGGAATTGGGCAAATCTGTGTTCAGACTATCCGCAGAGGGAGAACAATTATTATTCCGCTTTATGGTAATAAAGTGGTAGGATTAACACCTCAAAGTATCAGATTCATTGTCATGTTTTCTTCATCTGTAGACATGTTAATGTTTCCCATCGCAGGACTTATCATGGATAAATTAGGTAGAAAGTATGCGATGGTACCCGGATTCACAATTTTTGCTACCGGCATACTCATGATGAAATACAGTAATAGCTTTATTTTTTTGCTTGTTTCCACAATTATAATAGGTTTTGGAAATGGGCTGTGTTCTGGTACGATGATGACACTAGGTGCCGATTTAGCGCCTTCCGCCAGTGTTGGAGAGTTCCTGAGCATGTGGCGTTTCATTGGTAATTTTGGTGGCGCTGTAGGCCCGCTAGTAGTTGGAAATATAGCAGATATCTGGGATTTAAGAAGTTCTTGTCTAGCTTTAGCCGGAATCGGTTACAGTGCCGTCTTAATTTTCTTAGTCATGGTGCCAGAAACTTTAAAACTAAATAACAACAACCATAAGCACAGCCGAAGAAGTTAAATCAAAAAGTGGTTACTACGGAATTAGCTAACTGATACTAATATTTGGGTAATACAAATACTAGTATCAAACGTGGAAAATAAACGGTATAATAGCATTTTGACTGAAAAGGACTATTCAAACGGAGAAAATCGATCATGAGATTCGGTGCGTGTGCTCCACTAGAAAAAGTGGATGTCCTAACTGAAGTTGGTTACGATTATATTGAGCTAACCGTCCAGAACGGACTAATGCCCGAAGCAGATGAGACAGAATTCCAAAGCATCTATGACCGTGTAGCAGAAGCTAAGATCAAACCAGAAGCTTACGCCTACTTTATTCCTGGTTATCTGCGTGTAGTCGGAGATGCTGTTAACCTACCTCACCTATCCGATTACGTCGAAACTGCTTGCCAAAGAGCAAAAGCTATTGGAGGAGAAATCATCGTTTATGGTAGCTGTCACTCTCGCAACCTTCAACCAAGCGATTCATACCAAACAGCGCTAGACCAAATAGCCGAATTTCTGGATATGGCAGGAGAACATGCGGAGAGACACGGTATTATAATCGTTATCGAACCAATCTGCCACCTAGAAGGGAACATCATTCGTACAGTTGCCGAAGGCCTAGAAATGGCTAAACGCATAAATCGTAAAGGCATTAGACTTTTAGCGGACTTTTACCATGTTTGGCAAGAAAACGAACCAATGGATAATATTGTAGAAGCAGCTGAATGGTTAGCACATGTTCACATAGCTGAGCCAGTTAAACGTTCATATCCCGGTAATGACAATTTCGATTTCGGTAGTTTCTTCACAGCTTTGAAAAAGGCTGGTTACAACGGGCGCATTTCGTGCGAATGCAGTTTTGATGACTTCGATCTAAATGTAGCAACAGCCTTAAAAACCATGAAAACATACGTTGATTAAAAAAAACAGATGAAAATTCAATCGTTTAATGGTAAAGAGCTGGATAATCCGATCCCACCTGGTCGACGACATCATCAATAGGATGTCATCGACCAGGTAAATTTAGACATGGAAAGTCCCAAACAGTTCACTGCCAAAAACGGAAAAAGAATTTTCTATACAGGNAANAAAACAGATAATGCGAAATTTGTAGAAATCATCAGGAANAGACAAANCGTACACACAAATATNAAAATCATAGGACNCATACACACCTCCATACCAGCAAAGCATACCAAGCACCATNGATACTACAGAGAAACCCTTAACCTTCAACTTGCCGGNATATCATATTACGACCAGCTAGATAATAAACAACCTACTTCATGACCAAATTACCAACCAATTTGTATACAAGAACCTACTGTTTATCAACATGTCTAGTCTCATGTTTATTGACCATATAAATCCCGAAAGCGACGAGAGCAACTGCTATAATTAGGCTTGGACCAACTTCATCCTTCAAAAATAAATAACTAAGTAATACCCCAAAAAGCGGTGTAGAAAAAAACAAAACCACCAATTTACTTGGACTGTATTTTTTCAGAACCGATGTCCAACCCACAAAACAGAATCCTGCTATAACTAATCCCTGGTAGAAAATAGCTATAACGCCGGAAATAGACAACTGGTAGTCCACTCCCGACTCTAAAAAGAAACTCAACAAAAAAAAGCACGGCAAACTAAAAAGCATCATCCATATCAAAAGACGACACGGATGAATCAACTGCACCAATAATTTAGTTATGACTACTCGAAGACCTAAAAGACAACCACTCGCCAAAACAAGCAAATCGCCGACCCAAGAAACTTGAACTTCAGATTGCAAATTTTTTCCGAACGTCAATAATACTCCACAAAAAGCAATCATAATACCAACGGTTTTATTGAAATACAACCGTTCACCAGGAACCCAAAAATGTGCAAACAAAGCCGTAAAAAATGGATACGTACTAATCAGAATTGTAGAACGGGAGGCACTGGTAAACTGGGTACCAACATTCAATGAAATAATCTGTAACAAAAAAATCACAGACAAATATATTAACGGCAAAAATTCCCTCGGATTCAGAACAACCTGAATCCCTTGGCTCATTGCCCAACCTCCAACAGCAAGAAGACCTAGCAGGAATCGAAAACCTGCCAACGCCAGAGGCGGTACACCTTGTAACCCGATTTTAATTGAGACAGAATTCCCCCCCCAAAGCAAAGCAAGTAATACAACAAAAATAATAATTTTTTTTTCCGGCTGCCGATTGGCAGTTTCAAGTTCTCTCATAATCTCATCGAATAGATAGTCTTTTTTTATATAAAAATTGCTGCGCATAATACAAACACGATTTTAAAGATCAAACTGAGGTTCTATTACCATATTTTGACAGCAAATACGATTTAGAAGATCTGTCCTTGATCCAACCATGAATAACCAATCAGCAGGAAAACTGATAATACGCATATCAATACCAAGCCACAAGACACTTGAATAGACTTAGGATTTAATCATATAATGCATTTTCGTTGATTTCAGAACGCTTATCTTATTTATGTTTTAACGCAAGCTAATCATCATAATCAACTTTGAGATGTCAATTCAACGATTCAATAACTGAGCGTACACCAAAAATATTCAAATCACCTCACTTGACAACTTGGAATAGGAAAGCAAACTATTCCTCAGTAATTCATTTCGATACAATAAAGAAACATCAGGAGTAAAATTATGACTCACCGATTTCTAACCTTAGTTGTTATTTTAAGTTTTTGTCAAATTGGTTGTTTGACAAAAAAAACAGAAAAAATATTAGAAACCACCAAAGCAAATACCTCCCAATTTGAAGAGACAAAACCAACAGTAGCTGAACTGTCGTTGTCATTAGCTCAGTCAAACTATCAACCAACAGAACCAATTCAGTTAAACCTTAACATAGAAACAGGGAAATTTGATCTATTAGCACCTTACGTCACTACAGGCGGTACAGGCGCGTTCACTAAACTCGTGATCAAAAATGAAAGGGGGGAAATCGTTAAACCCAAATACCCCATCACCATGGCCAACGAATCAAAAACTTTGATTTGGAAAGGTAAAGAGGCCCGATGCATTAGAGGAATAAAACTAGAAGCCCAAACAGAGCGGCAAGTTTCAGTGGAAAACCTACGTACTTATTATGATCTTACCTCTGGAATTTATACGCTACAAGTTCTGATGAACTTGAAAATCTACCGTGATTTCCTTGAAGATCAATCTCCTCAAATTGTCGAGATCAAACGAGAAATCGCAGAAATCCAAGGCTCCAAAAAACTCCCTGCTGACGCGAAGCAAGAAGTTACAACTCGATTAATAGAAGAAATCGAGTACATCCAAAGTCAAGAAACAGAGAGATCCAATCGCATATACTTGCCTTTAGATTCATACCGAGGTTCAACGAATCTAGAATCTAACAGTATCAGTTTAAACATTGAATAAAAGTCAAGTAAAACAATTCAATCGCTACTGTATGCTCCCTATGCTCCGAGAAACAAATCAATCGGGATTTGTGTAGTACGAACCTTGGAAATTATGCAATACAATAACCGAACATTATCAGCAAAACAGTTATAAAAGAAATATATAAACTGAATTTTTGTAGACTTCTTGTAGCTTTAACTTAACCGAATTCACTGACAACATGCCGAACAATTTCTTTTTGAACTTGTTTATCAGATGGTTGTTCCAATTCATAGACCTGATTCGAAATCAGATGCTTATATGGTTCAATTGGACTACCCCCAGAATGATTTCCCATATAACGGTTAAAGATTGTCATGCGCGGATAATCTTCTGTCCAACGTCTAGCACCGTGGTAAAGTGCTTCAGTAAAAACAATACAGTCACCAGCATCGACAGGAACATTAATAACAGTTGGTGGTCCTTGGTAAATCGAGATATTATTAGGCACCGAAAAGTTTCTTTTATGACTGCCGATTAAACAAACGAACCCTGTACCATCAGGTACATCTACCAACGAAATTGCAGCATTTAAGAAGCCTGCGTATAGCTCACCTTCACAGACTGCGTAATCCATACCGGAAGCATGGAAATTGATATCATCCGACTCTACAGTATTCCTAGTAAGCGCAGTATCAACTAAAGTCGGCCTCCCTTTAGTAAGCGAAATAATTACACGCATAATTTCGCTGTTCAAGACTAACTTCTGGAAAACTTGATCACCATACTGAATATTATTGATCCACCGAGCTATCGTTGGAGAATAATCCGGGTGTGTATCTGCAGTCGAGGTCAATGGTTTCGGTAAATCTCCCAACTTCATTGAATGCCATTTTTGACCAAGTGCAATCATATTATCGATATCTTGTTCCGGTACAACTTTTCTCAGAATGAGAAATCCATGATGATCGAAATACCATTTTTCCTCTGGGGTTAACATGTCCACATGACATCGCAAGAATTTAGGTCCTTACCAAAGATGATAAATTTTGTTGATCCTATAAATCGAACACTCCATCGATAGATGATAACGTAATTCTAATAGCCTCCAAAAATGCTGTTTGTTTTCCAATTCCTAGTGCTTTTAGATCAGTACAGTCAAGTTGGCAATCCTGAGGCCTCGGAGCACCAATAGGTGGATGTTTGACAGGCACAATATGATCGACAGTACTCTCTAAAACTTCAGCCATGACATGAGCCATCTGGTATTTTGTCATTGGTTGATTTCCTGACCAGTGATATGTTCCACTAAATTCAGAATTCTCTGACCGATACTCCAACATCTGCCTACAAACATAAGCAACATCATCCACAAAAGTTGGATATCGATTAGCCCAATCGTCAATTCCAATTTCTGATTGAGCCACTAAAGCGCTAGCGATTTGGGTCACAGAGGATTCATCCAATGTCTCAACCTCCCCATAGAGAATGGGAAGCCTCAGAATCCCCCCGCTTACGACGTTTTTCCACATCGTCCTTTCACCTTCAAGTTTGCTTTCTCCATACAGATTTAAAGGATTGGTAACAGAAACTGGAGTATAAGGAGGTGATGTCCCATCAAAGACATAATTAGTCGAGATATACAGCATCCAAGATTCGATCTGACTGGCAATGCAAGCAATATTTTTAGTTGCGTGGATATTAAGTGCCTTGGTTGCTTCGGGGTCGTTTTGACAAACATCAGGTCTTCGCTCGGCAGCAGCATGAATGATAAAATCAGGTTTGTGTGTCCCAAGAAATTCTGCAACAGAACCAAAATCCAAAAGATCGAGCTTAATAAGACCGGCACTCACACGATTAAATGCTGTAGCAAGAACCTCGAATCCAGGTTTTGCCTGAAACTCTCTAACTAAAGCACGTCCAAGCAAACCAGAAGCACCGGTGATGAAAACTTTTCGCATGCCCACCTCCAATTTATCACTGGTTAGAACGGATAAGACTCTCACCAACTGATAAGTCAACTTCCTCCCAGCTAGAACTGGAATTAACTAAACGCCAAGCAAAATTGAGCTCAGTATTACCACCATTATAAAACAATATCCGATATTTTTGTTGAAATTTCAGTTGAACTAAGGACAACAACTGGGGCGGAATAAATTCCTTTCCAATAGATTGCCTAATTTCAATGACCGAATTCAGTTGACCTTGATCAAGATAAACTCCCAGCAGAAGTTTACCATAACAACCAGTAACAGCACCGGTCCCCCAGTTGCGACCATGTCCGGCAGCAACGGAGCAGACAGCCCCCCCCATATCTGCATGCTCTCGACCTCCACGAAGTACACGACGAGCAATTGACAATCGCGTCACAGCACTTTTGAACGCTCGCATAGCATAAACAGGATTATCTGTTAACTCATAGGCAAGCGACAGTGTCATAGTCGAAGGTTCCCGAATCGGATTAACCGATCCATCCCCCAACCATTCTCCCCACATCGCCATATCCGCACGCTTACCAACACCAAACCCACGAATCTGTCGTCTTTCCGGAAAAACCAAGGCAAGCTGACCTGGTGCTGAATCTGGAAATTTCTCAATCTGAACTTCGATTGATGAATCAAAACTTGAATCCTGAAACGTAGTACGATAGTAACTGATCACAGCTGCTCCTGGATCATTGTACGGATCAGTAAGAGTTGGAATTAGTGGTTCAACAATTCTCCGTGCCGCCTGTTTAAAAATGGGATCTCCTGATAACCGATAAAGATCTCCAAACACGTAAACAGCACCAGACGCAAGCAAATTTTCAATTCCACCCAATCTGTTACCGGAACGGTGATGATGGCTATTAGCTAAAGAGTGAAGCCCAAGCTGATCCACCTGAGTTGAACTCAAAGCATTCCCACCAAGATCCCATAATAGAGGGATTTCAGGACAGCTGAGAATACGCTCCGCCCGCTTTCGCCCATACCGCATTGACCAATCAAGATAACGCTGATCTGCTAATATTTTATAAGAAGCAAGGGCAAGATGAATGAAACGGAAGTGCTCAGCCAATTCGTAAGAATTTTTTTCGTCTCTACGAACTTCCCGAGTACCAATAAAAAAGCTGTAAAAAACATCTCGATTATAATCGTACCAGTCTGGCACGGAATCAACCCAATTTCCAATATGCTCTGCCGCATCAAGCAACAAAGAAACAGCTTCTTGGTCATCCGGTACTACCCCGATATAACGTGGTAAAAAAAGCAGAAATGGTTCTGGTCCATGATGAGCTTCGGCAACCGGTTCATAACCATGAAAACATTCTCGACGCACCCAGCTAGAGAGAGCTAACCTTAGCGTATGAAAATGATCTAAAACATCCGCGCTACCCGTAACCAAATAGTGTTCAAACCACGCCAATGCATAATTTGCTTCATCTTCTCCACCTTGATTAGGCCCAGGGGGGTCTAAGCGAACACTTTGTTTTAACCATTGATCCATCTCCTGACGAAGATCTGAATAATATGCGTAACATTGTCGAACCAAGTCATCTGAATCAGCAATCGTTCTTAATTCCATTTCCCAATTTTTATAAAACCTTTATCTTTTTATCAAGCATATTTGCCCCGACCCAGAAGTCTATTCTCCCCAAAAATCACATAACAAAACAAATTATCGAAGCACACAAGCATTAAAATCGACGGTCCTAAGAACATATCACCTTCTAACCGACCTTGTCAATGTAACTCCGACCAGTTTATTCGATAAAACAAAATACCAACAGGCAAAGAACCCATCCTAATGGCTACAGCAATTCGTACAAATCAACCTACATACTCTACGACCTTTAACTATATTATCCTAATAACCCTTTTAACAGGTCGGCAACCCATTAAGCTCTAAATTTCATACAGACGTTAAAATGATAGAAACAATCTCACTAAATTTTCATGATGTTGGTCATCGAGTAGGTAGAATTACAACGTTTTTCCCCAACCATGCTTGGCCAAGTCCACGAATATAACCTGAACCGCTGAACAAAAGAGAAACCTCTCCCCACTTTAGTCGCCATTCTAAATAAATCTCCTGCACAAAAACAGAAAAAACAATCTAGCTAATGTTGCCATCACCAAGGACTTTTGGCACATCTAAATTTAGCTTCAGTAGGATCATTGACGGTAACAGAGGCCTCTGCTACAATTACCCAATCAAATTTTTTTGCTTTTGGAAAAATAATGCGAGGTATGTAATGGAAGAAACAAAAATTGGTTTTATCGGTTGCGGTGGTAATGCTGGCGGCCATATGAACACACTACAGAACATTGAAGGGGCTAACGTAGTAGCAACCTGCGATATTGATGAAACTCGAGCCAATGCGACATCGAAAAAACATAATGCTACACCATATACAAATCATCGTTCCATGCTAGAACGAACTGACTTGGATGCTATATATCTAAGTCTACCTGTATTTGCCCATGGTCAACCAGAGTTGGACGTAATTGATAGAGGCCTACCATTCTTGGTTGAAAAACCTGTTGCTATTAACATGGACATTGCATATCAAATTGAAGAAGCAGTTCGCAAAGCAAACCTGATTACTTGTGTCGGCTATCAACTAAGATACTTGGGATCAACAAAATTCGCACGCCAAATATTGGCAAAGAACGATGTTAGCATGGGAATCGGAAAATATTGGTGTGGCACTGGACGCGGCAATCCAGGCGCTTGGATTCGCCAAATGAACAAATCAGGTGGTCAACTGCTGGAACAGGCAACACATACAATTGACATGATGCGATATTTGCTTGGGGAAGTAGAGGAGGTCCATGCTATGCAAACTAACCGAGTATTAACTGAGATTGATTGCCCTGACAGCAATATTGTGACATTGAAATTTGAAAGCGGAGCGGTCGGCTCACTTACAACTTACTGGGCTTTCGACAACGGCGATTGGTCACATACTAATGTAATTGACATTCTATATAAAGATCAGTTAATCAACTGGAACCCAAGTCGCTTAAGAATCAAAGAAAACGATGAATATATTGATAAAACAGAAACTAGCCTTTCAATAGATGAGGTCTTTGTGAAAGCAGTTAGATCAGGCGACAGATCACAAATCCTTAGCCCATATAGTGATGCAGTCAAAACGATGGCAATATCAATCGCTGCCAATCAATCTGGACATACAAGCAAACCCATACAGATTAATACTATATAGCTAATCAACGTTTTAAGACCTATTCTTCTGAAATCGGATTAAACCTCTGGAATAAAAGTGTAAAACTCGACGCACCATGCACAATTGCATGACACAACATTTGTTTAAAATCAACATCCTAATCATGTTAAAATCGCAAATGGAGACTCAATAATGAGCCAGATTTATCGCATCGCAATTGTAGGTTGTGGAGGAATTTCACATGCTCATGGTAACGCCTGTTTGGAATCTGAACAACTAGATTTAGTCGCTGCGTGCGATATCAACCCACAAACACTTCAGAATTTTGCAGATCAATTCAATATTAAACACACCTACTCAGATCTTCGTCAGATGTTAGAAAAGCAAGCTCCTGACGTACTGGTAATTGCGACTTGGCCAGCAACTCATTTGAATAATATTTTGGAAGCAGTTCGCGGCAACGTTAGAGCAATCCTTTGCGAAAAGCCACTTGCTCTAAATGCCAATCAAGTAAAGCAAATGATCCAAATAACCAAAAATCATAACGTTCTTCTAATGGAAGGATTTATGTATCGTCACCATCCATTAACATTGACAATCAAACAGAAAATCGAATCGGGGGAAATTGGTGAGATTCGATATGTTAGATCTACATTCACTACAAGCTTAACAGATTACACAAATTGGCGACTCCGCGGAGACCTCGGAGGTGGAGCCATGATGGATCTGGGGTGCTACTGCATAAATGCTATTCGATATTTTATAGGCTCAGAGCCTAAGCGAGTCTGGACATCAGGAAAATACGTTTTCACCACCAATGTTTGGGAGACGGTCTGTGGAACTTTCGACTTTGGCAATGGCGTTTCCGGCCAGTTTGATAGTGGTTTCGGCACATTGTGGAGAGAATCATATGAAATTATTGGTACCACAGGTTCAATTCTGGCACCAGTTGCTTGGGGAAACAATAGAGGCAATACAAATTTTATCCTTAATGGTGAAACAATCGAAGTCAATGGTGTAAATCCTTTTGAAGCCGAGCTAAGCAATCTGTGCCAAGCAACATCGACAAATGAAACACTCCTTGTATCACTGGAAGATTCACTTAACAATGCGCGGGTCATTGACGCAATTCATGAATCAGCCCAATCTGGCAGATGCATTGCAATTGAGAAATAAACTATGCTTGACTGGTTGACTAAGCACCCAGCTACTATTTTTCAAAACGGCAACCTCTCGTTTAAGATCCAACTTCCGGGTCTGATTATACTTACTATTCTCATTGCTCTCACTACAACTGCAATATGGTCCTATAGAATTACAACCAAACAAACAAATGGTAGAACTCGAAGGTTTCTGATCTGTCTTAGATCTCTAATCTTAATGCTTATCGCAATTGCACTATTGAAACCATTTGCGATGGTTTACCATAACGACCCTGATTCGTCATATCTAGCAATTTTAGTTGATAGTTCAAAAAGCATGCAAGTTGTGGATATGTTTGAGGGAAAATCTAGGATGGAGGTCACTAATCAACTTCTTTTTGACCCGAGTCAAGGAATACTAAAAAAATTAAATGACAAATTCAAAACACGGCTTTTCACTTTTGACAATCGATTGAAACGAATCAACTCAACCGAAATCAAATCAATAGAAGGTGAAGTAACTCACTTTCCCAATGCCATTAATCAAGTTATCAATGACTTAAAAGGTGTGCCACTCTCTGGCATCGTAATTTTTAGCGATGGAGCAGACAACAGTGGCATCGATATTTCAAAACTCTCCCTGCAGATGCGAGACCGAAAACTACCAATCCACACTGTTGGAATCGGAAACCTAGAAAATTTCCAAGATCTAGAAATTGCACGTGTTGACGCACCTCGTGTAGCAGAAGAAGACTTTCCTGTCGATATATGGATAACTGTCACACGTAAAGGTTACGAAGAAAAACAAACAACTATCCGTTTAATTGATAAAAATCGCGTCATAAAATCAAAGGTCATTAATTTAGATAAAGACCATCCAACACTTCGAATACCAATCAAATTCATCCCTCGTAACCCAGGAACACAAAAATTTATCGTTGAAATCCCCACCGAAAAAGATGAGGCCATTTCACAAAATAACGCCAAAAAATTCTTGATCAAAGTTGCACCTAGTAAACGAGGCAAAATTTTATTTGTGGAGGGACAACCAAGACAAGAATTCGCGTTCATTAAACGTACTTTAGAAAAAGACCCGAACATCCGAGTTATTGACCGATATCTTACAGACAATAACCACTTCGGGGGCACACAACACAGAGAACAGAATTTCGGATTTTATCCAAACTCAAAAGAGGATTTATTTAATTATGATGGTATCATTTTCGGTAGTATTGACGCTGCCCAATTTACTAAGGATCAGCTTGAAAACACAGCCGAATTCGTCCGAACACGCGGCGGTGGTTTTTTAATGCTAGGCGGATCTAGTTCACTAGGCAATAGCAAAGTAGAAAGTTCCTATATCAACACTCCAATCGCACAAATACTACCTGTGGAACTGCAACTAGGAATACCCATTATTAATGCAACTAACAAGAAACGTCAAAGGCCGCCCCAAAAAAGCCCACCTATCGGCTATCAGGTAAAGCTAACAGCTGAAGGCAAAATCGACCCACTTTTAAACCTATCAAATAACGCCAAAAACAATTTGAATAAATGGAATAGTCTTCCCAATCTCCTCGGTTATAGCCAAGTCGTACGAGCCAAACCGGGAGCGGTTGTATTAGCCGTCCACCCTTGGGATCAAAACGAATTTGGAAATCGTATTTTGATTGCAAATCACAATTACAATGCTGGTCGAGTCATGGTATTCACACCACACAGTTCTTGGCGATGGAAAATGCTTGCACCCAAGGATGATGATCGGCATCAACGCTTTTGGCGACAAATTGCGAAATGGCTTATCACCCAGCCAAAAGCGCAACTTATCCTTGACATTGCTAAAACCTCATATTTTCTTAAAGAACCAGTTACAATCAAAGCCTCAGTAGTCGATCAAAATTTCGAACCAACGGACAAAGCCAAACTCCGAGCCGTTATTACTGACGAAAAAGGAAAGAGAAACGAAGTTAAATTAGACCCAGTCCTCGGCAACCTTGGATCTTATACAGCCCGATTCCTTCCACACAAATATAGTGACTACCGAGTAAACCTAATCGGCAACTTAGCTGGAAAAAACCTAAGAAACCAAGACAGTCTCTTTGAGGTTGCAGCTTCAGATACCGAATATAGTGACGCAGAGTTGAACGAACAATCATTGAAAAACATAGCCCGATTGAGTGGAGGAAAATATTACACAATAAATCAGATTAATGAAATGGTTGAACAAATTCCGCTGATTGAGAGTTCCACATCAAAAATTGTTGAAGAAGATTTATGGGATATACCACTCATTTTTGTAATAATTACTCTTCTATTCAGTCTTGAATGGTTGTGGCGAAAACGAGTTGGACTTGCATAAAATAAGGAGATATTATGACGAAAACCAATATTGCACTTATTGGCGCAGGAGGAATGGCAAATAGTGTGCACTATCCATCACTTGTCGAATTCGAAGATGTAAATCTTGTGGCCCTATGTGACCTTGTCGAATCAAAGTTACAGGCAACAGCAAAACAATTCGAAATCGAAAATACGTTCACCGACTACAAAAAAATGATTGAGGCTACCAGCCCATCAGCCGTTTATGTTCTGATGCCTCCCCAACACCTATTTGAACCGGTTATGCATTCACTTGCTCAAGGTCTCGATGTTTTCATCGAAAAACCACCGGCTCTGACAGTCCACCAAATTAAGGAAATGGCTAGCCTTGCCGAAAAAAACGATTGTAAAACCATGGTTGGTTTTAATCGTCGCTTCATTCCATTAATGCAAAAAGTAAAGTCCATTGTTGACCAAAACGGACCGATTATCCAATGTATGTCAACTTTCCACAAAAACAGTCCTTCTGCCCTATATTATAATGGTGCTATTGACGTACTAACTTGCGATGCTATTCATGCTGTAGACACACTTCGCTGGATGGGTGGAGGCGAAGTTAAAGCTGTTGCTAGCGACATCAACGCCTTTGGTTCCGAACGTGAGAACAGTTTCAACGCAATCGTCAAGTTCGATAGTGGAGCTTCCGGTTACCTGTGTACCAATTGGGCAGTTGGTGCTCGAATCCATATTTTTGAAATGCACGCACATGGCATTTCAGCATACATAAATCCAGATTTGGGGGAGAAAGCGGTAATCCATACCAACAAAGGTATCCAGGAACTCACAACCAATGAAGTTGCCGGTAGTGATGAACAATACAAAACTTACGGGTTCTACAATGAAAATCGGCACTTTGTTGATTGTTTGCAAAAAAATTTACTGCCTGAGACCAATTTTACTGATGCCGTGAAATCTATGGAACTAGTCAAAAAAATATATCAAAATCGGATTGATCCATAAATCACTAACAGAACAATGAATACATGAAAGCCCTAAAACCAATTTTTGTATTATTTAAGTATCCTTTATTTGCCGGCAATACCAAGTCTATTCACCAAGAAACACAACTTTAAACTGCCTCAATACAATTGTATACAGATTGATCATAAAGATAAAAATTGACGGAAAGTTAAATGAATCAATATATAAAAAAGCCAAAGTGATCCAACTAACAAAAACCGACACTGGGCAATTGCCAAACAAGGAAACAGAAGCAAAAATGCTCTGGAATAACCAACATCTCTATGGTGAATTCGTTTGTTGGGCTGACGATATATCGGCAACCATTCCTCACCATGACGAACCAATTTATCAGGAAGAAGTAGTTGAAGTCTTTATTGATTCAAATAATGATCAGAAAACCTATATTGAACTTGAAGTAAAGCCAATAAACAGACTTTTTGATGGTTTCGTCATTAATAGGACGGGGCAACAACTTGGAATTAAAATTTTATTGGATTAGGACAACACAGAACTAAAACACGCAGTTTTCGTCAATGGGAAACTCAAAGCGAGTCCCCCCCAACCAACGAATTGATCACAATCAACCTGATCAATTCTGGTCTTGTGAAATGGCCATTCCGTTCTCAGACTATATTGCTACAACTAACACTCCACAAAAAAAAGGGAGACAAATGGAGACTAAATCTTTTATCGTATCGAGCGGGGGAAAACCATAAAGGAAGACGAATACTCGACATGGTCACCAACCCAAAAGATCGATTATCATCGTCCTCAACACTTTGGCATCCTTAAGTTTATAGGACAGGACCTAAACATAAAAATTCGACCCCAAACACCATAAACCTTTGACCTTACAACCCTTATCATAAAAAGGCGAGAAAAAATCACATGGATCCTATTGTTATTGGCATTGTCGGTGCAGGATTCGCCGCTTCGTTTCATGTTGAAAATTATCGGCGTGTACCGGGATTGAACATCCGAATTAAAGGTGTCACCGCCAAAAGAGCAAAAAGCGCTCAAACTTTTGCCAAACGACACCAGCTTGAAACAACTTATGATTCCGTTGAAGAACTTCTGACAGACCCAGAAATCACGATTGTTGATCTCTGTGTCCCCAACTTCCTGCACCATCCACTCGTTATCCAAGCGGCACAGGCTGGCAAACATATAGTATGCGAAAAGCCATTAACAGGTTATTTTGGTGACGGCACAGAAAAATTAGTAGGGCATAAAATATCCCGAAAAGCGATGTTCGAGCATGCACTTAAATCCGCTGATGAAATGATAGATGCCGTCAAAAGTAACGGAGTAATATTTTGCTATGCCGAAAACTGGATCTATGCCCCTAGTATACAGAAAGCAAATAATATCTTAGCCCAAAGTGAAAACACAATTTTCCGCATTGTAGCCGAGGAATCGCATAGCGGATCCCACTCGGCTTACGCTAAGGAGTGGCGTTACTCTGGTGGAGGTAGTCTCTTTTATAAAGGCTGTCATCCTGTTGCAGGAGCGCTTTATCTGAAATACAACGAAGGACTAAGAAAAGAAGGCAAACCCATCAAACCCAAGAGTGTTCTGGCACAAGTAGCAAACTTAACCCAAATTGATAGCTTCGTCCACGAAGACAAAAAATGGGTTCAGGATGGCTGGAAAGATTGTGAAGACTGGGGCACAATGGTTATTACTTTTACTGATGATTCAATAGCACAGATCACAGCTGCAGACATAGTACTAGGAGGCATCAAAAACATCATAACAGTCTACTCCAGTAAATCTGTCATTCAATGCAATATTAATCCTAACACAAGTATGCTATCCTATGTACCAGACGAGCAAATCTTAGGCAATGTCTACATACGGGAAAAAGTGGAAACCCGAGCAGGCTGGCAGTTGACCAACCCAGATGAAGACTGGATGAATGGTTTCCCTCATGAACTAGAGGACTTTTGCCAAGCAATTACAAATAGACAAGCCCCTAAGAGCACCTTAGAGTTAGCAAGAGATATTTTGGCAGTCTGCTATGGGGCCTATATCTCAGCAGAAATGCAGCAGCAATTTGTACTATCAAATTGGATGTAATCAAGAAAAACCCTAACCTGTAATACTAAATAATAAATTTTTATGAATCTTTTTAGAATTAATTAGGAAAAAATGGTTAGCGAAAAAAAGCTTCTTAACGATAAAGAAATGGAAGATTTCATTAAAAACGGTTACGTTACGCTACAAACTGACCTGCCGGCTTCATTTCACTCCAACATTTATAAAAAAGTGGAGGAAATGTTTGAAAAACATGGCAATCTTGGTAACAACATTCTCCCTCTTGTTCCAGACATTCAAAAAATCTTCGATCAACCAATAGTACACGGTGCCATGACCAGTATACTAGGACCAAATTACGTGATGCATCCACACCGCTATTGCCACCTTAACCATCCAGGCAGTGAGGGACAAGGATTCCATAAGGATAGTTATGAAGGCGATGAACAAGTACGACACCCTCATTGCCGATGGACAATGGCATTTTATTACCCACAAGATACTACTTTAGACATGGGTCCAACCGCAGTCCTGCCCGGCACACAATATTACGACACACACGAAACAGCACACTCGCAACCGGAACTGCCACTCTGTGGAGAAGCAGGAACATTAAGTATCGTACACTACGACCTCTGGCACCGTGCGATGCCGAATCATAGTCAAAAACAACGCTATATGGTGAAATTTCTTTTCACCCGCCTTGAAGATCCCCAAGAACCTTCCTGGAATAATGGCCAAGAAAAATGGCAATCAGCCCAAAACGAAAACCCTGATAACAAACATCAGTTTATGTGGGCAAAGTTTTGGAACTGGTACCGGGGAGAACCAAACGGTTCTATCGGAAATATCAAATCAAAAAGCGAAAACACATCCAAATTGATACAAACACTGCAGGATGGAACCCAAGATGAAGCTCTCCGCCTTGAGGCAGCTTATATACTAGGAAATATCAGGCCTTCTGTCGTTCCCACCTTGATAGAGATATTGTGCAATGATTCTGAAGACGTTTCTCGTTATGCTACTTTCGCTCTAGGTGCATCTGGAAACTCTGCGATCCCAGAATTAGTAAAAGCACTAAACAATACAAATGAATCGGTCCGTGCCAACGCAGCTTTCGCCTTAGGTGATATCGGTCGATCAGCCCAAGAAGCAGCACCAAAACTAACTCAATTGCTAAAAGACAAATCAGAATGGGTTAGACGTCATGCTTCCGAAGCATTAGGTATAATCAATCATCCAAACGAAGAGACCATATCAGCATTATCATTGTTGCTACAGGACAAACATTATTGGGTTCGCGACAATGCAGCGCGAGCACTAGCCAAGATGGGTGCATCTGCTGAACCTGCAATACCAGCGTTAACCCCCGTACTAAACGATGAAAATCGATACGTTCGTTTTCATGCTGCTTTAGCTCTAAAACAGATTGGAACTCCTACAGCAACTAACATTCTTTTTGATCACTTATTAACTTCTCGCTGGTGTCCATTGACGAACAGTAATAGCGCTTATTAAATTCAGATATGCATAAGTATTCAGGATTCTATAGCTGAACCTATTCAAATACTGGTTACACAATGAGCAATGTTGTTGATTACGGTACAACGGGAGATGGTGTCACTGACGATACAGAAGCAATATTACACACACTCGAAGCAGGCGATGGCACCCTTCAATTCCCAGCCGGAAACTATCTAATCACGAGGACGATTCCCATTCAACTAGATCAAAGAAGCCGATTCTCTATTGACGGATGTGGAGGAAGCGCCAAAATCTTGATGGCTGGAGAAGGCCCAGCTTTCCATCTGATTGGGACACACCAGCAATCCGCTGATCCTGCTAGTTTCAATACCGACGTATGGGCTAACCAAAGGATGCCGACAATTCAACACCTTGAAATTGAAGGCACACACCCAGATGCAGACGGATTCTGGATTGAAGGAACCATGCAATCAACCCTAGTTGGAATATTGTTACGCAAATTACGCAACGGAATCCACATTCGTCAGCATGCCAGAAATATACTGATATCACATTGCCACATCTATCATAACCGGGGCGTTGGTGTTTTTCTAGACTCGGTGAACTTACATCAAACCATCATTGCTAATTCACATATTAGCTATTGTTCACAAGGAGGTATCAAGGTTATAAATTCTGAGATTCGGAATTTGCACATTACCGGTAACGACATCGAATACAACTACGATGCAAAAGCCGATATCTCAGCTGACATCTGGATCGACTCTAGTCAAGATAACTCATCAGTCCGGGAAGGTAGTATTGTCAGCAACACTATTCAGGCTAATTATAGTCCTAATGGCGCCAATATACTGATGATTGGTCATCATCCCGAAAAAAACCAGAAAGCCGGGATGTTTACTATTTCAGGAAATCTAATTGGTAATCAAGAAACGAATATCAACCTGATTGCATGTCGTGGAGTCGTTGTCAGCGGAAATGTAATTTACAGTGGACACCACCACAATCTGCAAGTAAATGGGTCACGAAACATTGTTATCGGACAAAACACTTTTGACCACAACCCGGATTATGAACCTAATCAACTCTGTACAGGTATTCGCTTGATCGATAGCCATAATTGCACATTCAATGGATCAGTAATCCAAGACTGCCAGAGTGGTCAACATACTGTCCCTGAATCCAAACCAATTACTAAAAATGGATTATTGGAAATCATAAATTGTCAACGAATAACTGTAAATGGTTGTCAAATACTAGATGGCTATCCAAACGGTATCTACATTGAAAGATCTAAGGATATTATTGTCTGCAGCTGCAATATCCTCGACACCAGACCAGAACCCAAAACAGAATTTTCTGTACAATGGACTGGACCTGGTAGCGGAAATCTTCTAACTAATAATCGCTTGCAAACACAAGTGAAGATTGATTTAAATTCTGGCGTACTACAAACCAATAACGCATTTGGTTAAGTGAAGCTTTTTAATCTCCTCACAAAACACTCCTCAAGGAGAACGACAAAAAATGAAAAATATTATTGTCATAATTACTGACACCTTTCGATACGATAATTTAAGGGACCTAGCTAAACGACCAATTCGTACGCCTGAATTAGATAAATTCGCAGCCGAACGAGCAACTTCCATTGAAAAATTCTATATGGGCAGTTTCCCTACTATCCCCCACCGAACCGATTTTGCTACGGGTGTTCTCGGTTGGCCACATTATGGATGGCAACCAATAGATGTCAGTGGACCAAACCACATCGCCAAGCTAATCGGTCAAGCAGGCTATGCAACTCAACTCATCGTTGATTGTCCACACCTTTTCAACTCACGATTTCAACATGATTTTGATGCAGCATTTCAACACCGTGGACAAGAAGGGGACAAACCACTACTTCATTTGAATGATCCTATTAAAACAGTTATACCAACCACAAAAACCCGTACTCACCCAATGTTCAGAGGTCACCCATTGGTCGATACTCATCGGTGGACCAACCGATACTATCGCTGTGAGGCAGATACATTTTCGGCTAAAACATCTGCTACAACCATTCAATGGTTAGAAGAAAACAGCCAATCAAATCCCTTCTTTTTATGGGTTGACTTCTTTGACCCACATGAGCCGTGGGATCCACCAGAATATATGGTCCGCCGATACGATCGTCACTATGACGGTCCACCGATGATGCATCCTAATTACGGTCCATCCTCCGCCTATACAGCGGAGGAATTACAAAACCTGTGGGCACACTACGCAGCAGAATCAGAACTGGTGGATCGTGCCATCGGACGAATTCTACAAAAAATAAATGATCTGGAAATCTGGAACGATACTATTGTAATAGTTATGTCAGATCACGGTATGTCAATTGGCGAACATGAACGAACAGGAAAATCCAACATTACGGACGAAGACATCAGATACTGGCCCATCTATCCAGAAATTGGTCACGCTATATTAATGGTTGCCGGAGGGGAAATCCCATCTGGCAATCGATTGGAAGCAATTGCACAGCCAATTGACCTACTTCCAACACTATGCGATCTTGCCAACCTAGAGATTAATCCGCCTAAACCATTTGATGGAATTTCCTTCGCGGAGAATTTGTTGCAAGGAAAAGGTAAACATCGAGACCATGCGGTAAGTGGATGTAACTTGAAATCACCAGATTCCACACCACCTAGACGTTCCACAACTCCATTCTTAGTCACTGACCAGTGGGGCTACGCTCCAGTTGGAGCTTATGGAAAACCTGAGCTATACGAACTTAGTGTCGATCCATTAGCCACAAATGATATCGCTGATCAAAATGAACTGATTGTGAATGAGCTGCATAGCCTATTTATTTCTCATCTGATGCAACATCAAGCTAGTGAGGAGTTCTTATCCTTCTGGCAAAAGCCATCTAAGAACCAAGTAGCTGGTGGCAGTTGGGCCATCGACTATTCTAAAGATAACAGCTAATTACCAAACTGGTACTATGATCAACGCCTAGATTAGCAGCTAATTTATAGCTAATCGGTCACTATAACTCGACAAGGAATCACCTGTCTGCCTTTCAAGAACCATAGTGTCAATTGATTAAATACTAAACCAATTACTTGCGATAATAAGCAAAAGGAAACAATAGCCTTTATGGAACACTTACCAAATAATTCTATGGCTTAAATTCTAATTACCTGATAACAACTAAATTGATCAAAGAAAAATACGTTGATGGACCATAAAGAAGTTGGACACTATTGGGACGCAAATGCCAGTGCATGGACAAGGTTAGCCCGTTCCGGTTTCGATATCTATAGAGATTACCTCAACACACCGGCTTTTTTTGATAAGCTACCAAAGGTTAAATCACTCCAAGGCATAGATATCGGCTGTGGCGAAGGTCATAATACACGACTGCTAGCAAAACGTGGTGCACAAATGAAAGCCGTCGACATCTCAGAGATATTCATTGAGTACGCCAAACAACTTGAACACCAAGAAAAACTGGGAATTGACTATCAAGTTGCTAGCGCAGTTAAGTTGCCATTCACCGATTGCTCGTTTGACTTTGCCACCGCCTTTATGAGTTTGATGGATATACCTGAAATAGATTGCGTCCTAAACGAAATTTACCGCCTGCTCAGACCCAATGGATTCCTGCAGTTTTCTATTACACATCCCTGTTTTAACACACCACATCGGCAAAACCTCCGTGATCTAGATGGACAAACCTATGCGATTGAAGTTGGTGATTACTTTAAAAATCCAAAGGGCAAGATTAAAGAATGGATTTTTGGAACTGCACCGCCCGAAATGAAAGCAGAACTACCAAAGTTTAAGATTCCTCAATTCACACTAACAATCAGCCAATGGTTAAATCTATTGATTAAAACAGGGTTCACTTTAGAATACGTCAACGAACCACGCCCAGATGATAAAACAGTTCGTGCATGCCCCGAAATCCAAGACGCTCAGGTCGTTGCCTATTTTTTGCAGATGCGCGTCAGAAAACTAGATTAACAGATACCGCAAGTCTTATGGCACCTAATATTCAGCGAGCCAAAGGCCAAAATCAGAATGCTACCATGAATAAAAATCCACCCAGGAGGGAAGAAATCACGAATGTGATACCTTATCAATCACTGGCCCTTTCGGGGCATCACCACTGTAAAGTGCCGAGCCCCGCTTATAAGAAACTTCAACAACACCATCTTTTACTTCTAGGCGAGGCACGTTATGTTGTCTAGCATCCCGATCAGTTCCACGCATAACGGCTAATTGTGCGTCTGTCATTCCTTCTATTAAATGGTGACTCCACCGATTCCAAGGATGCACCATCTCGCCTCCACTACGATGAAAACTACGTGAAGAATACTTAATCAAAACCCCTCTTCTAGGAATCGGGTTTTTCCAAGCGGTAGTTCCGTGAGTAAGTGCCCCATCAGCAAAGAACAGGACATCACCTGCTTTCATAACCAATTGCTTTACCAATCCCATATGGTCATCATAGGATCGTACACCTGGAGGAGAAGGATATTTCGCTTTATGTGAGCCGGGCACACAGGCAAATCCTCCTAGATCCGGAAGGACATCTCTCAACTGCCAAGTGACAGTCACTGCCTCCGCGTAGCTTCTACCACTCTGTAATTGGTATCCCATCGGTGGGTACATGGGCTCTCCCCCATCATGAAGAAAATGACCAGAGGTTCCTTGCACTGCACAGAACACCGTAGGGCCGCTCATTCGAGCGCCACTACCTCCCATCCAATTCAAACGGTGTTGCACAAGTGGGTAAGACACCATCTTTCGAAACGGGTCGCAATATGGCTGAGGCAATTCCAACACACCGCCTAGCGTAGGGCGTCCTGTTCCCGCTAAGCTTCTTGACCCTCCTGCTAATTCTTCACCTACCACAATTTGGTCTTGAAACTGGTCTATAGCATTATTCGCCTCTTCCAACCATACCTCGTCCATGACCCCACGCAACACCAAATATCCAGTCAACTCCCAAAAATAGAATTCCTTATGGTCAATCCCAGAATCCACATCCAGCTTGTAAATTGAGGGATGAAACACTTCACGTGACTCATCGAGTTCTACCATCTCACCATCTGTCACAACTACTGGAGGAGGTACTGAATCTTGATAATCCGGACGGTAAAGGGATGCACTTTGTTCGGCAGAGATGTCCCGGTGCCATTCAGGCGAAGAATTCTCCTTGGCCTTGGGTCCCGTTCCAGCAGACTGAAGAGCAGCCCTGCCAGCATAAGGATAACTCAACAGTTGTTGAGGACCTGTCCCACGCCATGGCCGCATCCCATGTAGAGTTGTACCTGCTACTAGCAACAGGTCACCTGCCTCTAACGACGGTTGAAACACCAAACCCATATCATCTCTACCTGTAACAATATCCTCAGGTGTTTCAACATTGGATTTGTGTGTACCTGGTACCATCACGAACCCACCATCGCCGTCCTTAACATCAGCGAGTGCCCAGATCGCTTGAACTGCTTGACAATATCTACGCCCGTTTTGAAAATAGTAGGCTCTAGCGGGATCTCTTGGCTCACCCCCTCCAACAAGTGGAGCTGTCACATCACAAGTAGAATCGCATAATAATTTTGGTTCCTGATCCAGCCGAAAGCCATGTCCAATAATCTGATTGAGATACCATACCAATCTGGGATGCACTAAAAGATCCCGAAACGGAGTCTGCAAGGGAGCAGGCCAGCCCAACATTTCTTTGGTCTTTCGACTTTTATCTAGCGCTTGACACAGCGCATTAACCTCATCTCCAGTCAAGACTCCCCGGACATGCAAATAACCCGCTACATCAAAGCAATAGTTTTCTTCATTGCTCATCGCCCCCCAACCCATCAGCAACCTCCTATTTGGAAATTTAAGATTAGCTAACAAAGCACTAAACCTGAGAGATTGATCCTACACCTCAGTCAATCAACACCAACATCAGTGAGGGACAATTTTAAAGTCATTCTATCAAAATTAAATAAAAAAACCTAGGCTAGTTTAGCATATTAGAAAAAACTAGTTGCGATAATGATAATTAAGGAAGAAGTAAGTATACATAAAAGATCTTACCTGCCTAGGGGAAAATTGAAGAGAAAACCTTCAACGCAAAGTCTAATGAAATTGTAGATATAAAGCTAAAAACTAACAGACCAAACCATGATAACGTGCCATCCAATAAGCCACCAAATAATCAACGCCGCTATACTGAATATGAATACCATGGCGTCCTGCATGTCCCAATGCCCATCGAGCCTCTTCATCCGCATAGTAGTTCCAACTAAACTCCTTTGGTGGCCTCTACTCAGTCGTCGGATAATTGCCACATTCGTCTGAGAGAGAGTCTTTCTCACCTAAGATATAAGCCAAAATAAATCTGTACTGAACGTGGCAAGCCTACATCTTTCAGCAGATCTCTAGCTCGCTAATCCCAGTAGATAACTTCACATTACATTTCTATATTAGGTAAAGAGACGGCGCGGTAACCAGCTAACTAATCAACGGTTGATTAGGTCACGTTTATCCAGACGAATACCACAAATCAGATTACTCTGATAATGAATCAATGTTATCTCTGTCACAACAATTGGATATTGATAATATCTGTGCATGTAGCAATGATTTTCCTGCTCTGTCATCCGCTTATGTAGAAAAAAATTAAACACCAGGTCATGATTCATACCAAACCTCCCGAATTATACATCATAAGGATTTATGTCGTAATCTTTCACTACACCACAAATTTTCTACACCTAAATTCAGCAGTTTTGATAATATAGAAGATGGGTTAAAGTCTAAAAAAATCTGGTTTTCCTCTCATGATAAAGCCTGTTGACCTAACAGAAGACGTGTGAAGACGAAGATACCTATCAGCATGAGCAGAATGTGTTACGATATTCCATTTGATGCGTTAGCAAGTTTATGAATGTTGGTTTCAAGATTCCCTCCCTGCTGTAAACTCGTATCTGAACAGCTGATCGAAGGAGGGCGCTAATAGATTGATAGGTCAAAGAAAACTAGCCTCCTATTAAGAAGCAATATCCGGTTTGATTGGAAGGAGCCTTTCAGCAATTAGCTGTGAGTTAAGCTCAACCAGGTTTTAAACGTCTAAATAGTAGCCGGTGCTGATCGTCAGGTTACTTCAGCTACATAATAGAGCCCAATAGAAAAAGAATTTACTATCTCAATATCAGTATAAGGCGGTCTAGTCCAAATCTACACCACAGATATGATATAATCGCGGGAAATCATCGAAAGCCGTACCACCCGAAATTGGCGTCAAAGATAAAGAAAAGTATGGTGTCATGGACCTGAACTAATTCAGCCGATGTTTTGTATATTTGATTTTTCATCTACCTGGTGTTTGTATATGGTGTTTTTTTCTTAAGGTACAATGTTTATAAATTGAGAGTAACATCATAGGATATAATCCTGTTTCTGTCCTATGTTTTGTACATGTATTTGAGTTCCAGCTATAATATGAGGATCGTTAATTGGATAACGAATAATGAGTCCTTTCTAATCGTGGTTGTGTAGGCAATATGAATCCGGAAAATATACCTGGGATGGTAGAGCCTATAGAACAAGAGGTATTGAACAGGATTGGTTAGTTTCTTAAAGTTGACGTCAAGGAGATAATTGAAAATGATGTTCGAAACTTGGAAGCGCAGATGGGCAACGTTGACTATGTAGAAGTTTTACACAGATGCCTAGACTATTTTTCAAAATTTGATTTTGTTGATAGACAAGAATATTTTGTGAATCGATTGTTGTTAGCTCAATTGCAACATAGTTTCGAAAAGAGAGATTTTAAAACTGCTCGATCTATATTTAGAATCCTAACAGAAAAAAATAATTAACGTAAATGGTATTTATGCAGATTTGCTTGATCTTTTAGATTATGGCTTTTCACTCTAAGAATTATATTGTTTCGACCTTGAAAAAATCTGCTATTTGGTACAGAATTGTACTTGAGTTTAATATAATGGTATTTGATTTCCACTGCGTTTGGATAAGAGGTTTGGGGGAGCATGATTTTGCTGATTCGTTCTGATGTTCCTTCCTTATTTTATATCTATTAAGCAAGAGTCTTTTCGAAAGTTATCTGGATCAGAAACTATATGATACGTAAGACAAAAATTCTGATTGCTGGAGGAAGTCATTCAGATATTCCAATGATCATGGCCGCAAAAAACCTAGGGTGCCATGTTATTACTAGTGGCAACAAACCTGAGGAATTAGGTCACGCCTATTCAGACGAATACCACAAATCAGATTACTCTGATAACGAATCAATGTTATCTCTATCACAACAATTGGACATTGATGGTATCTGTGCATGTAGTAATGATTTTTCTGCTCTTTCATCCGCTTATGTAGCAGAAAAATTAAACTTGCCAGGTCACGATTCATACCAAACCTCCCAAATTATACACCATAAGGATTTATATCGTAATCTTTCACTAAATCATAAATTTTCTACACCTAAATTCAGCAGTTTCGATAATATAAAAGATGGGTTAAAGTCTATAGAAAATCTAGATTTCCCTCTCATGATAAAGCCTGTTGATCTGACAGGAGGGAAGGGGATTACGAAAATAAATACAACCGATGAAGCAACACCTGCGCTTGAAAAAGCGTTTTCCCTGTCAAAATCTAGACGAGTGATTATTGAGGAATTTATTGCTGGAAGTCACCATAGCTTATCCATATTTCTTCGTGATCGCCAAGTGGTTTTTTCTTTTTCTGCTGACGAATACTATCACTATAGTGAAATTCCTTACATGGTCTCGGCAGCTTCTACGCCAAGTATTGTTCCGCTGGATGTCGAAAAGAAACTAGTTTCTGAATCTGAAAGGATGGCTTCACTGCTAATGTTGGAAGATGGTGTCTTTCATATCCAATACATTTTGAAAGATAACAATCCTACTATCACAGAAATATGTCGTCGTTCGCCTGGTGACCTCTACACAAAACTCGTTGAGTATGCCACTGGGGTCGATTATGCTTCATGGATTGTAAAATCGTCAATTGGGTTAGATTGCAGCGAGTTAGTAAATGCTAAACCCCAGGGGTTTTTTAACCGGCACTGCATTGTGAGCTCAAATGCGGGAGAGATTAATAATATTATTTTTGATAATACAATTAAACACAATATTATAGATAAATTTATGTGTAATAGTCCAAGTGACAACATTAGAAATGAACCCATATCAAAACTTGGTATTATTTTTTTGAAATTTAGCTCAATGGATGAGCTACTGGAGAACAGTAAAAAGATGAATGAATTAATCCAAGTTAGAACTTGTTAATTTGCAACTAGGTATAGCAAGAGTGAATATCATCCTACTCTACTATTAAAAATTTGTTCTGGTTAAAGAAGAGATAGGATAAGATTGTAGCCCCCAAGTCATGTTATGACAACCATTTAAGCTAGGAATTATTGGAGGAGGTTTAAATTCTTCTATTAGGTTAACCCACCGAGTTGCATCCGAAATGGATAAAAGGAGGGAAATCCAATCTGACTGTTTTAGTAGGCAGAAAGATATTCATTTGGAAACAGGAGTAAAATGGGCTGTAAGAAAAAATAGAGTTTACGATGGGTAGGAAAAGTTATTGGTTTCGGAAACAGAACACTTAGATGCTATTGTTGTACTAACCTCAATTCCGTCTCATGCAGAAATTGTAATTAAAGCTATTGAAGCAGGATACAACATTATTTGCGAAAAATCGCTTGCTTCATCAAGTGAAGAAGAAAAAAACAAAAGAAGTTGCATAAAAAACAATGTCTTTTTAGCCGTAACCTATAACTACGCTGGTTATCCAATGTTGCGTTAACTAAAAATAATGATGAAGATGGTATGTTAGACGAAATCAATCAAATACATATTGAAATGCCCCAAGAAACTTTTGCACGATTAGATGAAGAACAAAACATTCCCAATCTGCAAGCTTGGCGACTAAACCGCATCGGGTTATCGAGTATCTCACTCGATCTTGGTGCGCATGTGCATCATATTATTAATTTTTAAAGTAATAAGAAACCTATTGAATTATTTGCCGTTCAAGATAATTTTGGGTTTGAACAGGTCGTGGATAATACTATGTGCATAGCCAAGTACACGGGTGATCTAACTTGCCGGATCTGGTATAGTAAATCCGCATTGGGCCATAGATGGCTTGAAAGTTTGTGTGTATGGAACAGAAGGGTCGGCAGAATGGTATCAAATGAATCCAGAAACTCGATTCTGTAACGATAATAAGGAGAATAAATCCATAATTGGCAGAAGTACGATAACTGTCATATAGCATCTCAACCGCGATATAATCGCTTTAAAACAGGACATCCTATAGGGTTTATAGAAGCCTTTGCAAACCACTACTACGACATTACGGATAGCTTGACTGAGTTTTAAAAAAAGGATATTATTCATCCCCTTGGGTGTTTGGCCTTGATACGGCAATAGAGGGGCTCTCAATGCTTGAAGCCATAGAATCCTCGGCTGAAAATAAAGAATTTGCAAAAATCTAAATTTTGGGCATTAATTTTTGATTCGTAATTTGGGTTAGGGAACAAAAAGCAAATGGATTTTTCAATTATAGTACCAGCTTTTAATGCTGAAGAATATATTGAAGCTTGCCTTGACAGCATTTACAGAAATGCTCACCGAGATATGCAATTCGAAGTATTGGTCATTGATGATTGTTCAACAGACTCAACTTTCGAACTGCTAACGAATTTTCAAAAGTCCAATGGGAATCTTATAGTTTTAAGAACCCAAGAAAACTCAGGACCGGGAGGCGCGAGGAATGTAGGTGTGCAGAGTGCATCTGGCGACTGGATATTATTTTTAGATAGCGATGATCATTATGATGGAAATGCCTTGGTTAATCTGAAAAGATTTATCGATGCTAATGCTGAGACCGAGTTAGATGCTATTGGATACAATTGGACGTATAACAGAAACTCAATACATAAACCGAAAACTCATTTCATTGGCAGAATGGATGGCCATTATCTCGAGTTGGAAAAAGATCAGTTAATAACACATTATCTTCAACTACAAATGGATAATTCTGTGATTTATACGGCAATACGGAGAGATCTTATTGCCAGAAATAGCATATCTTTTCGGGAAGGATATCATGAGGATGTTGATTATATTTTCTTGGTTTATTGGTATGCGAGAAAAATCAAGTATTTCGATCAGGTTCTCTATTATAAGACCTCTAGGGCTGAATCGATTGTCAATACTATCTCGGTGCCGCATATAAAAGGGTTTATGAGGTCATACAAAGAGATTGGTGCTTTCATTAGTACTGAGGGCAAGAATGAAACTTTTGACTATATAAATAATTATTACGTAGGACTAATCGCAGTCATTGCAACCCGTGCGAGAGAAATCTGCAGACACTCTGCAGATGCAGAAGAAAGGGCTATATTGTATGAGGAGCTTTATGAGAGTTGGTTAGAACTTGATTATAAACCCAAAGATAATTTGCTTCCATATGACAGGACACTATATAGCAATATATGTAGCCGTTTTTTAGAAATAATGAATGATCAGAAAATATCACATATCTCGAAGGAAGTATTGATCACACAATATATTGCCAAAGTCAAAAACAAAAGGTGGAGTTGTGTTGATTTACATGGTTCTGCCTTTCTTGCACCCAATCAAATTCGCACTTGTTGCAAGAGATTCTTTGTAGATGGTGAAATGAAGGGCGATGTTGTGTTACTTAACTCGTCAGATATTGATTCTACCGGAATTATGATCGATAAAGTATTAGATGCAAAGAAGAAACTTTATGCTAGTATTAACAAAGGGGAAAAAACGGAGTGTGATGGATGTCCTTTTCTTGAGTTTAAGGAATGGGGATCATTTGATGATTTTAAAATTAACAAGCTTTCATTTGAATACCATTCTGTGTGTAATTTAAAATGTACTTATTGTAGCGATACGTATTATGGGGGCATGATAGAGATGTATGATGTTCATGCCTTTGTAGAAAATTTGATTGATGAAGATATACTTGCTGAAAATTCGTTGATTATTTGGGGTGGTGGAGAACCAGTATTAGACAAGAACTTTCCATCACATATCCAGTTGCTTGTTGATAAATTACCAAGAACGATACATAGGGTTATAACTAATTCGGTTACCTTTTCCGAGACAATATATAAGTTGCTGTCTGAAGGAAAAGTTTCAATATTTACAAGCATAGACGCTGGAACTGAAGAAACCTTCAAGAAAGTTCGAGGTATGAACAAATTGTATAAGGTTATGGATAATGTAAAAAAATATGCTTCCGTAAATCCAAAGAGTGTAACAATCAAATATATTTTCACCGATGGAAATGAAGCTATAGAAGAAACTATAGCTTTTGTAGATTTAATTCGAAAATATAAATTGTTCCATTGTAATTTTCAGATTAGTAGTGATTTTAAAGAGGAATTTGTTACCAACATGGACTTAGTGTTAATGGTTAGCATGTATAAGATGTTGTTGGATATAGGTTGCAAGGTTGTTTTTTTTGATGATTTACTCATGCATAAATTAGGTAATTTCAGTTCTCATGCAGAAGAATCATTCAAGCTAGAGTTAAAAAAATCGGGTATTGAAGGGGTGCTCGCAGATAAAGATAATTATAAATCTGTTGCTGTGTGGGGAGCTGGTGAGCAAGCCAAACTGTTGACTCAAAAGTCTATGTTTTTCAAACATGTTGATATTAAATTCTTTGTTGACTCTACACCGAGTAAAATTAACACTAGATATTTAGATCGAGAAATTTTCCATCCTCAAATTTTATTGGAGTCAGAAATACCAATTGTCATAGCAGCCGTCCAAAGCTATAGTTTAATTTATCAGGAATTTCTCAAACTTAACATTAATGAAGAGCGACTAATCCATAAATTGATTCTTTAGTCAATGTCGTTTTCGAAACCGTTACTAAATGTCATAATTATCTTTCAGAGAATTCGAGTTATTTGGTAAGTTCGATCTAAAATAGCAAAGTTGCTCCGCAGATGGTAACCCAATACTTTACTATGATTGGTTACGGTGGAAACATTCACAACTTGGCTTCCTCAATAATATCNGAGATACGTTCACCAAGACGTTTACCCAACAAAGAGGTATTGGCTGGAAGTGTTTCTACATACTTCTTATAAGCATTACCNCAATCTTTACGGAAATCAGGATCTCCGATTAATCGCTCGANCATCATTATATANTCATCGGGGCTATTNGCATTTAAAAGAAGTNTCTCATTTTCAGACATTTTAAATATCTGATTTAATTTTATTGTAGTTGAGTTATTCTCTTGACCGTTTTGGAAGATAGGCATGCCCAAAGCACCCATCAAGCCTTTCCTTCCCTCTTCTGGCATGGAATATCCATGATAGAAAACATAGGGCTTTCCCACTGCCATTGCCTGCATACCGACTAAACCAGAACCTAGCGGCCAAGTATCCGCAAAAATATCAATGGCTTGTGCATACAATTTGGTGTCTACCCAACCAATAAACCGGCTCTGTGCAAGCACATTTGCAGAATTTAGGTATTTCTGGATCATCGGATGATTTTTTCTACCAGTATAGAACCAGATAGTCTTGGGATTGTTTTTCAAAATTTTGACAATGGTGGCAAGAAAATCAGGCGAAGCTATTTTTTCTTCCCGAGCTAGAGTTCCAAGGACAATATCAAACCTGTGGAATTTATTCCTAAGGCCTCTTGCTTCCTCAACTAAACTATCGTCAACTAAATCACAAAATCCTATTGGAACAGTAAGCCATTCCCTACCGAAAAACCGGACATTGTAATTACCAGTATTATGGCATGTGATATAACCATCCACATTGTTAAAACAGTTTGGGTGGAATTTCGCTGACCACCAAATTTGGATTGGAGCCAATCTCATACTAAAAGCAAAGGTCATACCAGCACTAGTTGACATCCAAACGCACGCACTTATCTGATCCTGTCGCATGTGTTCACGTAACCAAAGAAACTTGTCTAGAACTTTGGTTAGATAAGACATTTCCTTATCTAACCAAATAGCTTTTACTCCAATCCGATTGAGATTTGACGCTAATGTCTCATCATAACCACTGAAAATATAGACCACAGGCAAAAAAAGTCTCGGTGAGGTCTTTGATGCTCCATCAAGTGCTGAACACATTAATTGGATATGTGCTAATGTACTAGCGTTATGTATGAAAAAACCGATTTTAGGTATATCATCTATGTTGGTTGACACTGGCAACTCACAGTGAAAAGCTCTTCCAGCATGTTCCATCATCGGTGTCCACAAAGCGATAGCCGAATTATAGTGCTCTTCTGTTTCGTTCGATTTTACATATCCCCTATAAAGTTCAAGTTCAAGTTCAAAGGCTAGTTGATACTTTTGCTGTTCCAAAGACAATCTCATCATCGGTAAAACAATTCCATTGACAACTTCAAGAAGCCAATTGCTTGGCTGGGTGATTTTGAACGCAAATATATCAAGTATCTGTTTAACTTTAGCAAATGCGCCATCGTCTAAATTTCTGATTACAGAATTAGGATCTACAATTTCACCAAGCTTGAAGCCAAAGAGATTCTCGTACCAACCTTTACTGGAAAACAATTCTCCAATTAAACTCACATCGGCCTTAAAGTTTTGATCATGTAGAATTATTTTAACAATTTTTTTTAGGGCAATTATTCGTCCTTCTAAAAGTGCTGTAATTGACACTGCAGCCAACATTGCTTGAATTCTTTCTCTTACATCCAATTGGGAATTCATTGAAACCTGCCACATTGGCTCCTGAACCTGATTCCACCTATCCCTGTTTTCAGAAATTAACCAACCCTTATTTACCAAACACGGCACCATTTCAGCAACAACCAATAAATCAAAACTAAATTCTCCGTCTCGATCGTATATCAGTTGGAAAAGCGCATCATAAAAAATGCTTAATCGCTCCGCACTGGGATCATCATCAATGTTAGCACCTAAGTAGTCAGTAATGGTTTTATGAATCGTTTCCCAACTCAACTCTAATGAATGACTACGGAATGATCGATCTCCCGCATTATCAAACATATTTGCCTCTCATAAAAGCCCACTATTGAATTGAAAGATAATCATATTTTCTTCTAGTCACAGGGAACAACACTATTTTTCAAATACCAGTTGATACGCACCTTTAAAGCATACGACAACTTATCAAAAATTGCATCTACGATTTTCCCGATCCTGGCACAGCACCGAAGGGATTTTCAATACCTGATTGATGTTTTCTGCTAGCTCTTCCCGTAACATATTCTCAATTCTCAGCGACTATTGGGCCTTCACTTTGCTACGCTTTTTAAGCTAAATCACATTTGCCAAAACATTGGAATAAAGAGAAAGGCACAAAAAAAATTGTACTCTCAAACAGTTAGAAACGCGCCTGATAAAGAACATATCCAATTAAAAAATAATGGAAGAACCTGCCGAAAATTAGACGAGCGAAACAAATTGAATCTCACCAAAAGGATGTAAGGCATAGTAGAATTAACTAAGGATAATCAAAAACACCGCAAAAATATAATGGACAACAACAATCACCAGAAAGGATTCAGAAAAACAAAACGTTTTTCCTCACGTTTGATCCAATTCTTTTTGCTGTTGGAAAGAAAAATTCATCAGTTCGGGAAAGAATAACTCAAATTCACACTTGTATTTACAATAATCCTGTTTCAAATCGCTGACGGCATATTCCATCCCAGAATCGTATCGGGCTCTTCGCGAAAGGCCACCAAGGGCACCTGTAATTCCCTCTAAATGAGCGTAGTTTTTTAACCAGTCAAATTCTATCATATGAGGAAGCATCAATTGTATCCTAGATGGCAAACAGTCAATCCGACGCTGAAATACCTGATAGGCATTACCCACAAATTGAGACAAAGAGACCTCTGAATAATTCTCCCAATACTTCGACAAAAAGTGATCGTAATACATATCTACGATTATACCTGCATACTTTCTGTATTTAGGTCTCAGCCGCCGCTTACTCTCTCCAACCACAACATGACTATCAGTAAAAGCATCAATACGACGATGAAGACGTACTCCTTTGATAATACCATCGGAATAACCTAAGTAATCTTTACCCTTAACGGCATCGGCAATAAAATTGCCAATCATAACTTCTTCATCATCTCCTGAAAGAAATATATGTGCCAAGAAATTCATCTGCTATTTACCATACTAACGACACTTAGACCTAAAGAATCAACAATACCTATTCCCCAACTACTGACTAAAATAACGGTTTAACATAATCAACAACTGATTTCCCTAGTAGCTCATAACCAGCAGCGGTAAAATGCACCCCATCCGGTGACAGATAACTATCCCGACCAACATCAACAATCACTTGGAAAAGATCATTAATGAAAACACCTAACTCCTGAGCCACTTCAACCGAAACATTATTATAAGCAAGGACATCAGATTCCAATCGATCAAAACCTTTCCGCTGATGATGCCATATTTCATTTACGGGAGTCGTTGTAGCTCAGACGACAGTACTTTGCGTATCTTGCAAGATACGTCCAAGCAAGTCTCGCAAATTCGCTCGATATTGAGATAATGGAATAACCGTCTCATCAACTCCAAAATCTCTTTTTAAATCATGCAGGCCACAGTTGATATGAACTACATCCGCCGCTCGAGAAATTATCCACTCATCAAGATGTTTTTGGACGTTAGCACTATTACCACCATTTTGCTCTGGAACCCACACATCTGAAAACCCAAACAATTCTCTCATGACATAAGCTTGATATCCCATTCGAATTGAATCACCAACCAAGACTAATTTTTTCACCTAGTTACCTCTCCAGTTAACACCTGACAACATAAACAACCAAGGATACAGAGCGCCACACAGCATGAGATGTATACAAACAGGACAAACCAAAACATAATTATGAACCATCTGTATGGCCCGTGGTTCCATTTGCTTTAGGTATCCACTCATTTGACCACCGATCCTCGATATCTTGCCGCCAAGATTCAGCCATACTGATAAGATCAGTCGTCAATTCCGGATATTCATCCTTAAGATTTTGTCTCTCGCCCATATCCAACGTCAGATCCGTTAAATGAATATCATCCTCCACTGGTACTCCCTCAACCAATTGTCCGTTCATTACCAATTTCCAATTCCCCCTTCGGACAGCAGTCTGCTTGTGCATCTCCCAGAAAATCTCGCTGTGCGGAGAATCTGAGCCTTCAGTAATCATACCTGTAACATCTCTACCATCCAACTCAAATTTTGACGGATCTCCTCCTGCAGCTGTTACAAAGGTAGGAAAAACATCCATTGCAATACCATACTGACTAACCACTTGTCCAGCCGGAATTTTGTCCGGCCAACTCATAATACCTGGTGAACGAATACCTCCCTCATAAAGGCTTCCTTTGTGACCTTTGAGTTTTCCAGTTGAACCACCATAATACGGATCAAGATTTCCATCCATCCAGTTCCGTGTTTCGCGAGATGGTCCATTATCACTCTGAAAATAAGTAAAAGTATTGTCCAAAAGGCCTTGCCGTTCTAATTCACTAAGAATTTCACCTACGCTGTCATCTACCGCAGAAATCATGGCCGCCATGATCTGCCTATCCCAAGACAAACCAGGAAACCGATTTACATATTTGTCCGGAGCATGCATTGGATAATGAGGTGCATTATAAGGGACATAAAGAAAAAAAGGCTTACCCAATTGCACAGATCGTCGAATATATTTCACTGCATATTCGGTGATCAATTCCGTAAAATACTCCCCATTACGATGTAACTCAGCCCCATTTTCCCACAAATCATGAAATTGAGCACGGCCATCTTGATTCATCTGCCAATAGAAAATGTGTGAATAGTAATCAATACAACCCGCCATGAATCCAAACCAATCATCAAAGCCATGATCATGCGGTCGAGAGCCCTCCGCCAATCCTAAATGCCATTTACCAGACATAGCCGTATAATAACCAAGCTCTTTAAGCGAATCGGCCATAGTTGGCACTTCAGTTGGCAAACCTGTAGCAGTTCGATGACCTGCCAAAATTGAGCGCACACCAGCATTACCAGGATAGCGACCTGTCAGCAAAGCAGCCCGTGACGGTGAACACACGGGAGAATTTGAATACCAGTTGGAAAATCGAACACCATTGGCAGCCATGCAATCGAGATGTGGGGTTCTGAAGTCGGTTGCTCCCATACAGGAGAGATCCCCATATCCCTGATCATCAGTCAGAAAGACAATAAAATTCGGTTTATTCATTCAAATCTCCTACTACAATTTCATTAAATCACAACTATCAATTGACAACTTAAACCTATATTAAGAATACCAGTGCAGGTAAAAAACGGGTCGATTTCAGGAAAATATCTCCATTGGACCGCTACTAACTTCTATACACCTGACTTGATGATTGCTTGAAACTGCAGAACAATTTCAAGGCGATCCAAGCCAATATTTCAGCTATTATTGAACCATATTCCCATCTAATTGGGCCACTATCCTAAAAGATGAGGCAATGTTAATAATAGACAATGATGAAGAACATAAGGTTCTATACTTAAATGAGAATACAAAAAGCACTTCAGAGAGCAAATGTACCAATTAATTCAAAATCGCTATTCCTCAATCCAAAGTTTACCTCCAACTAACTAAGGTAAACGAAACGCACGTTCAGAATCCAGCACCGCTCAAATTTTCCCAACAATTTTCATAATCAAACTAGAATTTGATAAGTTTAATTGTAACACCATAATGACATGATAGAATAACATGAATTGCACAGTCTATCTGCACGAATAAACACACCCAACGTACCCTACTGAAGGAAATCATGTATACATTAAAAAAACAATTGACCTTAACATATACCTATTTGTTCATGTTAGGGTTAGCGTTTTCTGTTCAAGGTTATAGCGCGATTGACCCCCAAACTGCTGTTGCTGTCTGGGCTTTTGATGGTAATACTAAAGACGCAACAGAAAACAACAATCATGGCAAACTTAAAAATGGTGCCAAAATTTCCAACAATGGTAAATTCGATAAGGCCCTAAGTCTAGATGGGGAAGATGATTACGTTCTTGTCCCAAAAATACACAGGGACTGCATGGGTTAAACTAAACAAAAAAGGAGTCCAACGTAATGCTTGTTGTAATGACGATCAATTTATCATTGGTTGGACCCCTGGTTGGTCCAACATCGTGAATATTTTTGGCGCAGGTCGCGGTGGGAATCAAGGCAAAGTGGAAATTGGCAGTGCCGAATTAGCGCCACAATGGAGTTTCAACCCTAAACAGATCAACGACAATCAATGGCACCATCTTGCATTTGTATACGATGGAAAGAAAAAACTCCTTTATATAGACAGAGAAATCGACATTGACAGAGCAGCCACAGGAACCTTTGGCATATTCGGTAAAGATGTAACGATAGGAGGAACAGAAAATAACAAGAGACATGCCAAAGGTCTTTTAGATGACTTGTCAATTTTCAATGTTGCGCTAGCCAAAAACGACATTAAAACATTGATGATAAAGGGATTAGTCAAAACTCTTGGACTACTACCCGTTTCTCGCCGCAAGAAACTAACCTTAATTTGGGCTAAAGTGAAAGCCAGACAATAGATGAAAACTTCATCAGAACAAAACATTAAAACAGCTCTCAAACCATATAAAACTGGCCAGCAGTTTCCTGCTCACGGCACCATAGTAATTTCGATTTAGTTACACCTAATTCCAGCCTTTTAATACACGCCAATTTAAAACCCCAATTGATATAAAATTTAACAGATAAAATCTCGTTTTGGAAAAATGGGGCTGGAGATTTTTTCTCCAATAGATAACAATTTCTTAAATGACTATATACATATAAGGAAAAAGAAACAGCATGAGATTTCAAGGAAAATCCGTTATCGTCACTGGTGGTGCTTCAGGCATAGGGGCTGCTACAGTCAAACTTTTTATTGATGAAGGAGCCAAAGTGATTATCGCTGACACTAACCCTGAAGGCCAATCTTTGGCAGAAAAACTAAACCAACAAAACCAGAGAGCAACCTTCATTCAAACTGACGTTTCAAAATCAGATCAAGCAAAACACCTAGTCGAAGAAACCCTGCGACACCACGGTCGATTGGATATCCTACATAACAACGCGGGGATTCTAGTCATAGGGAATGTCACTACTATCTCTGAAATTGATTGGGATAGATCCATTAATATCAACCTAAAAAGCGTTTACCTAGTTTCCAAATATGCTATTCCAGCAATGCAAAAGGCAGGAAGTGGTGTCATCATCAACACTTCTTCTACAGCCGGTATATCCGGCGGAGGTGGTTATTCCGCCTATAGCGCGTCCAAGGCCGGAATCATTCTTTTAACACAATGTATGGCACTGGATTTCGCTGAGCAAAATATCCGCGTTAATGCTGTCTGCCCAGGACCAACAGCCACATCAATGATTCTAGCATCAGCTGAAGACAAGCAAAAAGCTCTCAACCGTTGGGCTGAAGAACTTCCTATTGGACGTGCTGGTCAACCAACAGATATTGCAAAAGCCGTTGCATATCTAGCTTCCGAAGACGCAGAATTCGTCACTGGCACAGCATTTGTCGTTGACGGAGGGAGATTATTGACAGGTATTGGAAAACGGATCGCTGTTGCCCCCAATTGAGGTTGAATTATTAGCCTAGCCCTAAGCACACTTCAACCTACTACATAAGGTTCTTGAGCACCCAACTTGTTAAAAAAATACTTCGCTTATACTTCTCAACACCGGTACCCTTGAAAAAGATTTGCTCAGTATTTTCTACTGAAGTCACATTGTGAAATTGCCAGAGATCAAGATAATCAGTAGATAACCGTTTCAAGCTTAAATCTAACCCTACTAGGACCGCCTTAGCATCACGTTTATCAGATTTAGACATCAAGAAAACTTTCTCTCGATGTCCTCTCAAGGCTTTTCCCATCAAAATCTCACTCCAACCATCACCATAAGAATACACATTACCAAAAAATTAATACTATGCTCAATGGCACAATGAACAATTTGGAAAGCCATCGACTTATCCTTACTAGCTGGCTCCATACTAATATGAGCCCCACCCAAACCGATGAGTGTAACCATTGTCTGTCCAAGTTGACGCTAGGCATCGTGATCGAGGAGATCAATTCCGTATACAGCAACCTACAAATTATGTGACAGCTGAGAGTCGAATCTAGTGCTAAAAGCACCACCTGGAGCTACTTTCAAAAACTTCCGCCTGTGCAACCAAGGTTCAACAAAATATAGGCCCTAACCCGAACTTACGTTCGATATGTAAGCAAAATACAAGATCAACTAAACCAAAAACTTACTCGATCTTAAACACCAATCCCCAAAAAACCGTTAGACTAACGTTTACCCTCAAGGCAGATTTGAATGAAACGCCCTTAAAACACAGGAAGGTAGTTTTTCCGCTCACGCGATAGGGTCAATAACAATAAACTCAAATATCTGGTTTTATAAAAAAAACCTTAATTTCACCGGATTGCTCTCCACGGTTCCGAGTAAACAGAAATTTAGAGACAAAGTCTATAGCTTTTTTCGTCAATTTTTGATGAGAAGATTCAATTATACGAACATCATAAACGGTACCATCAGACCTAACATTAAAACGCAGTTTAACACTTTTATCTTGAAGTTCTTCCTCTACCAACGATATCCTAGGCGTATGAAGAACATTACGGCCCGAAACCGGGCCTCTGATCTCATAACGAACAGCTGGCACCTCAGTTTTCCGAAATTTCGATATGACACTATCATAATCGAAATCAGGATTAATCGAATCTCCACTATCTAATACAATCTCGGTAATTTGTTCTTGACCAGTTGCTTCTTGTCCATCTTCAATTTCAGCATAATCTTCTTCCCTTTCAATCTCAACCATGCGAAGTGAACCCCTAGTCCCTTCTTTTGCTCGCGTTGAGCTCCTTATTTGAGTATAGTCAACATCAGGTATTATCAGGTCCTCTGGCTCCTCAATTGAAACTAAAGATGAACATGATGAAAACACAAGAAAAAAGCAAATCAAAAAACTCATCTGAAGAATAAAATACAATTTCACACACTTTTGGACAAACACAGTAACTGGAATCCTACTTACTTTTAATTACAACTAAACATTTATAATTTCGATATTAAATTCGACGTCTCACAAATTCTCAAATTTCAAATCTATGTTACAAACAAAGGATCTTTCTCTTGTCTTCCCGGAAACTAAACTGAAACATCTATTAATTCCCCAATCCACATGCTTGTATATCAGCCCCATAGTAAATCCAACACAACAAAAAAAACAATTCGTTCATACCAAAAGGCGATTTTTCCTTTTCTAACCCGTCTTTTGCCCATCTAATCGATCATGAATATATTCCATTACACGCTGCACCTTTGTATCTTCCGGACTAATCTCAATCGCCCTCTTAATCTGGTGCATTGCTGACTCATATTTCTCAAAAAAACAGTAAACAATTCCCAAATTCATATAAGCTCTCACATGTTCTGGTTGAATAGCAATCGCCTTTTTGAACGCAATGAGCGCTGCCCGTAAATCACCTTTTCGATGACAAACTGTTCCTAAACCATAATATGCATTAGCATCATCTAGATTGACCTCAATCGCTTGTTCAAATGCGATACAAGCCGACGAATAATCACCTTGCTGATAGTAATTCTCAGCTTGTTGACAGTAACCTTTGGCTAAATCATAAATTTTGTCCAACCCATTTTGAGCTCTCGTATGTTCCGGATTAATCTCAACCACCTTCTTATAAGCAACCAACGCAGCGTTATATTCGCTTTGAATATATCGAATCGCACCTAAACCGTAAAAAGCATCTGCGTATCCAGGATTAATCCCAATAGCCTTTTCAAAAGCAACCAATGCATCTTCTAAACGCCCAATCCTAGTGTAAATAACCCCCAAATTCATATAAGCTTTTTCATGCTCTGGATCAATCTCAATTGCCCGTTTAGTCTCGGAAATTGCGAGCTCTACCCTGCCATCCTCATAGTAAGCTACTCCCAAACTATTATGGGTATCAGCATTATTCGGAACCAATTGAATCGCATTTTTATAAGCAATACTAGCAGATTCATACTCACCACGACTAAAGTAAACCGATCCCAGTTTGTTATATGCACTAGCATCTTGTGGATTAAGCTTAATAGCCTCTTGATAAATGGCAAGATCCAATTCTATATTTTCTTGTTTAACAACCACATCATCAAAATTCATATGACTAACCATTAATCACCAAGCTGTTCCGTATATACGCAAGACCCAATACAGCAAAAACGCTACGCTCACCGGTTTGACCATTCTAATCAACTATTCTTCAACTTTCCAAGAATCAACCATAGAGGATTTATTAGGAGCTACGGATTAAAAAGCGATTTCCCATTCCCCTTAAAACTGATCTAGTAATTCTTCTGGCCTATTCGCCACAAATATCATATCGCGGTGTTGTCGTTTGAAAAAACCTTGAGCAAAAGCATGATCAAAAAACTCCAGTAACTTGTCATAATACCCATTAGTATTTAAAAAACCAAAAGGCTTTTGGTGAATACCAAGTTGCGACCATGCCCAAATTTCCAAAATCTCCTCAACCGTTCCCAAACCACCAGGTAAGGCAATAAACCCATCCGACAACTCAAACATCTTATGTTTTCTTTCGTGCATTGAACTGACTTGATAAATCTGAGTCAATTCCCGATGAGCTATTTTTTCAGCAAACAAATCGGGAATAACACCAATTACTGTCCCATCGTTCTCAAGGACAGCATCAGCAACAACCCCCATCAATCCGATATTAGATCCACCATAAACCAAACTATGATGACGAATTGCTATTACCTCACCCAGTAATTTAGCAGACTCTACATATTCAGGTTGAATCCCTGAACTGGAACCACAGTAAACACAGATAGTTTCTAGCTTTTTTTGACTCACAATTTAATTTTTATACCGATAATCACTAATCATTAACCCACTTACAACACATAGCGGAGAAAAAAATTTTATTTCTGTTTCAAGATAACCATCAGGACAATTAGCTAATGCCAAAGCTCCGACAAGCTCACGACCTACCAGAAACGGTAACCCAAGAAAAGCCTCAATTTCCAGATGTCCAAACGGGACGCCACCACTGCGTGGATCTTGCTGGGGTCTATTAGACAGAACAGGATTCCGACTAGTTAAAATAGCACCATTTAGAGTCTCAAGATTGTGAAACTGTAAATTCGTCAAAATATCACGACGATTGTATCTTGGTTTATAGATATTCGTCACCGCATGCGATTGCAGATAGGGACGATCAGCCGAATTGTAACAAACTTCCGCGAGGAAACCGAATCGACTACTAGACAAAAGCAAAGCATCCGGCAACAATCGAACAAACGCAGACTCAATTTCACGAGTAGCAACATACGTCAAAACAGATTCACCTAAAGACAAAAGTAGATCTATATCACGTCTATTACTCTCTACCATCTGACACTTACTCCAGCAGGATTTAAGATGTACTATGGCTTTATCCAAAAAAGGTTTTCCTGAAGTATCAATTGAATCAAGGTTTTCAACAGACTCTGCTATTTGAGATCGACGCATGCTCACCCCTATCGTGGAAATATTCAAATTTCGATATTATGAGGGTTTGTGTAAATATTGAACCGCTTGTCCCTTAGAAATCCAATCAATGTAATATTAAAATGCTGAGCTAATGCTACGGCTAAACTACTCGGTGCAGAAACCGCACAAAACACCGGAGTCGCTGCGACTGCACACTTTTGGAGTAATTCGAAGCTCGCCCGGCCGCTAACCATAAGAATTCGATTCCGAAATGGAAGTTCATCATTCAGAAGCCCCCAACCCAAGAGTTTGTCTGTGGCATTATGGCGACCAATATCTTCCCTAGCAGCTATCAACACTCCATCTAAATCAAAAAGGGCAGCTGCATGAAGCCCTCCAGTACGATCAAATACTTTTTGAGATTTTCTCAGGGCAACAGGTAAACCCTGAATCACATCATCACGAATAGGTTCAGTCAACGAAACAGGAGGGATGTCTCGACGCTGCAGGTCCTCAATCATAGTTTTCCCACAAACGCCACAGGCACTATTGGTAAAAAAGTGTCGTTCCAACTGAGGCAAATCTGCTAAATCATCTCGACGCAATTCTACCCGAATCTGATTATACTCCTGAAGATGCCTATCTTCTCCAACACAATAACTCATCTTCAAAAAGTCACGCCGATCCTTCAAAACGCCTTCACTGTATAAAAAACCAGCGGTCAAATCATAATCATGCCCTGGCGTGCGCATTGTTATTGCAATAGTGCGTGATTGTTTTTTTGAGGACAACTTAATTTCTAGCGGTTCCTCGGCAGCAACCAGATCATTTTTATGCTCAAGACTACCGTCACTAGCAAACCAAATCTTCCGCTTAACCTGGCTTAAGTGGGCCATTTTTAACTAACCAATTATTATGCTACGCTCAGCATTTTTGAAAAACACCCGTTTGATTAAACCCCTCTACAGTGGGTCCACTCGAACCGGACAGACTTTGAGTTCAGCTGTATCAGTAATAGGATCATAGCCGGACCCAGTTAAGATATTTACAGGGACATCGCTGAAACTGAAACTGGCAAAAACAGTACCGCGTGGCGACCGATTAGTCGATTTAGCCCTTATTTTGATACTACCCCGCGCACTAGCCAACTCGCACCACGCACCATCATCTAATCCCCATTCCTGCAAATCAAGTGGATTAACCTCAAGGGCTTCTTCAGCCAACAAATAGTCAATACCCTCCGCACGACCTGTCTGTGTTCGGGTATGATAGGAAGCTAATCTGCGTCCCGTAGTCAGCCAAATTGGGAATTTCGTACTGATTGTCTCTTGAGGATCACGGTAGTTGACGATTGAAAAAAGACCACGTCCATTGACAAATTCTCCCTGATGAAGAATAGGTGTTCCGGGATGTCCGATATCTGGCACTGGCCAATGGTATTCACCTTGCTCAACTCGATCCCAATCTAACCCCGCATATATCGGAGAAACACGACAAAGCTCATTGAACACTTCCCTTGGTTCCAAATAATCAAACCCAAGGATTCCCAATCTCTGGGCAATCTGGCTGATAACCCACCAATCCGGTTTTGCTTCTCCTGGTGAAGGCACTGCAGCCCGAACACGTTGCACACGACGTTCGGTATTAGTTACAACACCATCTGTTTCTGCAAAGGCGGTTGCCGGCAAAACAACGTCAGCTAATTCCGCTGTTTCAGTCAAGAAGATATCAATAACCACCAAATGGTCTAAACTATTTAGTGCGTGCTCGCAGTGTTTCCGATCCGGATCAGAGATCAATGTATTCTCACCGTTAATCAACATCGCCTTTATCTGATCTCCACATAAATCAAGAGCTGCCACTTTAGTAATTCCCTTTTCTAAGTCAATCTCAGTACCATATAATTCTTGAAACTTCGCTTGGTTATGGGGGTCAGTAACTGGCTGGAACCCAGGATAGTTATTGGGAATTGCTCCACTATCACCAGCCCCTTGAATATTATTCTGACCTCGCATAGGATTAATACCAGTACCTTCACGTCCAATGTTTCCAGTCATCAAGACCAAATTACAGAGAGACTGGACATTATCTACTCCACAAATATGCTCCGTAATACCAAGTGTATAGAAAATTGCGCCTCTATCAGCTAACCCATACCAAATTGCTGCGGTCTCAATATCCTTTGCCGATACTCCAGTAATCTGAGCCGCCCATTCCGGTGGAAACTGCTTGATATGCTCGAGAAAAGCCTCACCTTCCGTGGTTCGATTTGAGACAAACTGTAAGTCGACCAAACCTTCCCTATCAATGACATGCGCCATACCAAGAAGCAGAGCTACATCCGATCCAACACGAAGCGGCAAATACAAGTCAGAGAGGTCAGCAAGCCCAATTCGCCGGGGATCAGCTACAATTAGCTTAGCTCCACGATCAATCGCTTTCTTGAGACCAGTAGCTGCCACTGGATGGCATTCTGTCATATTAGTACCAATACAAAAAATAACATCGGGTTTTTCCATATCAATTAAGGGGTTAGACATGGCACCACGACCTATTGTCGTTGCCAGACCGGCAACTGTTGGAGCATGTCAAGCACGACTACAATTATCGATATAATTAGTCCCAAAACCCGCACGAATAAACTTTTGCATTAGGTAAGCGGCCTCGCTAGGAGCACGACCTGATGCTACACCATAGACGCTGTGCCTACCATGTTCTTGAACCACATTACGAAACCCTGCAGCCGCTCGGTCTAGAGCTTGATCCCAACTTACCGGGTGAAGACATCCATCCTGCCCACGAACTAAGGGTGTAGTTAGACGATCCGGATGTTGCACAAAATCGAAGGCAAATTGTCCTTTTACACACAAGGCCCCTTTGTTTGCTGGACCATCCATAGCTGGCTGAATACCAACCAGTTTATCTCCTTTGGTCAGCAAATCAACTGAACAACCAACACCACAATAAGGACAAATCGACCGAGTTTTGTCAATTTCCTCCTCTAAGTGGGCACTGCGAATTGCTTTTTTATCTGCGAGTGCTCCCGTAGGACAGGTCTGAACACACTGGCCACAAAAAGTACAAGCAGAGTCTTTCAATATCCCATTGAACTCTGTACTAATCTGAGAATCAAATCCTCTGTTTATGATATTAATGGCATGATCCCCCTCTTGCTCAGCACAAACACGGACACATCTATAACATGAAATACAAAGATCATAATCTCGAAGAATAAACGGATTGTCGTCATCTTGATTACTCACTCCTGAGTGCTCTCCCTCAAACCGTTCAGTTCGAGATTGGTACCGATCTACTAGCACACTCAACTCATGAGCAGCATATCCACGTAATGGATCAACATCAAGGTGTCCATGATTCTCAGATGCAACCATTTCCAATAGGATCTTACGATATTTCTCAACTCTTTCAGAAGATGTACTGACAACCATCCCAGGTGTCACCAAAGTCGTACAAGAAGCAACAGGGTTTCGGGAGCCCTCAAGGTCAACGACACAGAGCCTACAACTACCAAAAGGTTTTAAACGAGAATCATAACACAACGTTGGAATATCTTTTCGTTGCCGTTTAGCAACCTCATAGATTGTTTCACCTTCAGTAAACGTAACGGTTTCACCATCAAGCTTTACCGTATTACTTCGTTGCTTAATCTGGGTTGAACTCATTCTTATAACCTTTGAAATTAATTAAAATCTATGATTTTCCTGATTCTGCATGCCTGACGACTTGATCCGGAAAGTACCTGATTAAACTTCCCGTAATCAATGGTGCAGATATCCCTAACCCACATGCGCTAATTGCCTGCATAGTCTCACCAATATCTTCAACTTCTTCCAACCATAAGCTCACTTCCTTTGGACCAGCTTTACCTTCCAATCGTTCAACTAAACGTTGCGTGCCAATCCGACAAGGAAAACATTTTCCACAGGATTCTTCAGCATAGAACTTCATAATGTTGCAAGCAATCTCTACCATATCACGACTATCATCAAAAACGATAATTCCCCCCGATCCTAGATACGATCCCTTACTTTTGATGGAAGAGTCATCCAAAGTAATATTCAAATCCTCCCCAGCAAGGAAGCCACCCGAAACACCTGCCATAGTCACTGCCTGAATGGACCTACCTACAACGGGCCCATTTGCCCAATCATAGAGAAGTGTTTTCAGAGGCAAACCAATTGGGACTTCATAATTACCAGGTTTCCGAACATCTCCAGAAAGGCTTATAACCTTAGTACCAGCATGCCCATCAATCCCAAGGTTCCGATACCATTCAGCACCTCGATTAACAATCGGCGCTACTGCAGCCAATGTCTCTACATTATTCACAACCGTTGGTAAATTCTCAAAACCATGAGTTACAGGATACGGGGGCCGATTTCTCGGGAATGGACGTTTGCCTTCAAGACTATTTAGGAGTGCGCCCTCTTCACCACAAATGTATGCTCCCGCACCACGACGCAAATAGATTTCAAAACTGAATTCTTTCCCAAGAATTCTATCTCCCAACAAACCCGCATTTCTAGCCTCGGTTATGGCACATTCAAGCACTTTGAAAGTCTCCGGATATTCGTATCGAAGATAGATAAAACCTCTAGTTGCCCCTGTAGCATACGCAGCAATAATCATCCCTTCAATTACAGCGTGGGGGTCATAATCCAAAATGGCTCGATCCTTAAAACATCCTGGTTCGCCTTCATCAGCATTACAAACCACAGTCTTAGGATGATTTTCCGCCTCTGCAACTGACTTCCATTTCAACCCCGTTGGGAAACCTGCTCCTCCACGCCCAGCTAACTGACTTTGGCTAATTAAATCAATAACTTCAGCAGGCTGCTCCCGCCCAACAATACCGAAAACTCCTTTATAACCACCAAACTTCTGATATCCTTGTATTGATGAACGATTTCTTTCGCGAATGGAAGCGAAAATGCATTCTTCAACTCCACCAGGATTCGGTTCTGGTAAAGGAGAGGGTTTAATAGACAATGTATCTGAATCTAGCCCCGTCAGAACTTGATCCATTTTCAAAACTGGGACAGTATCATCACAACGCCCAGCACAAGGCATTGGTACAGCACCATCCTTTTCTAGCTGATCTAGAATCCTTTTACTACCCCGAAGGAGACAAACAGGCCCCATGCAGACACGAGGCGCCTCCTGGCCAGGAGGCGTTCTTGAGAAATGATGATAAAAAGTAACAGTTCCAAAAAGTTCTGCTAACGGAATTTTCAGTCCAACAGAAACCTGACGCATAACCTCATCGGAAATAAATCCATCACGATCATGAAAATCATGCAAGACTGACAACAATGGCGCAGGTTTATCACGCCAAAATTCTATTATTTCCTGATTCGTAGTTTTTGCCATATGATTTCACAAAAGCTGTAACACAGATCTAAAATCAAAAATTCCCACTCACGTCACCTTAACACATATTTGAATTTATACTATCATATGATGGCACATACGTCCACGCATAACCATTGTTGAAAGTTTAAAATCTTGGTTTGAATAGCATGAAAATTCATCCTGAATATGTTAATCTGTACTCGATCATGAAACCTTACCCGATCGTTATCTAAAACTATGGGGCTACTAATGAACTATTAAGATCACTTAGTTTGCAACAGAAGCACCAACTGGAAGAACGCCCCCATTCTCAAACAATTTGGAAGGAAGAACAATGACATCAGAAGAAAAATTTGTTTTTGACTTACAAGGCTATATTATAATTAAAAACGTCTTGACCAAGGAAGAGATTGAGGAAATCAACCAGATTAGCGACCGAATTTTCCCTCGTGATTACAATAAAAACGGAAATAACCAAGCTGGACTAGAACTGAGACGAACAGCTAACGTTTCAAAATGGGACCCAGCTTGTCAACGGTTAATCGATCACCCTAAAGTAACACCTTACCTGAAGGAGTTACTAGGTCCAACTTTCCGCTTAGATCACGATTATTGTATTTTCATGAGCCGCGGTGGTGAACCTGGAGGAAACTTACATGGTGGTCCAGAAACAGCCAATGGCTGCCAATTTTACAAGTACCATAACGGCACTATGCAAAATGGACTTTCGGTCCTAACTTTCTTTTTTGCTGACGCTGGCCCTAATGACGGTGGCTTTATCTGTGTGCCAGGTAGCCATAAATCCAACTTTCTATCAAATATGCCATCTGACGTACGAGAATTGAAACGAGCAGAACCATATGTGGTGCAGCCAGTTGCTACAGCAGGTGATGCACTCTTTTTCACCGAAGCACTAATCCACGGCACCGCCCCGTGGAATGCTGGCCATGAACGCCGAACGTTCCTTTACAAATATAGTCCCGGGCATATTTCCTTTTCACAAACGTACTATAAAATTGAAGACTATTTCAACCCTACAGATCAACAAAGACGTATCCTATCCCCCCCATCCGTTGGAGGGAAACAGCCAAGTCTAAATTAAGCCTAGTTTCAACACATTCGAGGCAAACCTTTCAGATAACAAGGTAGAAATCGTAACACACGCGCCCTAACATCTATTTTGATAAGAGAATCATGAAACAGCAAGATTCTATTATCTAGCCTCACTAAGGCGATAACGAAAGGATGATATGAAAGACGAAAACGAACTACCAATTACCAATACAATGAGAAAAGACAAGAGAAATTCCGCCTCACAAGATGACTGGAGAGATTACGCTTATGGGGGAAAAAGTCTATTAGATGATACTCAGGAAAACACAAGCAACAAAAAAGCAGAGAAGTTAGAAAAAAAAAGGAATTTAGTGATTGGATATGTCCAACCAATAGAGAACGCTAACACAGAAAAGAGAACAAAGGCCGAAGACTTAGAATCGACACAACATTAGACGAATTTTACTTGTGGGAAGGATATTCTTTGGCAAAAAAAATTTGAGAACATGCTTACTTGTAAATCAAAATTAAAAAAAAGATAGATGCGTTTGTTGCTATTTATCTGATAATTCGACAAGCAACCACACTAAACTAAATTCAATTACGCATTTCAACGTCGATGAAACCTTGATTCTAACTCACTTTTAGACATCTTAATGATAATCGGACGGGAATGGGGACAGTTAAAGGGATGCTTAGCCTGTGACAGTTCTTTTATAAGGCTAATCATTTCTGCCATAGTCAGTTTATCCCCTGCTTTGACCGCTGATCTACAGGACAGCATAATCAACGCATCATCCTGCATTTTTAGCATGTCAATTTCGTTACTTGCTGATTCCCCTAATTGATCTAGTAAATCTAAAACCGCTGTCGACACAAGTCGCGTTGACAAAATCGGGGGTACTGCCCGAACCAAAATTGTACTCCCTCCAAAATTTTCAATATCGAATCCAATTTTTTTAAACAAATCCATATGTTGATCAAAAGTCGTTAGTTGTTCCTGTACAGCCTCAATCGTAACTGGTAACAGGAGTCCTTGGGACGGGACATCTTCTGCCCTAAACTGTTCTACATACCTTTCGTATAGTACACGTTCAGAAGCAACATGTTGATCAATAATAAATACTGCATCCTGCCCCTCTGCCAGAATATAAGTATTGAATAAGCTAGTTTTTAGCTCAACACCATCCATATCCAAAAGCTCAAGTCCAGTTCCATCTGGTATCACATGCCGACTTGGCTGAACGTCAACGGGACTGAATTGTGCGGGTGTCTCAACTACCTCCTGAGGAGAGACGGAAACAACACTACTAGATAGTGTCTTTCCTTCCATTGGAGTTTTTGCCGACTGTTCCTCAGTTCGATCTAATACCGATTTCGAAACTGAAGGTTGATCATCCCACTTCATTTTATCGCGATCAACCTTATGCCGCAGTTTCTTCTGTGAAGAACTCCAAGTGATCGCATTTTTCGGATGGGATTCATCGACCACAGGTTCAGGCTGCTCTGATGTATTGACTGTTGGTATATATTTGTGTCTGTAAATACTACTGTTAAGCAAACGAACGATTTGACTATAAATCGACCGCTCATCCCGGAAACGAACTTCTATCTTAGCTGGGTGAACATTTACATCAACTTCCTCCATGTCCATAGTAAGAAAAAGAAATGCAACCGCATAACGACCTTTTGTAACAAAACTCTGCATAGCTTCATTCAGAGCTGCACTAACAACCTTGCTACGAATTGGACGCCGATTCAAAAAGAAAAGTTGGTAGTTCCGATTAGATTTTGACAAATCTGCATTGCCAATCAATGCGTGCATTTTGAAACTGGATTGCTCTGACTCAATCTCAATTAGACTCTCAGCCAAATCCTTGCCATATAGGAGACGAACACGCTCAATGACAGACTCACAACCCCGAACATTAATCAATGATCGATCATTGTGACGTAGTGAAAAAGCAATTGATGGATGGGCAAGCGCTGCCCACATGATTTGGTTGTTTATATGATTCATCTCAGTTGTCTCCGTCTTGAGGAACTTAAGACGAGCAGGAACATTATAAAAAAGATTTTCAACTGAAAGATGGGTGCCCGGCGAACAGCCACTTTCTTCTACAAATTGAACATGACCTCCCTCAATCACAACTTTTGTACCCTCAAGCTGATCAGCCGTTCGCGTCAGTAACTCCAGTTTGGAGACTGATGCAATCGAGGGTAAAGCTTCTCCCCGGAACCCAAAAGTTTGAATGCTTTCCAAATCCTCAAATCTGTCAATTTTGCTTGTCGCATGCCTTTCGATTGCAAGAAGAGCATCTTCCCGACTCATACCTATACCATTATCCGATACTTTGATCAGTCTTTTCCCACCTGCACGAAGATCCACATCAATGCTTGTACTTTCAGCATCAATAGCGTTCTCAACAATCTCTTTGACAACTGACGCAGGACGCTCAACAACTTCGCCTGCTGCAATTTTATTGGCTACATCGGATGTTAAAACTTGTATTGGCATAGAGACAATTCAATCCAGTCTATAATTAGGTTCTAGAACACTGACACAGAACCTCAGTTAAATTTTAGAGATAGTTTTCTGTAAAATGGAAAGCCTACCTGAAATTTCAGCATCTTCTGGATACTTCTTACTAAGCTCCAGATATTCTTGCAACACTTGCTCCGATTCATCTAATTTCTCAAAAATCTCCGCTCTCAAGTAATGGCATTCCTTATCAAAATCTGGGTTTCTTTCGTTATTCGATAAAACGATACAATCATTAAATAATTGGAGGGCATTATCAAAATCATCAATCTGTGCAGCAACAAGTCCCAACAAATACCGGGGCATAGCATAATCAGGGTCTAAACGAATAATTTCCTTAATCGTATCTATATGTTCTTGCTCAACTAAAACAGACATTTTCTCACTAATATAATTCAGTACTGACTCACACAAGAGGCGTTGCTGCCGGATTGATTGAGTATCATGCTTTGCTAACCCATCAACCTGCCCAAGAGGACTTTCAGGAAACTCAGCAGTAAATTTGTCAAATTCGCTTTTAATAAGCTCTTTAGTTTGGGTTCCCCAAACAAGTACATGATTTTTTAAGGTCATTGGTAGCTGATTACCAAAATCTACTCCAAGAATCGAACGAAACCAAGGAAGAGAAGAAGTCACTTGTCTATTAATTTGATTGAATACCAAGCTCGAAGCACCAGTCCACCTAACTGAATCTGCACAACTGCTATCGATGAACATGTTCAAATAAGCATGTCTATAAAGAGCAACACGAAAAAGAACATTGATGGTTGCTATTTCACAACACTCATATTTAGAGAAAAATTCGGATTGATGCCAATTGTGATAATTGTCAGGAATTATAATTATCCTATACTCCTTAGCTCCCAGAGAAGCCAAGAATTCTTCCCATTCCTGGTAAATTTGAGCTCTCACCGCTGGATCATCACTCGCTCCCCTAAATGTTACTGTTATTATTTTCCTAAATTCTGGTTGATGCAACAGATAAGACGAGATCATCTTAGTATATTCTTCAGGCTCCTCAAACATTGAAAATTCTTCGCCCCTCAAGTAAGCCGCTGTAACATCAGGGTATACGCTGTATTTTGTTGTAGGTTGTGCCACAGACACCTGAGGATCATAGGTAATTGGAAAAACAGAACTTTCTGCTTGTTCAAAAAACACACTTACTTCTTCCTGACTTCTTAGCCAAGCAACATTAACACAACTAGGCAAGAGCCAACAGGAAGGAATCAAAAAGTTACTCATCACTTGACTATTGAGAGCGACTGCATCCCGTTGGGCACTATACCCTAGCTCGGCACTCGTATCAGCAGTAAAAACGAGAGAAAGCTTATCGTGACCATGTCTTTTCCGGTGCAATTCAGCTAACTGTAGAAACTGAAAAAAATCATAGTTTGCATACGGAAGAGATAAATCATAGAAACAGTAAAGAATACTATCTTTTTTAGAAAGAGTAACACGTTGACTCATACGGCGATTCCCATACTACATAATAACTAAAACCAGTTTGTTAGTTACACAACTATCAGGAATTGATCTCTAGATAATCACTAAATATAACGGACACATTCGCCATCCTTAACCACCTTCTCACAATCCCCCTACTTAAGTACAGAACTAACAAACTGATAGAATTTTTCTTGTGTAACAGACTCAGCGTTTCCAAGAACTCTCACCATCATTGCACCAGCACAATTCCCAGCAAAACCAATAAGCTCTGCCGGATAACCAGCTGCAGCACAAAGCGAACTCAACGCAAAGTAAGCATCTCCTGCCCCAATCGCATCTACTGCTTCAGTCGTAAATGCCGACGATTGAAAGATACCAGAGTTTGCCGACCAAGTTGTTGAACCATGATGCCCTTGAGTGACAGATAGGACAGAGACCCTCATTCTTTCTGCCAAATCCTCAACTAATTCTTCGATAGGACGAAACCTTTCATGACACGCAAGACGCATTTCCCGTTCATCGATACAAACATAATTCGCTTCAGGATATTTAGTGATCAGATTAAATCCTATATTGGCACTATTGGTCTGTGCATTCACGGCAAAAAATGGCTGTAGAGAACAAAGTAAATCTACCATCGCGGGGTTAATGAATCCATGGCCAAAATCTGCAGCTATAATCAAATCAAAATTAGGTGCATCCTCAAGTAAATGCTTCAGGACCTGTTGCTCTAACTGCGTTGACAACGGTTGGTCATCAAGAAAACTAAGTTCAAAGAGCCGATTTCTTGAGTCATCAAGAAATCGGCGCTTCACAGTCGTCATAGCCTTGGGTTTGATGAAGAATTCTGTTGTGACATTGGAATTCAATTTTGATGTCACAAATTCCAAAGCATCTTCATTTTCACCAAGACCAGTAACTAAATGAGTTTGATGGCAGAAATTACTAATATGGTTAGCAAGGGCACAAGCACCTCCTAAATGAGATTCTGATTGAAGAAATCTCGCATTAATAGTTGCTGACTTGTTTGCCAGTCCCATCGCCCGACAAAAATGGTATTCATCAATAATCGTATCACCTACAATAAGTACACGCATCCGATCAAGTGACTTGAACATACCTATAACCCTATCTGCAGTATAATCACGGCGAAAATCGTTGAGATAGGTTTCAGCACCAAGAGAAAAAACACTAAAATAATCATTAAGTAAACGAGTGGAACTAAAAGTAATATCATCAGTAAATACCATTTCACCTCCAATACTACGAATAGCCTCATACTCTTTTGCAACATTACCAGTTAAATCTTGCAACCCCTTATATTCACTTCCTTTAGCATAGATATCGGGCTGTAACCGTAAAATTGTTTCCACTGCCGAGGGAGTATCATTGATGGCAACAAAATCGACAACCTGTAACGCTGCCAGCGCTTCAGCTCGGAGATTCTGGTTAAAAACAGGTCTTTCTGGGCCTTTATTGACAAATCTATCTGGACTTAGAGTAACCACCAAAACTTCACCAAAACTCTTTGCTTCCCCAAAATAACGAAGGTGCCCAGGATGGACCAAATCAAAAACGCCATGACAATGAACAATAGTTTTCTTTTCCCCTCTAAACGATTGCAAAATTACTGCCAAGGCGTCAAGAGTTTGGATTTTCTTATACTGGCTTGATTCTTTTGACATTGAAGTGAGCTACATTTACATTTATATAAAAACAATCTATTCTACTAATGAAACGATAAAAATGGGATTACTGCAGAATCTTGACATCTATACTAAAATATCCTCTCATCTTTGATAAAATTGAGCTCAGAAATCAAAAAGAGGAAACTACAACCAAACAATCTTAGGACAAATCATATTCTTGCAAAGATGCAACTTTCCTGCTAATTTCATTGTCTTCAGGATAGACTCTCCCCAACTCCAAGTACACCTCTAGAGCATCTCGCATTCTACCTGTCTTTTCAAATATCCCAGCCCTCATAAGACGGACATCCTTATATAATTCTTCATTTAGTTTTTCTTCTCCAGAATTCTGAGATATTTGTATACAATCATTGAGCAGTTGTAAGGCTATATCAAAATGGCCCGTACTTTCAGCAAATTGTCCTAACATATACCTAGGCTCAGCCCAATCAGGACTATTTTTAATAATAGCCTCCAAAGTATCTATATCTTCTTGCAAAACATTATCGATCATAATAACACCATCTCCTGCCACAGCCAAACGCTCACAAAGATAGCTCCATGCAACTTGACAAAGAATCTGCCGTTGCCGCTCCGACTGAATACCGTGTTCAGGAATCGGCTCAAAATACAAATCAGGAAAATCATTGACAAATTTATTGAATTGATCTAAGAGAAATTCTTTTCTCTCTGGCCCCCAAGCAACCCTATAATTTATCTTGCAGATTGGGAATTGATCCCCAAATTCAATTCCCTGTACATTCTTCAACCATATAGGTGTAGCAGCAGTATCTTCACTTGCATACTTGAAAACTATGGTAGGTACACCCATTAGACTCCCCAGATGAATAGGACCGTTATTAACTCCTATATTGACATAAGCCTGTCGATACAACGCGGCCCTAAATAAAATGTCAATACTGGCCGTTTGACAATGCTCAAAATCATCCAATAAAAAATTTGTGTTCCATACACGCCCAGTATCAGGTATAACGATTATTCGGTATTCCTCATTAGACAGCTCCTTTAAAAAAGGACTCCATTCTGCAAAATTTGTATTCCGTCCCAGATGATAATCCGTTTCTCGAATAGTTACTGTTACAATCTTACGAGGGTCACCTAAATTAGATTCTTTCAGATATAATTGTACCATTTCTGTATATTCCAGCGGTTCTGTAAATAGAGAAAGACTCTCTCCGCGCAGATAAGCGGCATTAACCCCCCGCCACACATAATCCGTTTTAGGTTGCTCTGGACTATATAACCGTGGAAATATATTTCCGTTAGCCTTTTTAAAGAAATCTTCAGTCTCATTTCCATTAGAAAGCCAAACAGTCCCTACGTGTGAAGGCAATAGGCGACAGGCAGGAATCACAACATTCCGCATCATCATATAACGTTGCGCTGTCGTCTTTGAAAGGCTGTCATCCCTAAACCCATCTCTCTCACCAGGAACAAAAATAAAGAATGTTTGGTCAAACCCATACCTTATTCTATGAAGTTCTGCTAACTGTAAAAAAACTAAAAAATCGTAGCTAGCAGGAGAAATACTTAAGTCATAGAAGCAATATAAGATTGTATTCAAAACTAACCAAAAATACTTGTATTTTTCTAAGTTAAACTAACTTATTAGTCTAAATCGCTTTAGCTAAATAAAGCTACTTTTCTGTGTTTCTTAACTTACATGGTCAAAACATGATAGAGCTTAGACATAAGGCATTAACTTGTGCGAGATTGACATCTACACACTCTGAATCTTTCATCATATCCCATACAGGAGAACTTCAAAAAAACTCAAGTAAAGAACCATTATACTTTCCAAGTGTCGAAAAAAACCTCAGTGTGCTTCCCTTAAAATTCCGTAACACTCTTCGATCATTACCTTTGGAAAAAATATTTTTTCCAAACAATTCCAGAAGTTTGCACTCCTAAGATTAGACTTGTACACNTTTTCCTGNAGGCAAAAACTTNTCNACCNAAAACTGATGACAAACTCTCAANCACTAACTCACAAAANCCAAGACNAACTATTCTTGTTNCTAAAACTTATAATTTGGAGAGNGAATCAAGTTTGATTGNAAATTGTTGGAATACCTCTCTCATNGAAGTAAAACGTACACCTGTAGCTTCAATAAATTTGGTTGAATCAAGATAAGATTTTAACGGNCGAGGATCNAGAAAATCGAAATCTGATTGNGGTTTGGNCACAATTNTCGCCTTCATATCAAGTGATAACGCAAATTGTTCAACCAATTCAACACGAGAAAAATATTCAGTGTTAGCCAAATTATACACACCTTTCAAACCATACTTACAACCTTGAAACACGCCACGGGCGACATCCCCAACATATGTTGGGGAAAAAATTTGATCCTGAATACAATGAATTTCTTGATTCCTCTTCATACATTTATACCACGTTGACAAATCATGTGATTCAGACGGATCATCACCAACATTCTTGTCAAGTCTTAATATCAAACTAGTCTCTTGATTCTCTAGAAGGAAGGTCTCTATTTCCGATTTATATTGCCCATAAGTATTAATTGGGTTATGCAAAGATTCCTCAGAATAATAGCCAAGCCCGCCATCGAATACATAGCTCGACCCCAGATATACTGGCGTAATTTTTAACCTTACAAGCTCTTTTATAATAAGTTTAGTTCTTTCAACCTCCAAAAACCGACTGAGCTCTTTCTGTCGTGGGTAGAGATCAATAGGCCCAAATTTAAGACAAATAACAGCAAAGGTTGGTTCTGTTTTTTTCAGAAATTCCGTTGGAATTGATTCCTCAACAGAATTTTCAAGCATATTGAATTTAATCAGATCCGAGAATTCTTTCGTCGATTGTGTACCTAAGGCAGGATAACCTTGACATCGCATGTAATCAAAAACATGGCGACCAATAAATCCCGAGGCCCCAAACACAATAAATTTCATTATCTAAACGAGTGAACCGCTTTATTTAAATTACATATATATTCTTGGTGTAACATACAATCGCTTTCATCCGGTGCCCACGCGGAAAAGACGGTATTTGATTTACAAAAGGGCCCTTCTACAGATTCATGAAAAACAAAGTATTCCGAGTCGACTAATATAGTATGATAAACAGCTTCATCAATGCGACAGTAAAACTGCAACTCGGAGCTCAAATCACCTAATGGAATAACTTGAATAATACTACCCATTTCATCAAAAAACACCGCACGAGCTCTCCCTTCAATCACATGCAACGACTCAATCCTATTGACATGTTTATGAGGCCTAATATAAGTTTCTTTTGAAAGTACAATAAACATTTCGTGGAGTTTGTCTTCCAAATGTTTATGCGCACATAACCGAATACGCTTTCTCTCTGTTTGGCTAACCTTATCCTTCAAGAAATCAATTTCAGCCCCACTTATACTACAAATTCTCTCTCGGGTAACATAAACCTCCATATTAACCGACTCAAGATGCTTCATCCACCTCCCCCTCTCAACATACAAAAACATGGAACCAAAGATTCAAATACAGTTGATGTCTAGAATGATCTATCGAGATATAATTGGAACTCAAATCGCAAGAGTACAACTACTCCAAGCTCAAAAAACCATATAACTTCACACAAAAGCGATCATCGTCTAAGAACCTTGAAGTAGAAAAACAAAGGTTTCATAAAAGCTTTTTCTGTTTTCAGAATCTAATATTATAGATTTCTACAGGCAATTAGACTACCAATTGTGCAAAAAAATACCAGGCACTTCAAGTGCATTTAATACTATCTCAAAAAAGAGCCCTTTAAAAAACACCTGTTATCAATCCACCATTGCAAACCAACAGGAAGATGCCACAGTCACGGATAATATTTCAAGATCCTTTTAAGGTCGATGCACGTATTCCAAGGGTTCTGAACAAATCAAATCCCACTCCTCTTCGACCCAATTTCTGACTTGCTGTAAGCCATCAGTCAAGGTTATTTCTGGCAGCCACAAAAATTGATTCCTGGCTTTCGTAGAATCAATTACATAAGCCTTATCCTGTCCTAACCTTTCACCTACATCAATCGTGTTACTCCGAAAGTCTTTTCCTATCACCTGACAAATTTTCTTCACCAAATCTCTCACTCTAATTCCTTGATCAGGGGAAAAATGATAAATTTCCCCAATTTTGCCACGCTCCATTGCAACAAGTTGACCAAGCGAAACATCACGAATATGAATGTATGACTTTATCGCTTCACCAGCACCGTGAAGTTCAATCTTCCTCCCCGATTTCAAATAGATTATCGATCGCGGAATGATTTTGAAAAGTTGCTGGCACGAACCATAAACATTTGTTGACCGAATTATCACAAGCGGAAAAGAAAATGATTTAACAAGAGTAAGGAGCATTAGATCACCCGCAGCTTTGGATGCGGCGTATGGTGTAGTCGGATTGATTGGTGCAACCTCTGTGATGTTTCCATCACATGTCCCATAAACTTCTGGAGACGAAATATGAACATATTTTTCCAACCACTTTTGATCTTTGAGAAAATTGGACAGCTTAGCAATCGAAACAGTATTTGTTTGAAACCACTGATCAGGATTCTCCCAACTCGGTGCAACTTCACTCTGTGCGGCAAAATTCACGATATAAGCGGGCTCTCGATCAACAAGAAGTGAGAATAGTTTCAACATATCGTGATTGAGATCAATCTGATGAAACTCAAAATTTGAGGAGTCTAACCGCTTTTTGTAAGGCAGAAAAAGCCCTGTTTTTTCGGGGGATCTACTCAAACCAACAACATTATACCGATCAGTTTCAAGTAATAAATCAATAAAATCACTTCCTGAAAATGAATTACTACCAATTACAAAAACCGTTTTCACGTTTCACTTTTCATTCAAAATAAATAAACGAATGATCTCCTGTATAACCACAGTGACGAAACCACCAATCCCACTCTTGTGGAGTATAAAACGATTCGCAAGTCAATTGCCAATAAAGCAAATTTGCCTTCTCAGCCTCAGTTCTATATGACTCAACGACGATGTATTTCTTCGTCCCAACACGTTCGATTTCTCTAAATGCCATATCTAAATCATTACAATATAAATTATGAATTGTGTTAATCGAAACCACAAGATCGAAACTTCCTTCGTCAAAAGGAAGATCTGTGGCGGAAGCGACACGAAGAAACGGTTGAACTTCCAACTTGGCATTCTCGATTGCATACTGCGAAATATCTATACCACAAACCTCTATCCCTGGGATAATTTGCGTAAATTCGTAAAGTAGAAAAGCTTTCCCACAACCGACATCTAAAATTCGATCACCCGCTGTAAGTTGATAATGAGCCGCCATCGCAGTAGCAACGGAACACCACCGACCATCATAATTATACCCACCAAATCCAAATTTCCGATCGCCGTCCCAATAATCGAAACCGAACTGCTTGGCTATCTTCGCCGCTTCCGCCTTCGGAAATTCGTTGACTCGCGCCAGATAATCTCTCTCCGTTTTTTTATGCAGGGAATTCAAAAAGTCGATGTAGGGCATCGTCTACCTTTTCCAACTGAATCCTCCGTTGTACATCAATGTCGACAATCTCATTGGAAAATTCGCGTCTTTTCTGGCCAACCGTCAAAAAATGATTGAGCAGAATACAACACCATTTGACTCGATAAAGTGGTAACAGCAACCTCACTGCAAAATCCACAGCACATTTAACATCTCGATCTTGAAAATTTGAGAACCAGATCGGATAATGACTTAGCGATACCGGAAACTTAGGTTGACAGAAAAAATCGCAAATCGTTTTACTCGGATTGTCCCAACCAGCATATTCGAAATCGACAAAATACAACTCGCCACTTTCGGTCAGAATAGCATTATGAAAACCAAAATCGGAGGGCGATAACATTTTTTTTGAAATTTGTACATTTGGATCAATCGCTGATTTCCTTAACTGATCAATTGCAAACGCTTGAGCTTCCTTCCACGCAAAATAGAGTTTTCCAGTGACAATCTTCTTCACCTCCAAATCAACCACAAGATTCAACCGATCAACTCGACGCTCAATACATGAAAAGTGGTCTATATAGGTAAAACATGCTTCCGACGCATTCGGAAGGCTCATAGCACACTTGTGAAACCTATGCCGATTCAAATCGAAATAAAAGGCAACCGCCGACTTGACATTCCCAGTTTTCACTTCGTCCGAATCAAAAGGCCTACCAGAAATAAATTCATAAAGTGCAACCTGATTTCCTGGGTCGATCGCAACCGGCTTTGGAACACACAATATATTGAAATCCGCAGCAAATGTCAAGAAAGCATATTCTGACCTAAGTCGATCTCGTTTGTCATCGGGATGAGAAAAATAACATTTTAATAGAAATTTACGATCGCTAGTCGAAACGCAAAAAACCTTATTGTTCATTCCACCAGCAACAGACTCAATCGAAAACGAATCTGGAATACCAATTCTATCCAACAGCTTCTTTATAAGCTTATGATCCACTCGATTGCCTCAGCCCATGAATGAAGTCGCCGGAATTGATGCTTAAATTCGGAAAAATTCGGATCGAAATGGAACCTTTCGGCCGCTTTCGGAAAATCAGTTTCTGCCAAAAAATCAGGAAGATCATCAATAAAATGCGTGCAACCGATCTGGGAAATACGATGCAATTTGTCCTTCCTTGTTGGTTCAAAATGGATCTGTGCCACAATCCGATCAATCTGTTGATCTTCCAGCCACTGACGAGCAACACGGTGAAGATCGTATTTTGGACCGTTGAAAGGAAACAATGTTTTGTGACTGACAATAGCGGTAAAAATCCGTTTCTCTCGGCAAAGCTTGAAGAAGTCGATGACACTTGGAAAAGGATTGGCCCTCGACATACACGCACCATACACATAACCTTGCAAAAGCGTCCACTGATCCTCTCTCCCTATCCCACGAAGGTAATCTCGTACCTGCTCCTTTGATCGACATTGTAACTCGCAACCGATCATTTTTCTTTCAACTGCCACTTCGTAAAAGACACTATCGTAACAAACGATAGTATTATCAAAATCAATTCCAATCAAAATATCATTCATAGCTATAAAATTGAGAGATCAATAATCGGTCGAGTTAATTTACCCAATTCGAGATCAGTAAGAGCCGCATTGACACCATTGAGGGGATAAGCCGGAGGAGCCAAAAAGGCATCTAGGTTTAAAGATCCCATCATAACAAGGTCACAATATCTCAAATAATCTCGATCCGGTTGACTATCGCCCCCCCAAGTACCAAAGATGCGTTTGCCCAGATTCAACTGCTTCGGATCGAGTTCCCACATTTCACCATGCCTCGCATTGCCAATAACGACGACAGCCCCTCCCCGAGGTCGGACGGCTTCAAGTGCTTGACACATCACATTCGTTCTCCCCGTTGCCTCAACCGCGAAATCCACTCCATCAGGACAAATCTGAAAAATCCTTTCTAACACAGAATCTTGCGACGCATTGATCAGATAAGTAGCTCCAATAGCTCTCGCAAGCTCCAACTTTTGCTCAACTAGATCGATAGCAATAATCGGTGTACAATCGCGAACCTTAGCCGCCATCGCTGTACACAATCCAACACCCCCAACCCCAAATATCGCGATGCTTTGGCCAGAAATTGGCCGAGCGACATTAAAAACTGAACCCAAGCCCGTTGGCAAAGCACAACCAACCAAAGCAGCCGTCTTCAGAGAAAACTCGCTAGGAACAATAGTTAAACGATCTTCACTGACCACTGACACCCGGTTGAAAGTCGTGATTGGCCCAGCATTAATACGCTGTTTTCTCCAACTATATACTGAGCCACCTGCGCTGATCCCACTTCCTTTGATCCATGATAAAATGACATGATCATCACGTTCAACCTTCGTAACGCCATCACCGATTTCCAAAACAATACCACTACCTTCATGGCCCAGACAATGTGGGAGATAGGGATCAACACCACGATAACCACGCCATTCCAAGACCTGCGTGTGACAAACACCACTGAAAGCAACGTCGACCAAAACTTGTCCTCGGCGAAGTTTTGGCACTTCAAGATCGATAATCTCGAGAGGTCTGTTCGGCTCGGTCAAAACAGCAGCCGCAGTCTTCAAAATTGACTCAACTTTCTCAAGACCTGTTTTGAGATTGCTGAAGCGGTTAAACCAAACCGATGTCGGACGTAAGCTTGATCACCAACTTCATGGAGAAACAAATCAGAAGTACCAATTCGCTGTAGTCTAGCGTTTAGAATAGGTTGATCAGTAAACCATTCGGCTACACTTCCACCAAGGCCACCAATACGACTGTGTTCTTCAATGGTCGCAACAAGCCGAAATTTAGAAAAAGCAAACTCAAGAAACTCGAGATCAAGAGGCTTAACAGAGTGGCAACTAACAACTTGTGCAGAAAGTCCAATCTTATCCAGTTCTTCTGCAGCTTCAACAACAACCGGAAGAATATTTCCTGTGCTAATTAGGCAAACATCATTACCCTCCAAAACAGTGATCACTCTGCCAATTTGAAAGTCAGGAGAAGTACCGTGGACAATCGGCTCCCCTTTTTTACCAAGCCGAAGATAAACGGGCTTATTGAGATCAATTGCCGCCCGGAGTGCGAGCCTAACCTCAACAGGGTCACCAGGGCAAACAACATGCATATTTGGAATAGCGCGCAAAAATGCAATATCTTCTCCCGAATGATGTGTTGCCCCTAAACCAGCGTATGAAAAACCTGCACCAACACCCACAATGATCACCGGCGAATTATGGTAACAAACGTCAACTCGAATTTGCTCTAGACACCGAGTTGTAATGAAAGGTGCAATTGTATATGCAACTGGGCGTAATCCACATAATGCCATCCCTGTGGACATACCAATCATATTAGCTTCAGCTACACCACAGTTAAAAAAACGATTAGCAGCGACCTCTTTATAATTATTAAACAACCTATTTCCAATGTCTCCAGACAGGAGAACGATACGCTTATCTTCGACAGCAAGTCTAGTGATTTCATCAGCAAACACGTTTCTCATATCAATCCCAATTCTTTTTTTGCCTCTTCGACCTCACTTGCAGTCGGAATACGGTAATGCCAATTGTTATCATCCTCCATAAAAGAGACGCCTTTGCCCTTGATAGTATGAGCAATAATAGCTATAGGCTTGTTTGCGGAATTAGGAATGCTCCCCAATACATTCACAAGATTCTCTATACTATTTCCGTCCAGTTCATAGACATCCCAACCGAAAGCTCTCCATTTACCATCTAATGGATCTATTGAAGTTACATCTTGACTACGTCCAGTTGCTTGCCATTTATTATAATCAATGACAACAATCAAGTTGCTTAAACCATGAGCTGGAGCAATCATTGCAGCCTCCCAAACACTTCCTTCATTACATTCACCATCGCTCATAACCACAAACACTCGATATGACAAATTTTGAATTTGGCTGGCCAATGCCATTCCTAAACCAATGGGAAGTCCATGACCAAGTGAACCTGTAGCAGCCTCAATCCCTGGAGCGGAGCCGATGCTGGGATGCTCAGCCATAACACTCCCTGGTTGGGCATAATTTCTGAGCTCGTCTAGAGGGAAAAAACCTCGATACGCTAAAGCAGCATACAATGCGGTTGCGGCATGCCCCTTACTGAGAATAAATCTGTCACGGTCTGGAGCCGTAGAGTTTTGGGAATCAATGGACAAAATAGACCAATATAGCACAACTAAAATATCAATACATGACAAAGATGAACCCAGATGCGGCGTTTGGGCTGAATGAGATAGCTGAATAACTTCTCCTCGAACCTGATCGGCAATTTTTTCCAAATGCTTGATATCAAAAAGTGAGTTCTGTGCAGTCACTTTACTCCAATTTTATTGATATTGTATGTCATCATCTCTCGCATGGACAAAACGTATACACTCAATCTAACCCAACGAAGGATAATATAATTATTAGATCCTTTTAGGGAGTAATAATTTCCACATCCCTCTTATCGATAAGTTGGTATATAATTCCAACACTTTCTCACACACAATGATCTTTATAACAACATTCAAGACAAAAAACGAACCAGAGCCTCCTAAAACCAGCGATCCCTGCAACACATGCATCATGTATGAGATAACTAATGAAACATTTTTGATTTTAGTCTATGAGAAATTCCAGTTACATGATCAAGATACTCTCCAATCGCCTACAGACAAAGATTAAAATACAGAGTTTAGACTCTATTTAATTTTTGTGATTTTATTTTACTTTCTTGCTAAGTCCACTTCTCAGCTCAAGCTGACAGCATCCATTTTTTTAACATTGTAATAATCCAAATTTTCCATCGGATTACGGATCTCACCTTGACGAAAAGCATTGACTAAATCCTGTACAGCATCTTCTATCGTATGCTTAGGAACAAAACCAATATCCCGCTTAATCTTATCCGAGGAGATATGATAAGATCTATAGTCCTCTGTAGGAGTAGTAACAATTTCCACACCTTCTTTATCGACGATTCGACGTACAATTCCGGCAATCTCTCGCACCCGGTGGTTTTCATAACCAGCATTCCAGACCTGCGCAGCTATCAGTTCCTTCGAACTGGCAAGTAAATCAACATATAAATCAGTAATATCCTCAATATGAATATTGGGCCTTCTCTGCTCTCCACCAAAAACAGTAATCTTACCAAAATTAATTGCATGATTAGTTAAAATATTGACAGTCAAATCCAAACGTAATCGCGGCGAATAGCCACAGACAGTTGCTGGACGAATAATTACAGTCGTAAACTCGGAGGTGTGATACTGACTCAAAATTTCTTCACACAGCGCTTTGTACTTTGAATAATCGGTCAACGGCTCCAAAGAGAGTTCCTCTATCACATTTTCCTCCTCTTTGACTCCATACACACTTGAAGACGAAGCATATATGAAGCGTTTGACGCCATTGTCCTTCGATACCTTAACCAATGGTCTGAAAGCATCATAATTAATGGACTTCCCTAGATCTGGATTTAATTCAAAACTTGGATCATTTGAGATACAAGCTAGGTGTATAACACTATCACATCCCGGCATAATTCCTTCCAGCAGCTTTATATCTCTTATATCTCCCTTAATTTCCTCCAGATTTGGATGATCCTTAACACCACCAAGAACATGATCCCCATAAATATATAAATCCAGTACTTTGACATCATAACCTGCTTGAAGCAATTTCGGAACTAAAACACTCCCAACATATCCAGCACCACCTGTAATCAGAACTTTCCTTAACATATACACCTCATATTTCCAATTCGGCCTATAAAGAATCCCTAGAATATATTCAAGATAACCTCAAATTATCTAAGATAACCACTAAATTCTTTAAGCTAAAGTACAACTTGAAGGAAAACACCATTTTCAAGCATTAGCTTTTCCCCACTTGATACACCAGACTTCAGAAAAAACCCTGTCAGTCTACTAATCATCACCAACTCAATTGCATACGATGAAAAATTCCAAACAGATTCCCAACTTTACAATTAGATCAAAATTGTCTGCAAGATCCACTATCTCACGAATTTCGTTGGCCAAACTTTTTAGATAAGGATTCTTGGGACAATAGAGAGACTCCACCGTCAACTAAAATGCTCTGCCCTGTAATAAAAGACGATCTATCACTACAAAAAAAGGCTACCGCATCTGCGACATCTTCTGCTGTTCCAACTCTCTTTAAAGGCACAGTAACCTGCAAACTAGCTTTAATTCGATTTTTATCGACAGCAGAGTGTTCAGGTTTTAGCACAGTTCCAGGTACGACACAGTTAACCCGAATTCCTTTATCCCCCAGACTCACTGCATAATATCGAACTAATTGTTCTAAAGCAGCTCTTGAGAGATGATACAATAAAGACTGTTCTTCACCAATAAACTTTCCTAACGAAGAACCCAAAACCACGATAGATGCTGACTCCGCAAAAAAAGGGATTAGTGATTCTATTATCACCTGTGTTGACTGTAACATGATGGTAGACTCTGAATCAAAGTCACCATTACCTCGATATCTCTGTGAAAACACAAGGTTTCGTACAGTATCAATCTCGCCCAAACTTGAGAATGCCAACTCAACTCTTTTAATGTCCAATAAATCAACTGAAATATGAAGATCATTACCTGACCCGGATCTTGAAACTGTATAAACGTTATCTCCTCTTGCTTTTAACTTGTCAGTAATTACTAGACCTATCCCTCTAGTACCACCCACAACTATACTTATAGACATGAAAATTAATCTTCCAATGATTTCGAATTTCAACCTCAAAAATCGAGATTAATAACATAACAGGAGTAAAAGGGCCTGCGCCCACAAGGGTTTAGAATAATTCGATATCCCAAAACATACCAAATTCAAGTTACAAACATTCAACCTTTTCGGCTCATTTTCAACTTTTCATCTAATTCTAATACTTTTTCCAACACTCCATAATTCTCACGATCAATTTCACGAATCTTCAAATATTCCTGCAAAGCCATTTCTAAATTATCTGCTCTTTCAAGGACTTCCGCTTTTAATAAATGATATTCAATAGTATTTGATCCATCACTTTGAAATCGGACTCTACCAATGATTTCTCTACGACACCCCCCATTTGACAATTCAATACAATTATCAAATAGCTGGACTGCCGTTTCATATTGCCCCATATTAGAAGCAATCATTCCCAAGAGATGCTTTGCTCCTATAAACTTCTCATCAAGTTTAATAATTGCTCTGAGTGTATCTATATCTTCTTGAATAACCTGATGAAATCTTATCTTTTCCACCGTATATTCAAGTGCAGCTTCACACATCAGTTGACTCTGACGCTTCGATTGAATACCATGTTCCTCTAACCGCTGAATAGGAGATTCAGGAAAGTCACTGACGAACCTACTAAATTCTTCCTCAATATTTTCGGCTGTCTCCAGTCCCCAAGCTATGCGCTGATTAACTTTGAACATAGCATACTGATTATGTTCATCAGGTTCAAGTGAATCCATCTTCTGCCGCCACTTCTTAGTTGAAGCTACATCTGTATTGACTGGCCCAAACATCAGAATGGGAGAACCTGAGTGAAATGCAGCAGAACAGGGACCTTGCGCTACAAACATATTTAAATAAGCTTGTCTATAAAGTGCTGTTCTAAATAAGATATTTACACTTGCCATTTCGCAGTAATCGAACCCCTGAATTTTTCTGGACCACAGACTAAACGTATCTGGCACGATAATAACTTTGTACTCTGTAGGATCCAGCTTTTGCAAAAAGATGCTCCATTCTAAAAAATTTGTATTCCTTTGATTATCATATGGCGCATCTCTAATTGTAACGGTAATTAATTTTTGTGATTTCATCTTATTTGCCAGAAAGGTACTAACCATCTGTGTGTATTCCGCAGGTTCTTGAAGTCGAGTTAGCGTTTCACCACGTAGGTAAGCCGAGGTCTGACCTGCTCTCAAATAATCGTTTACTGGTCTTTGAAGTGTATAGCCGCGTGGAAATATATGATTAGCGTTTTCAAGAATCGGACTTATTTCATCTTGGCCCTGCAACCATGAAACCCCATTACAGGACGGTAAAAGCCAACAAGCCGGAATCACAACGTTTCTCATCAGCGCATACCGCTGCGGGATGGTTCTAGCGAATGAATCATCTCGAAATCCTTCTTTGGGACCAGGAACAAAAACAAAGTGAATTTCAGCCAAATCATATCTCTTCCTATGAAGTTCCGCAGTTTGCATAAAAACAAAGAAGTCATAGCTAGGTGGAGATACTGATAAATCATAGAAGCAATATAAGACATCATGGCTCATGACGCCACCCTAGTTTCAGACGAATCAACAAAAAATCCTCAGTGTAATTAAAAACTTTTAGTGCCATTCAACCTTGTTATTCTATATTCCTCTCAATTAGCAAAGTCAATTCCGATGCTCAAAATCATCTAGTGCGTCTATTACAAAATCAATATTCTCTAATGGCTGTTCAGGACCACAAGGTAAATAAAGGCCTTGATTACTAAACCTCATTGAATTCGGAAAGCTACCATCATCTTTGATACATGAAGACGTGTTCAAATCTGGAGGGACAATTCGAGCCTGGATATTGTGAAAATGAAGAAAATTTTTAAGTTCTTTCCTCTCTGGACAAAGCACTTCAGCATACAATGGGATTTCACCACTCAAGACATTCACAGGAAGCAGATCCAAACTCTTGAACTTAGAAATCGTAGATTCATATTTAGCATATATTTTGTTCAAATGAGCGATACGTTTTGAAACACGAGATAGTTGCACAAGACCAAAAGAAGCGAACAGGTCGGTAAACTTAAAGTTAAAACCGAACTGATCATATGACTCAGTGAATTCATCAGTTACACCATGGTTGCGAATAACCTTCAGCCTTTCATAAACATCACGGTTTTTCGTAACCACAAAACCTCCTTGACCAGTTGAGACTAACTTTGTCAACCCCAAAGAGAAACAACCGAGATCTGACTGTGTACCAAGATAACCACTGGAATTAGATGAAAAAAATGCCTGACAGGCATCCTCAATAACGGGAATTCCAAATTTCCCAGCCAGCTGTTGGATCCCTCGCATATCAACAGATCTACCATTCAAGTGGACAGGCATTAACGCTTTCGTTTGTGGAGTTATCCTCGATTGGATTTGCGAAACATCAATTAGTGGCAGATCAGATCTCACATCAACAAGTACAGCTTTAGCCCCTGTAAGTAAAATCGCATTAGCAGATGCAATCCAAGTACGGTTAGGAATAATGACCTCATCGCCATGACCAATTCCCAACGATAATAAAGCCATATACAAAGCGGCACTCCCACTAGTAGTAGCGACAACAAACGGAACATTAAGTGCCATGGAAATTTCTTCCTCAAACTCCTCCGTTACAAAGCCTTGGCCGATACACTCTTTTTGAACTGACTCCCTCAATTTTTCGACTTCACAATCTCCAAAGGCAATTCTCCACCAAGATATCATAAGACCTTAACCTCTGGGAATGGAAGTATAAAGTGACCACCTTGATCCAAAAAATTTTTATGTCTTTGCACAATAACTTCAGCATAAGGCCAAGCTAAAATAACCACGTAATCAGCTTGCTGCTCATATATTACATCAGAACTATACACTGGTATATGCTTATCAGGGCTATATGTATTATGTTTGCGAGGATTATCATCAACCAGAAAATCAAAAACATCTGTCATTTCAAAATGGTACAGTAAAGTAGTTACCGTAGCAGAAGCCCCATAACCAGCCAGTTTCAGCCCTCTTAATTTGATGTCCTCTATCAAAACAAGAAGCTGATGCTTGATTGCATTTATTCTCCGCAACAGATGCTTATATGGATGCACCTTATCAAGCATTAACTCAGTCTCCAAGTCTAATAACAATTGGACAGAATCAGCAACAGGTTTTGAGTGACCAGCTTTCCGAACCCAGCATCTTATTGACCCTCCTTTGGTAGGAATGCGTTCCACATCAAAAAGTTCCATACCAACCATGTTAAAAAAAGTGCAAAGTGGTTTAATCGAATGGTAACAGAGATGTTCATGATAAACTGTATCAAACAACATTTTTTCCACAATATCCACCAAATAGGAAACCTCGAAAACAAAAACCCCATCATCAAACATTAAATGGTAAACTCCATCTACAACAGTTCTCAAGTTATCTATATGGGCAAAAACGTTGTTGGCACATATGACTCTTGCAGGGCCAAAATCCTGTAGGATTTCCCTCGCGACTTCTGCAGTAAAATACGAAGGCAAAGTATTAACACCAGAGGCAACGGCCTTCTTAGCTACTTCCAATGCTGGATCAACCCCCAAAACATGAATACCAGCTTCCTGAAAAAATTTCAGAAAAGAACCATCATTACTACCAATTTCCACCACAAAATCTCGAGGAGAAAGACTTAAACGTTCAATCAGCTGATTCGAATGTTCTTGAAAATGCCTAACTAAACCAGAAGAAACAGACGTAACATATGAATATTCTCGGAACAGAATTTCTGGATCAATCACATCTAATAACTGAACATGACCACACGATTCACAAAGATACAAATCTAAAGGGTAAGTTTCTTGTATTATATGTTGCTGCTCAATAGTTACATAATGATCTGCAATAGGCGTAGGCTTTAAAGGCAACACCAATTCCAGATTCGACTCACCACACAAACGACAAGTGCTTCTCTTTGAGCAAAAGTTTTTCATTTACTGTAACCTAAGGATCTATAAAATTGGGAGCGCAATGGAACTCGATGGAAAAATCGATGCAAAGGTACCGCCAGATTCAATAAATTCTTGATTCTTCTGTATAACTTTTTGCTCACTTTCCATATTTAGAGAGGTAAGACACAACCTTATATCTTTACCTATCATTTCCTGAGAACCAACAATCGGCAATTTGCTTCCCGGCATATATAACCCCCTCTTCTCAGGAAAATCATCCACTACAAAGTCAATAAATTCACCAATTTCCATCAAATTTAAAAACATACAAGCAAGATGACCAGCCCCAAATATCGCAATTTTTCCATAATTTTTTCGGTATTGCGATAAAAACTCTTTTACTTTTCTCTTTCGAACGCCTAAGTTTCGAAAGAAATTATTAGCTCTAGCAGTTTCTATTTTCAAGGCATCCTTTGGAGGAGATACCGACAATTTACCCTCCGAAGGTTGTACTATTGCCACCAAAGAATTCTCATGGGAATAAGAATAAAGGATATGGTCCACAAGCGAGAATTGATAGTGACCAAAGAAATTCCGGAAAGTCTCTGGAGTAAAGTATAGTAGGTGTTCTTCCCAAATAGCACTGTAATCCAAAGTCTCTAGTACTTTGGTGCAATCTGGAACCTCAAAAACAAGATATCCCGTAGGCTTAACCAACTGGCGGAGCGCTTCTATTAATTCCACAGGTTTATATGCATGCTCAACGACATGACGAACAATCATGATATCTGCCAAGCCATATTTTTTAATAATTGGTAGAACTAAACTAGAATTCAAACATCCTTGAACCGTCTCAATTCCCGATTTGACAGCGGGCATCATCAAATCGTCAGAGACATCCAACCGCCAAGTACGATCGAAACCTAAACGGTTGAACCTCTGCAAGGTTGTGTCGTCTTTGTAACTCACCCCTGCAATAAGCGACCCTTCATCAATATTTTGTAAACGAGTCAACCTATCCACTAATGCATCTAAATGCCCTTCTGGCTCATTATAAGTAATCCATTCATAAATTGGGGAAAGTACATTAGCAGGCATTGATTTGGTAAGTTGTACCAAGCCACATTCTCTGCATTGACCTATAACCAATAAGTAACGAGGATCTAAGACAGAAGTAGACGGTAAAAAGCAATTGGAAACAGGATGCATCCCAATATCTAGCAACTCCTCAGCTTCACCAGATTGACAACCACGACATACAACCACAGATATCCCTCATTATTAAAAACTTAAAAAACATGTTACAAATATACTAAACAGTGACAAACAAAGTACTAAACATATAAAGAAGATACAATACCAAAACCTAAAAGGCCTAATTCGAACACAACAGAAAATATCAAACTCAATTTCAAAATCAATTACGAGTCTTTCTGTTTTCCACTAACACGGCAAACCCTGTACCAACAACTAGAGAGTTACCCTAAACCTTATCAAGCAGTACTCTCAAGAAAACTCAAACACATCATAATTCGTTCTAGCGGTACAACCAACAAAAGGTCACCAGATCTTCTAGTTGAATCAATCTTCGCCATTTTTTCGTTCTAGACTGATATATTGTAATCCTCTTCCAAACAGAGCACCAAACGATGTACTAGCTGATAATTTTTTTGAATCTATTTTAGAATTTTCCAACAGTGAATATGCTTCTCTGATAGCCTCCGCAGTTTCAGCAGAAAAAGACATAACTTCCTTATAAATTTTATTTATTAATTCCAAAATTTCACTAAGAACCAATTGTCGCTGATCTGTTTCGAACGTTCGGATTAACCTTCGACATCTATCACAATATTGGTATAATCTTTCATTATCTGCTCTCGATCGAACAGGATAAACATACCTATAGTCCAAAAAGTTGTGGACGTTCTGCCAATATTGCTCTACGAACCTCTGATTTACTTGGCGATTATCCCCATACAAGTGCTTGTACCACCGCCAATCAGCTAAAAAATGAGGCGAAGTCCCAAATACGACGAATTCTTCACTTAATGTCTGTATAATCTCCATAAGGGTATGTTTATCCCATGCAGGGTTAATCATATTATCCAAAACCCAAGCCTCAGCGGATCTTGTCATACCATTTAACCGAGACAACTGAGGTTCAAAAACCTCAGTGAGCCAATTAAGATTTTCCTCTTCAGCCAAATCTGGATCAATCAAAAACTGAGCGAAAAGACGCCGCAACGAATCGGGGAAAAGTGAAACATCATCCATTGAGGTTACAACTAAAATCCCACCAACATCAACTAACTCAGCAACTTTCCTCAAGAATTTGTTTGGCGTTGGTAACCCGCACAATAAGGCTTCACAAAAAACAAAATCAAATCTCCGATCAGACTCATATTCTTCCAAAGTCGATGGGACTATTTCAAATTCCATTCCACTATCTGGGAAATTCGCAAAGAGATTCTTGATATCTAAAATAGCTTTAGGGTGGGGCTCAACCAACACCAAACAGGACGGTCCCAAACTGGCAGTAAAAATAGAATTGTGCCCTGAGCCTGGCCCAAGTTCTAAAACAGACCGACCTCGGACAAAATTAGGTAATATACCCAAATGACGATACAGAGACTTCCGCCTTTGAAAATGTGCTTCCAAATCTTTTAGATCTTGTCGCCAAGGTAAGATCTTTTGTTTTAGATAAAAATTAATATATTCGCCCAGCGCACATCCCTCCTAGAACCTACAATTAAGACACAACTATATAGACAAAAACATCATAAGAGAAACAATATAAAACCATGCGTAAGATACTAAAAAGCATCAAGTTCTACCGGACAAGAAATCACTAACCTCTACCCTCTAGACACCATAGTTTTCAAGAAATCACTAATTTCTCACTTGATCAAATGTAATCCAGATCTATTTATTTTGGCTACAAGCTTTTCTACACACTTATTCCCCAATAAATTCCAGTGTTTACCATTAACTCTTAAATATGGCGAAACAAACAAAATGTCATTGCCTTCATTAAGTTGATCCTTCTGATAAATTTCATCAAAGTTAATAATGACTTTTCTGTCAACAAAAACAGATTGGTACAATAAAGTGTCATATTTATTGTTGTCTTTTATAATCTGTAACTCTCTTTCCGACAAAACACATTTTCGGGAAGTAATATTAAAATTTTGGAAAAGAAACGAAGGCAAATTAAACACCGAAATCAAAACCTTTAACGCTTCCAAAAAAGCGGAACTATCAAAAACCAAATTAATCTTCGTCTGCAAATTATTTAATGCTCTATCTAGGTGTTTATCAGAACATTCACTAAAAAACAAGTCCAAACCACCCAATTGCCTACACATCATATTAGTGACTAGCCTATTTCGGTCAATTAATTCCTCAATACTGTCACTTCGACTAAAAAGTCCTCTGTCAATCCCAAAACTATAATCAGACAAAGTTCTCTCTATTGGATTTCTCAAACTTGTTATCGAAAAAAAATCCCTCTCTAGAAACCCTTCAATCCCATAGGGAAGATGTCCATATATAAAATCTTTCCTAGACTTATTTATGATATCAAGATTTAATAAGAAATTTTTGAAACTAGAAACGCTATCTTCATAATCCCCTTCCTCCTTATAGAGAGGCCCATGTAATCTTAGAGACCGTTTAGCACTTCCAGACCTAGACAATAAATTGATTAACGTCGTCCCACCACATTTTCCAATATGGTAATATATCACGCTTTCAAAATCTAAGCGATGGTCATTCATGTACCCCTTACATAGATAAATTCTCCTTCTTTCATCATCCATCATTTAGAAAGTTATGACCTCCCACTTAAAACCTTAACTAAGTTCCTACATTTTCTGAAGCATCACTTGATCAACCATCTAAACAGTTAATAAAGTGGATAAATCAACTTTGCTACATAGTCCCTTCTCAATTTACATTATTTCCTACATGTTCCTAAAAAATATCATTTCAACTTGAACATCGCCCTCTATAACCTACTACAAAAAATTCAGCTTCGATTTTAATGATGCAATTTTCGAAAAAACCTGCTTATCATCAGGATACCTTTTACTAATTTCAATGTACTCATGTAATGCATTATCAAAACGATTTGCTTTTTCAAGAACTTCAGCTTTTGATTGGCGAAATACTTTGTAAAAATCGGATTTAGGATCAGAACAAGTATGAAACTCCCCATTTATCAAATCAAGACAATTATCAAAAAGTTGAATAGCCTCATTAAACGCCCTGCGTTTACTAGCAATCATCCCTAACATATATTTGGGATCAACAAAATCGGGCATTAGACTTACGATGGCCTTCAGCGTATCTATATCCTCTTGCTCCAATTGTAAGGAAGACTTAACCTTAATATACTCAAACGCAACTTGACACGACAACCATTTATGATAATTGGATTGAAAACCGTGTCCCTCTACAGATAATACTGCCTTCTCAGGAAATTCTTCGACGTATCTATTGAACACTTCTCTAAGTACGTCTGAAGTATCTGGCTGCCAAACAATACACTGGTTTTTTTGCCACATAGCATATTGATGATGCTCATAGGGATCAATTGCGGCGACACGATAAAAATAATCCTCCGTACAACCAAGATCTGCGTGATAAACCTGATGAATCACCAACAAAGGAGAATGACTAAACAATGCGACAAAAGCAGGACCATTATCCTGAAACATATTCAAGTATGCTTTCCTGTATATAGCTGCTCGAAAAGACACGTCAAGGCTAGCAATTCGACAGTACTCAAATCCTTCGAATACACCATTTGACAGATTATTGGTATCTGGAATAATAACAATTTTATATTTAGACGAATCGAGAACTTTGAGAAATGATAGCCATGCCTGACAGTTTGTATTCCTTTTGGTATTATATGGTGCCTCACGGATAGTAATAGTAATCAATTTCCTTCCATCATCAGGAAAAAGAGAACTAATCATTTCAGAATACCCTAGAGGCTCTCGTAACATTGTGAGCGTTTCATTACGCAAATAAGCAGCCACGATACCCGGCCAAGTGTAATCTGCAACTATCTGCGTTTGAGGTATGTAGTTTCGCGGAAAAACGTAACCATTTGCCTTTTCAAAAAAGAAATTTGCTTCATCTCTATGTTCCAGCCACGCAAGACCTTTACAAGACGGCAGCAACCAGCAAGATGGAATAACTACATTCTTCATCATAATATGACACTGGGATATATTCTTTGAGTAATTATCGCCACGAAATCCATCTTCGAGCCCTGGGACGAAAACAAAAAAAATATTAGCTAGATTATTTCTCTTTCGATGTAATTCAGCCAACTGTATATATGTTAAAAAATCATAGGAAGGAGGTGATACTTGTAAATCATAAAAACAATACAATGTTGTCAGGCTCATAATTTTCAGGATATACGCTACGACTTATTTCTGATAAACAACAATAGATTATGACATTTTAAAGCTTGCTGGCATCTTCTTCTTAGACAAGATAAACTCACCTCTGCAAAAATCTTACCTCAATATGTCCAAAAATATCCAATAGTTTTCTCTCTATACCTCAGACTTATAAAAACACCTTGCAAGACGGTATAGTATGATAATATAGCGAAAAACTTGAAGCAAGTTACTACCAGTTCTCGCTAGCACAACAACTATGCTCAGATTGAAATAAGAAACGACTTGATTACGAAAAGGGAATTAGTTCAGATGCGCAAAACCAAAGAGCCACAATATAACATATCCTTGGAATTAGAAGAGAAACATGGCATAGCACAACTTGGAATACTAACAAACGAAACATGGTTCAATGATCCCAAAAGAATGGTGTTTGCACTATCAAGATACAAATTTGTGGCTAAAATGCTTTCTGGGTTTGACAAGGTACTGGAAGTAGGTTGTGCGGATGGGTTTGGCAGTAGAATTGTAAAACAAGAAATCAAAGAATTGGATGCACTGGACTTCGACCCAATCTTTATCTCAAATGCCCAAGAAGGCAATATTCACGAAAAGTGGCAGATCAATTTCTTTGTCCATGATATATTAGAAAGTCCCACATTAAATAAATACAATGCTATCTATAGCCTCGATGTACTCGAACATATACCACCAGAAAAAGAACATCTTTACTTTGAGCATATATGCCAAAGCATGCAAGGAAGCGAGTCAGTTTTGATAATCGGCTCCCCTTCACTAGAATCACAAAAACATGCATCCCTGGGGAGTAAAATAGGACATGTAAACTGCAAAAGTGGTGAGAACCTAAAGAAAATCTGTAACCATTACTTCAAAAATGTGTTTTTATTTTCTATGAACGACGAAGTAGTCCATACTGGCTTCCAAAAAATGGCCAATTATTTTTTAATTATATGTTGCAACAAAAAATGCAAATAAAACTGAAGGAATTCAAACCACACGTAGCATAGAGAAAGAAAAAGTTGCTTTGGGACACAGAATAGATTCTCCGAGGAGGTACAAAGGAAAAAGCCTTCTTAGCCAAAACTTCAAAGACACTATGGCAAATACTATATAAACATCCAGTCATAACTGGGCGATTCCCAGCACATTCCCCTTTCGTGTACTTTATTCTTGTTTCGAACCTAAAAACCCTAAAGCAAATCCAACATGCGTCAAACCATCTTTGCCTACAAGGACTAAACTAGAATTTTAGTCCCAATTTATTCCAAACTACGTTTAATTACCTTTTGCAGTGAAGGTACAACTTGCTGAAATACACTATTCCAATCATCAACCTGTTTTTGCCTAAAAAGCCTCATAGTAGGATACCAAAGAGAATACTGCTGACCCACTGTCCACCGCCAATCCGATACATATGATAATAAATTCCAAACAGGCTTTCCGAGAGCTCCTGCCACGTGCACAGTAGTATTAGATGTGGAAACAACTAAATCTAGAGAAGAAACTTGGGCGGCAAAATCGTCCAAGTTCCGTAGAGAATCTATTGTCTCATCATCGTAAACCTGAATATTTGTTTCAGCTGCAAATTCGTCAATTTCCTCCTTTACATCCCCATACTGCAGGTTCACAAAAAAACACTTCTTTTCAGACAACAACGAAAGCCACTGCTTTAGATCCGTGCTTTTAAGGGTTGCCCTTCTCTGATCAACCTTAGTACTTCTCCAAGATATACCAACCAATAACTTGCCCTCAGCTAAAGCTTGGTATTTTTTCTTAAAAGACATAACCTTATCTGAACATGGTACAAGATAAGGTTTACTCCCGCAAAAATCACTTTCAGTAATCCTAAACCATTTTCCTAGGTTGCCAATTGGAATTTGATAATCAATACGCTGATCAAATAATCGCCTATCCGGAGGTTTTTTTGCCGATATGAAGCTGATATTGGGAAAGGAGCGCTGAAATACGGGAACTAGTCTCTTCTCACATTCAACAACAATTTCATTGGAAAAACAATCAATATCA
>PAQF01000012.1 GCA_002709695.1 Candidatus Poribacteria bacterium
CATGTGTGCACTGAAAAGTCAAAGTTTTTTTACACCCTATATTATCTCACGGCAATAACACCTCTTTTTAAAACATGAAAAAATAGTATACTTTCCATATTTCTTGTATATGACCACTTTTTAGATCAAAATTAATTTGATCCCTCTTACATTAATTTAACGTAATTTGTTCAGTAATTTAACGTGTTAACGTAATTTGTTCAGTAATTTAACGTGATTTTTTCAGTCAAAGTTCAATACGCTATTATAACACTTTAAAAAAATTTACTTCGCACAGCTTTTATGAAAATAATAGTTGACTTTATTAAGGATTTTGATATAATCCCGTAAACTAAACTGGATCCTACCCCAAGATTCCAAAGCTAGGGTTATAGCTCAGGGTTAGGGTTTGTTCTAAAAGATTAACTTTTAATTTGAAAGGAAGGATTTTGTACATGCAAATATTCAAGATTTGCTCTTTGTTTGCATTTGTAACATTTTTAATTTCGGTACAATTTGTGTCTGCTGGAGATGTCATTAAAGATGGTCCTATTAAAAAAGGTCAGGAAATGGCAAATGCGAAAGCTGGTCCACTAAACGAAAAGCGTGATGATGCAAAGTGGATCACCAAATGGTTGGTACCAGATGGTGGTTATATGGCGAACGGTGGGTTTCAAGCCTCAGCACCCAAAGATCTCATTGATGAAGCAACAAAAGGGAAACTGGATCAAATTACGTTATCGACTTATGAAGGTTTGTTGGAAGCTAATAAGATCGGAATTAATTTTCCCAAAAAGAACCATATGAAAGGTGCTGTAGGTGACTTTATAGTCGTTGAATTTGAACCAGCTGAAGCTGGTGGACGTAATATGTCATCTAGATACGGGTTACCTTGCCAAAATAATTTCGATACCTATCAAATCATTGTCATCGATGCCCCCCAAGACATGAAAGCCATCATGTCTCCAGCACAGGATGACCACGCACAAATCTGGATCAATGGGGAAAAGTGGTTCAACGACTCCAGATGGACGGGTTCCCCAGTAGAAGTTGATTTCGACATTGAGGTAAAGCTCAAAGCCGGTGGGAACGTCCTCCTATATCGTTGTGGTGAATCTGGCGGTCATGATTATGCTAACCTTCATCTAGATGATAAAACTATGGGCAAAGTAAAGATTTACCCGGATAGAGCAAAAAAGGCAAATGCGTTCTTTAATGAAATTGCTCCAGCCTTTGGTGTGGCACCGAAAAGTAAATTGCCAAGTGTTTGGGGAGACGTCAAATCTATCAATAATCAGTAACGAAGTAATTGTTTCTACACATTATTTGGCGGTGTGCGGCCAATAGTCGCGCATCGCTTTTTTGTATCTAACAACAAAATCTTACTTTAGTTTTTTTTAACCTATGTTAACCTCACCGCTGATTTTCAATAATAGTTAAATGTTGGTTAACCATTATATCTTCCAATTTCTGGATACTGCCGCTTGTCCACCGGACTTCAACTAGATCAACCTGTGTTGCTACATTCATGCCGAAATGTAGTCGAAAGTCGTTGACGCTACAATAACTTCCGCTGCTCTGAACTTCACGGACCTGTATCTGATTATCATATTGGATAGTCACTTGTGCGCCGACAGCGTCGCGATTGCTTTTGGTTCCGATCAGTGTGATCTGTAACCAGCTTCGATGGTTACCCCCATCGTTTCTGAGCAAGGTGGCAAAATGGTTCGAATTTGAAATTAATACGTCTAAATCTCCGTCATTGTCATAATCGAAATAGGCAGAACCCCGAGCTACATGTTTTTGCGAAAAATAATTACCACTTGAGATAGAAATCTCGGTAAACTTGCCATCACCACGATTTTCAAAGAGTTGATCCGGTTGTGCATAGGTCAATTGATCTGACTGTAATTCATCATTGTCCATAATATGCCCATTGGCAACGAAAAGGTCTAGGTCGCCATCGTTGTCAGAGTCAAAGAAAAACGTTCCCCAGCCAACATACAAATAACTTGGATTACCTAAACCTGCCGAGGATGTGGTATCAATGAAGAACTCCTTCTCATTGTGGTAGAGGTTGTTGAATTCATAAGCAAAGTTCGTCACAAACATGTCAATCCAGCCATCGTTGTCGTAATCACCCACTGCGACTCCCATACCAGCTAGTGCATTACCAGATGCATCATGACCAACACCAGCTAGTGTTGCTACTTCAGTGAAAGTTTGGTCACCATTATTATGGAAATACAGATTCTTCGATTTGTCGTTAGCGATATAGATATCTGCGAATTTATCACGATTATAGTCTACAGCTACTACTCCTAATCCTCTCGCATCATGAAAAATTGTAGAGTTACCTAACTGGGATGTAATGACAGTAAACGTACCATCACCATTGTTCTGATAAAGTACATCAATCTCGCCATCATAAAAAATTGGATTTCGGTACCCATTACTTCCTGCGTTTGACGTTATCTGATCTGTTGGCACATAGTTGGCTAAATACAAGTCCAAATCTCCGTCTAAATCAAAATCAGTAAAAGCACAACCAGTACCACAACCGAGGTGCCCAACACCAGCTTTGTCCGTCACATCTGTGAAAGTCCCATCCCCGTTGTTACGGTACAATATATTTTTCCCATAATTGGTAACATACAAATCAGCAGTGCCATTGTTATCATAATCGCCGACAGTAACACCAATACCATAACCAGAGTCACCTGTTCCCGATGATGCGGTTGTGTCAGTAAAAGTACCGTCGCCATTATTACGATATAATACGTTTGTTAATTTTGGGCTGCGGTGTAACACTTGCCCACTATTAACAAAATATATATCGATCCACCCATCGTTATCATAATCAAAAGTAGCAACACCAGACCCCAATGTTTCTACAATAAAATAGCGCTGCGATTTGCCATTCGTATGTTTGAAATCGATACCAGTCTTCCTCGTTACATCAACAAAGACTGGTCGTTTTGCCAAGATGCCCTTTGGAATTAAAAAAGTCAAAAAAAGACCTATTAACAGAAAATGTAATATCTTCACTGATTATCGCGTACCTTCATTCCCCATGTAGACTTAGCCACAGGTTTTACTTGATCAACAATATCTTCTTTAGAAAGGAGTGGATAACTCAAATAAGGTGCAGGGGCTTAAAATACGCCTCGAGATTATGCTAAGGCATATATCAAAACTAATTTTTCATTGTTTGTTTAACAATGCTGATATTGATAAAAAATGTGAAAGGTTAATTTTCCTCAGTAATTGCGATGATTTGGTTACAGAGGATATTTTTAACTCGTTGTTTGATTCCACTCGGCCAACGAATCTCGATTTGATCAACTTTTTGATGGTTGCCTATTCCAAAAAGTAGCCTTTGATCACTATCTGAGGCATAGCCGTTCCCACTTTTCACTTCGGCGGTTTGGATAGTTTTTCCAGCGGTAACACGAACTTTAGCTCCAATACCGTCTCGGTTACTATAAGTTCCAACCAATTTAACGTGAAGCCAATTATTTGCATGGTTCCCCTCATTTCTTAACAACACCACTCTTTGATTAGAATTTACGATAAAAATGTCTGTGTATCCATCATTATTGTAGTCACCACTAATTGAAGCTCGTCCAACAAATGCTTGTGAAAAATATTCTCCAGCACTTTTAGAGACCTGCTCGTAAATCCCTTCTCCGGAGTTACGAAATAATTGATCCATCTGTGCATAAGTTTCCGAGTCCGACAAACTTTCAATGGCCGCTTGTGGATGACCGTTTGCTATAAAAACATCTAGATAACCATCATTATCGTAGTCAAGGAAAAGTGGACTAAACCCAACAAACTGGAATGTTGGTTCGCTTAAGCCGACGGCTGACGTTTCCTCAATAAATATCCCACTCTCGTTACTATATAACGTTGCTGTTTCCGAATTTGCAACTAAGATATCCAACCAGCCATCCCCATTATAGTCGCCAGCATCTACTCCCATTGACCCCTCGGCAACACCGTTTGCATCGTAACCCGTACCATTGAACAAACTCTCATCAGTAAAAGTGTTATTCCCGTTATTATGGTAAAAGAAGTTTCTATTGGTATCATTTGCAACGTAGATATCTGGCCAGCCATCGTTATCGAAGTCGCAAGCAACTACTCCCATCCCTCTCCCTTCGATAGCGTTGGTAACGCCGGCCTTTTCGGCAATGTTAGTGAAAGTATTATCTCTGTTATTATGGTATAAAGCATCCGTGGTTCCTTCGTAAGCACGAGGATGCCCATAAACAGTCAAGCCATTTTTTGTAGCAACAGACATCGATAAATTATAGTCGAGATAATTTACTACGAAGATATCTAAGTATCCGTCCAAATCGAAGTCCAAAAAGGCTACGGCTACCCCCCAAAGGTAATTATCGATACCCGCTGGCCCTGTGACATTTGTGAATGTCCCATCCCCATTATTATGATATAAAACATCTGCTCCATAATTTGCCACATAAAGGTCTTGATAACCATCGTTATCATAGTCTGCTGCTGCTGCTGCCATTCCATAACCAATATCTCCTGTTTTCGATTTTGCTGTTACATCTATAAAATGTCCAGACCCATCGTTACGATATAACACGTTACCGGTTTGGTTATTGGTTGAACCAGTTATATATCCGCTGTTTACAATGTAGAGATCGAGGTATCCATCATTGTCAAAATCAAAGAATACTGCCCCTGACCCCATAGTTTCAATAATATGGCGGTGTGCTGTTTTGCCGTTTATATGTTTAAAGTGTATGCCAACTTTTCGTGTAACATCTACAAAAGTTGGTAGATTGGAATGGTCAGCTACGGCTTTTATGATATTCAATAGAAGCACAGTGATGCATAAGTTAATCGTGGTGATTTTAGCGAACAATTTTATTATCACAGAAACGAGAAGTAGATTATCAGGTTTAGAGTTAGTAGAAAACTAGTTATTGATTTCGGCTGTTCAGTTTGATTCTCGAGGCGGCATCAAACACAGTTGCGATTCAAAACGGTCTCAAACTTCTAAAGCAACTGTAGGAGGTTGATAACTATATATTGGAAGGTCAAAAAGTGGGTTGACAGATGATGCAGATTCGCAGCTTTCCCTTCATTTGTCAACTCAGTTTTGAGAGGAACCTTTTTAAAGATCCTGTAGAAAATCTAGCGAATCAGCTTCTGCCTCTGTTCTTTTTGTTTCAGACTTCTGTGTTAATATCTCATTTAGGAACGTAGCCAAACCACTAGTTTTATCTAGGCTTCCCTGCTGTTCTTCTAATGCAAGTATTGAGGTATCATCACCTATTTTGGCAATAGCATCAACTAAGGTCAATTTTGTTGTGTCATTGTTCTCATTTTTCAAGAAGGTAATCAATGCCTGACGTGCTTTGGAACCACCAATGTTTCCAAGTGACGAAGCTGTGATATCCCTGATTCCTGAGTCACCATTGTCAAATGATGCGATAAGTGGTTCAATTGCGGGGGAACCAATCTGGCTCAAGGTTAAGCCTGCTTTGAAACGAATGCCTGATGTTTCTTGGTTATCTTCTAGGACAGCAATTAGATCACCTATAACTGATTGAGGCTGTAGGATCCCCAAAATCGAGAGGCAGGAACGACGGATCTCCTGATTGGGTTCAATTTCACGCTTGATATATTTTTTCACCAATTCCGTGATCTTTGTGCTACTAATTTTTTTGTATAGAGCTGCCGATCGATGGAGGAATTCTGTGCCAATAGGATCTGTAAGTTTAGCCTGATTTGTTTGAAGATCAACAGTCAACAAGTCGAGTATCTCTGCTCGTTGAAGTAACTCCGCATTTAATCCATCGGCAGGTAACTGGTCTGTATCCTTTCTCTGGAATTGTTGGAATAAACCGTTTAATTGGCTTAAAGCCACGAGCCGTTCTAACCCTTTTGCCGCAGGTTCCCTTAGAGACGGTTCCGTATCTTCGAGAAACCTAATCATTGTCTCAACCGCACTTGCATCAGCAATACTAGCCAATGCATTAATGGCGGCGATTTTAACGCCTATAAGCTCCTTCGTGCGAAATGATATTGTAGCTTTTGCTCTCGAAAATTCATTGACAGCTTTTTGGTAATCTTTGATTGTACGAATATTTTTCGCATCAATTATGGATAAAACCTGATCCCCTTCTTTAAGACCTGCGTTATTAGCTAATGTTCCACTTTTAATTTTCTTAATTCGGTTATTGTCATCAACACTGATCCCTACATCATCACCTTCTCGGCGAACCGAAAATCTTTGGCGAAGTTGCTTTTGGCTACTATCAATAAATTCAAGGGTAAAGCTGTTTCCATCTCTCATCGCACTCTCAATCGCTCGATTGAAGTCGGAGGGAGTGTTAATTTTCCGTTCACCAATTACATGTGAAATAAGCTCTCCTTCTTTGAGTCCTGATTGATTACTCGCGTTTTTAATTACTACACCAGTGGTTGACCAGCGATCGTCTAAGTCTCCATCGAGTTGTTGAACTGTTAAACCAAGAGTAGTATCGATATACTCGTTATCTGTACAACCAATAAAGCAAAATATCGAACAACATACAAAAACAACTAAAACAGATCTGTTTTTAGCATCCATTGAATCTCCTTAAACTAATAACTAACGATAACGTCCCGCCCACCTTGCTCATTCAAAACATTTAACAACGGTGTGACGGCACGCTCATCTCCTAATTTCTCTAGTGCTTGGATTGCATCAACGCGCATTGAGGATCCTTTGTTTTGAATGATGCTTACTAATTCACCAACCGCTCGTCCACCAATTTCCCCCAAAGCTTCAACTGCTAAGCGGCGAACTTCAGGACTCTCTCTCTGTTTTTCCCGTTTCTCTGATCCGGAGTTAATAATTTCAACCAGTTTTCCAATTGCGATTTCGCTACCAATTTCTCCTAGGGATTTCACTGCGTTCAATCGAGTTTCTTTACGTTTATAATCTAGAAATCCTATCAAGATTTCTACTATTTTTTGTGTGAACCTAGGATCTTTACCAATAGTTGTATAGACGGTTCGTGCATCTTGGCGATCTCTATTATCTTTAGACGTTATCGCTTTCTTAAGTGATTTTAGTAATTTCTGCTGATTCCCTGATTCGTAGACTTTTTTTAGTGCGTACCTAGCTGCATCCTGAACATTTGTATCTTGCGATCGTAGCGTTTCGAAGATGAGAATCTCCAAGTATTCCTTGGGTGAGTTTTTGTAGGCTTGGTACATATGATCTCCTCTTTTATTGATTGAGGCGGCATTGTAAACCTCAGGTTCTTTATCTGCATCATAGAAACCTTGAGAATTATAAAGTCCAAGCAAATAATTAGCTTCTGCACTATCTTTTGTGTTGTTTTGAATTGCCTTAACGGCTAGTTTGAACTTTTCAACTGCTCTTTCTTCTTTCCGACGCTTGTCTGATTTTATCAGTTCCTTTCCTTTTGAAAGATCAGTGTTTTGGCTAGTACACCCGCTACAAAAAAACACAAGCGAGCTTACAATGATTCCCCAGAGAAACGCGTTCACTATAATCTTCATAAAAAAATTGACTCCCAGCTATCTTAAAATGTGTGATTTTTTTAGTGTATTCAAGGGAAACTTAGCCCCAGATTACAACAACTCTTGCTGTGCGTTTAGATCTTCTGGGATGGTTTCCGTTTCTGTGGCATTTATTCCCTCTAAACCATTATTTCCTAGGTTTGATTCTCCATCACCTTCATCAATGACAACCTGGTCTTCTGACACGTCAAACACTTTTTTAGATCCTTCTGCTGTAATTTTTTTTTGCAGTGTTATTGTTGGTCGCTCTTCAAAGCCCCAATTCCTGTAGGCTTCAATAATCGCAGTGTCAGATTTCATGACCTCAATCTCAAGGGTCTCAATACCGTTTTCATTGGCCATTTCTACTGCTGACTCAATCAATTTTGCTGAAACACCAAAGGCACGAAATGGCCCTGAGACATATAAGTCACCCACGTTAGCAACTGTAGATTGTACAGTTGCACGCTCAATTCGTACTTGTCCAATTGCATGGCCTCCAGCATCCGCGATAATGCGAAACACTTCACCTTTCTCGATCCTGTCGAGATCTTGGTTTATTTCTTCTTTAATCTCATCAATTGTTTTATTGGAAAAACAATACGTTTGTAAGTCTTGAACGTCGTCATCCTTCATCGGACGAAACTCTAATTTTGCACTAAATTCAAATGCTTGATCAGCCATCAACATTCTCCATTTATATTTTCAGTTTAAGAAAAACTTGGTAAGTATCTCTGGTCAGAAAGACTCACAATTACCATGATATCTTATTGTCCAATACGTAGTTGACGTTCTGCGTCAACTACATCTCGATTAATTTTGTCTATGCTACGACTTAATTTATTACCAAGAGATGACATCTCAGCTGCCGCACGCCGGATTTGACGCAGAAGATCTACGACAAGTCGGAAGGACCGAACGAAATCTCCATCTGCAAGATCTGCATATTGCGGCAGATCTTCAAAGTCACAACCTTGGCTCCATTCTAGCATGGCAACACTCAAAATTAATTCTAACTTTGGTGTTGGTTCAATAGTATCGAATTTTTTTTCTACCAGTCGAACCCGATCTATCATCTTGTCCGCATTTCTCAACATATTGCGCAACATTTTTTGACGTAATTTAACATGGCGAAACGAATCCTTCCTAGGTTCACAAACAATTGCCATCATCAAAACATTGATCTCGTCTTCGTTGAGGGAATCCAAGATCCCATTGAAAAGCAACTCGGTAATCTGTGTTTCGTATCCGTAGATCTGCGAGGCAATTTCGCCTCTAGGTAAAAGCTTGAAATTATCAATGTAATCTAACTGCTGCAAGATAGTTAGACGAAACTCGATTTGCTGTTGCTGATAGCGCTCAACATAATCTCTTTCCTCCTTCAGTTTTAGGAGAAGATCGTGTTGCCGTTGAATCTGATGATAAAGTTGATTACATGAACTAAGATAGTTACATGAATCACAGAGGCTACTGTGCTTTTTTTGCTGAATTCGCTGTTTTTCTTGGTTAATGTTGTTAAATTTGCTACGCCAGTTTCTTTTGGATTTTTGACGTCGCTTTTGCTTATGTAGGTTTCGGCGTTCAGATTTTAGGCGTCGATCTTCCTCCGAAACCCATTCCAACAATTGATTGTAACTAGCTATTTGGGTATGAGGATCAACCTCTTGGTGTATACAGGTTGGCTCTGGTAAATTGCTTAATTCTTTAGTAGCTCGTCCCTGCTTGGAATCAATTGAGTGGAGTCTAGTTACGTTCTGAAAATTACTGAGACTTTGCGTACAAACATCATAAATTAAATCTCCATGCTCATTACACAAATTTAAAAGGCTAGAGTAAGACAAATTGAATTGACTTTCAAGCGGTTCAATCTGGCCAGATGTTGTAATTCGAACTTGATTAGCATCTGTAAACTTCGGATCGACTTTGGCATAAACAAACCCAATATCATCAATACCTCGTCTCCCTGCGCGGCCAGACATTTGATGATATTCACGTGCTTTAAGATATCGAGATGAGATACCATCATATTTCTCGAGACTGTCGAAGACAACCGAACATGCAGGCATGTTAATCCCTACAGCAAAGGTTTCAGTTGTAAATAGAAGTTGGATCAATCCTAATGTAAATAGCCTTTCCACCACTTCTTTCAACGTTGGCAGCATGCCTGCGTGATGGTATGCAATTCCTTTAGAAACCAAGAACCTGAATTGTTTGACGTTTCTATCCTCTAGAATACCAAATCTCTCGCACAACGAATCAAAATGACCAAGAATCTGACGTTGTTGTACTTTTGACAATAGGTTCTCGCTTTTGGCATAGTATTCTGCATTCTTTTTACAAAGTTTCCGGCTAAAACAGAAATACAAACAAGGAAATTGCTTCTCTCTTTGAATATGAGCCATCAGTTCTGTTTTACGAATGCCAGGAAAATCTTTAGCTACAAGACTACTGAACTCCCTATATGAAAAATTCGTTGGGTCAGCGTAATTTCCTTGCACATTCTGCAGGTCAGAACAAGTTCCAACACCATAATCTTTCAGGTAGAGGAAATGTTTTAGTGGAACGGGACGTTGATGTTCCTCGATGATCTCAATTGGTATCTCGCGTACCTCACGCATCCAATCGGCGAACTGAATGATATTCGGAATTGTAGCACTAAGACAAATGAATTTGATGTGTTGTGGTGCAAAGATAATGCTCTCTTCCCATACTGTACCGCGTTCTATATCATTGATGTAGTGAATTTCATCGAAAATAACATATCCAACATCATTTAGCCGGTTAATATTGTCAAAGATCGTATTTCTAAAAACTTCTGTTGTCATGAGCAGTATCTGAGCATACTGATTCAGTACAACATCGCCAGTTACAATCCCAACTTGATTTCCATACAGTGTGATCAAATCTCGGTATTTCTGGTTGCTTAATGCCTTAATTGGGGCAGTATAGATTACTCTATCACCATTTTGAATGCATTTCTCAATAGCATATTCGGCAATAATCGTCTTTCCCGCACCTGTTGGAGCAGCAACTAAGACTGAGTGTTCTTGGTCAATGCCTTCAATCGCTTGCTCTTGAAAGGTATCGAGCGTCAAGTTTTTATAATCCATCAAACCCTCTGTTGGGAAGGAAAGCACGTAGCTGATTATAACTGGTTCTTTTTTTTTTGTCAATCGCGATTTTTTGCCTGCTAGAGTTCACTATTTTCGGTTAAAACTAAAACAAATTAAGTGAAATATATCCTTGACAACTCCAAGTTTTTTTGCAATTGTATTTAGTTAGATTTCACCTTCTGTGATTTTGTTACTCCTTTTGTGCTGTAATACCCCATACTAGTAATAAATATAAAGATCGCTAGCTGGAGAGTTTAATGTTATGAATGCACCTGCTAAGAATGGCTCTGAATCAGAACCTCCACTGATAGACAAGATACCAGTAGAGTTAGAACCTCGAATTAGGGTATTTTTAAGCGACACTGAAGAAATCAAAGTTGCCGTCTCAACTGACCTTCTTGAAAATGGGAATTATGGTCAAGATTGGATTATTGCTACTACCAGTCAGCTGGTTACTGCTCGGTTGAACGGCACGCCAGATCATGATCTCCACGTAATACCACTTGAGGATATTGAAACTGTAGATATCCACCCCTTACATGGTAATAACGTGATGAAAATTAGAACTCACGATAGTGGTATTGAAGTGGCAAGATATTCAAAAACAGCCGCAGAAAAGTTTTTCAATGCCAAATTAGAGATAGATTTTCTTATTCGCCAAAGCCAGCCAAAAGATTCAGATAAAAGTGAAGAGAGAAAGCATTTAAAGTCACCTCACATCGGGCGAAAAAAAGCAAAATGCGACCAATGTGGCAGAGCAATACCACATTGGACGGATGTTTGCACTTACTGTATTGAAAAACGAAAATTGATTTTCCGGCTACTGGCCTATGCTTTACCACATTGGAAAATATCGCTGGGCGCATTCCTTATCATGGTATTTGTCAGGGCAGTGAGTGTATATCCAGGCATTCTCAACAAGAGACTCTTTGACGAAGTTCTTGCTCCTCCTACAGGTGTTGAATCCTCTGGGTTTTCGGGACTCGTTACCATTGTGTTAATGATGATTGGTGTCAACATATTTACTACCAGTTTTTCCACAATTCGCAGTTATGTTATGTCAATCGTCGGCCAAAGGGTGAAGCACCAACTTCGAACAGAAGCTTACCAACATTTGAATCGATTATCTATTAGTTTCTACCAAAAACGTGATACTGGAAACATTATGTCTCGACTCACTCATGATGTGGGAAGGTTGGAAGATTTCATTGCCTATGGCCTTCAGGATATGGTCGGTGACATTCTAATGCTTGTCTTTATGTTTTCAGTTATGACCTATTACAATTGGCAATTAACCCTGCTTTCGATGATTCCTATTCCACTGATTATTATATTTACAGTATATTTTGGCACGAAAGTAAGAAAGATATACCATATTGTTTGGAAGCAAATATCAGGCGTTAGTACAATTCTGGCAAGTGTAATCCCAGGTGTTAGAGTAGTAAAAGCTTTCGGTCGTGAAGGTTATGAAACTGACAGGTTTGACAAACAAAGTGAACGTGTTCTTGAAACTGGTCTCCGTTCAGCCCGGTGGGAGTCGGTCTATGGACCAACGATGGGTTTTATCACCTTTTCAGGTAGTATTATCATTTGGTTTGCTGGAGGTCGTCAGTTACTTAATGGCAATTTAACCACTGGTGAACTAATTATGTTTATGGGGTACATGATGCAGTTTATGGGACCAATCCGGATGCTTTCCGGGTTGAACCGACGTTTCTTGCAGGCAGCAACTTCGTCCGAAAGAGTATTTGAGATTCTTGATACTCCTCCAGATATTGCCGACAGTAGAAATTCAGTTAAATTGGAGCAAGCAAGAGGCGAGATTGAGTTCCGTAACGTTTCTTTCTCGTATGACAGTGAACAGGATGCACTCAACGATGTCAGCTTCACCGTTCAACCAGGTGAGATGATTGGCTTAGCTGGACATAGTGGTGCAGGGAAAAGCACACTAATTAACCTTATAACACGATTCTATGACCCGACTGGTGGTGATATTCTTCTTGATGGACATAATCTAGGAAATATTCAGTTAGATTCGCTTAGGGATCAAGTAGGTGTGGTTCTTCAAGACCCATTCTTGTTCAATGGAACTGTCGCTGAGAATATCGGTTATAGCAAGCTGAACGCAACCAGCACAGAAATCATTGCTGCCGCTAAGGCAGCGAATGCGCACGATTTTATAGTCAATTTTGCAGATGGCTACGACACCAGAGTTGGTGAAAGGGGAGCAAGGGTATCAGGTGGCGAAAGACAACGAATTTCGATTGCTCGTGCGATTCTAAAAAACCCACGGATCCTTATTTTAGATGAAGCTACATCTTCGGTTGATACTGAAACGGAATCAAAAATCCAGGAAGCACTTGAACGACTAATTCGAGGCCGAACAGTTTTTGCTATCGCTCATCGGTTATCAACACTTAAATATGCTAATCGTTTATTAATCTTGAAAGATGGCAAGGTTGATGAAATTGGAACTCATGAGGAATTGATTGCTAAAGATGGAACCTATGCATCGTTGTGTCGAAAGCAAACGGATTTATCCAAAATCCGTGCTTGGTAGAACCTTACTGGAATGTCCAGATTAAAACTTTGAGAAAAATTGGGATTCAATCCAAGAATTTATTTTTAGAAAAGAGTAACATCTCAATTATCAGAAGAATCTATTAGAGTAAATTGATTTGCTGAAATACGCGATGTTTATAAACATGTGAACAATATGTCTATGCAGATTTGTGGTTTTTCGGTTCCAATTCGATATATTGACCAAGGGATTCAGCGGAAGCTGATTTTCCATATGGAGACTCGTTTAGTTCGACATGAACATTGAGAATGATATTCTGCTGAGGTTTGTATAGGGGGGAAGACTAAAAGTTGAGCGGTTTGAAGAAGCATCTCTGGAATGATGATAAACAATCTGCCATCAGTTTGACCTTTGATGATGGGATGAAGTCACATTTGGACCTAGCTATTCCTATCTTAGAAAATTTTGGCTTGGCTGGGACTTTCTATCCAATTGCAAAAGGGAATTGGGAAACATCTCTCGAACGTTTTAGACCTGCATTCGAAAATGGTCATGAAATTGGGAATCATTCTATTCATCATTGGTGTAGTTGCGCTACCAGTCTTGATTTAGATAATATTGGATTGGAGTACCGAACTCTTGATGAACTTGAATCCGAATTACAATTAGCCGACCGTCGGTTTCGAACGGTTTTTCCTGAAATTGACCAATGGAGTTTTTGCTATCCATGTTATAATACTTTCGTTGGCCGCGGCAAGGAACGACGGAGCTATGTCCCGGTTGTTGCTAGCCATTTCTTTGCAGCTAGAGCTGGGTGCGAGATGTCGGTTTCGGTCAATTCACCTTATCATGCTGATCTACACTGTTTGAATTCATGGAAATGTGAGCACCAATCAGCAAATGACCTCATCGGTTTGGTTGAACGAACAAACGATCTTGGTGGGTGGAGTATTTTCACTTTCCATGGGATTGGGGAAGGACATCTACCAATTGAACGTTGCGATTTGGAGAAGTTATGTGAGTATTTAGACCGAGCACGCGATCGCTTTTGGGTCGCCCCGTTAATCAATGTGGCTAAAGATCTATATGCTAGTTGGACTAAAAAATGAGTTGGAGTGATTTTGTCAGGATTGCTCACCGTGGAGCCTCCGGGCTTGCTCCTGAGAACACACTGAGTGCATTCAGTAAAGCGTTAGAAATCGGGGTGGACGGTGTAGAAGTAGATGTGCGCGGCACACTTGATGGTAAATTAGTTGTTTTGCACGATCAAACCTTGGACCGTACCACAGACAGAACAGGGTGCATTCATAGAATGTCGCTAACAGAAATTCAGGAAGCTGACGCAGGTGCATGGTTTGGCCCCTCGTTCATTGGTGAAAAAGTGCCGACTTTGGCCGAATCACTTGACCTGATTAAAAAAACCGCAATTACTGTGTTGGAAGTTAAAGATGAATGGCTATCAGCTGAGGTCGTTCGAGCAATTCATCATACACAATCAGTTAACAATGTTATTGTTATTTCCTTCCATGCTTCCGTACTATTGGAAGTACGCAGTCTTGACCCACGAATACCAACGGGTTTTTTGACTTCAGGGAACCCCACTCCACCCCAGCATAAACAGGCTTTAGACCTTATCCAAACTACCTGTAAAATTGGTGCTTCAACATTAAACGTGAAGCATGAAATGTTGGATGCAAGTTTTGCTTGGGAAGTTCGCAAACGGGGCGTGAACCTCTGGGTGTGGACAGTTGATGATGTAATCCAGATGCAACAACTTGTCACACTTGGGGTACAAGGTATAACTTCAAATTTCCCAGATCGTTTCGTTCAGGCGGGAAATGAAGAAGAAAATTACAACGAAATTTACAATTGAGAGAATTACACTTGCGAACTTCAGATGAAGAATTGATGATGCGCTGCCGAAGTGGAGACACTGCAGCATTTGAGTTGATTGTAATGCGCTTCAAGGATCAGATTATTAATTACATTTGTCGTTCAGTTGGTGACTATCATCAGGCTGAAGATTTAGCGCAGGAAACTTTTATCCGTATATACAAGAATGCAGATAGTTACGAACCACGCTCGAAATTTAAGAATTGGTTGTATCTAATTGCAACCAATCTGTGCCGAAATGAAATCCGGGATCGAAGTCGCCGAAAGACCGATTTACTTGCGAGGAAATCCACTGGAGCCAAGGAAAGCGATAGCTTGGACATTTTTCCTGATTTTCGGTATATGCCAGATCGGTTGTATGAAAAAAAGGAGCGAGAACTAATTATTCAACAGAAGATAAACTGCCTACCTGAGAATCAACGCCTATGCCTTATTTTGGTAACTTATCAAGGTATGAGATACGAAGAGATTGCTGAAATTATTGGCTGTTCAGTCAGTGCGGTGAAGTCATTGATTCACCGTTCTCGACGAAACATGAAAAAGCTACTAATGGAATCCGGAATAGGTGAAAGTCACAATGCCAAAATCTGAGGAAACTAACATACAACTGTCTGCCTACTTCGATGGAGAGGTTTCCAGACAGAAGCGACTAAAAATCAGAAAACATCTCGAAAATTCTGATGAGGCCGCCTTTGAACTAATGCAGATTACACAAGTAGATCATTTACTTAAACAACTAAGTCCAATTGAAACCAGAGATCAATTTTTGCTGGAGCTTATGCAGAGAGTGTCGGAAACACCCTCACAGGAAGAACCAACACTTACTCTATTTCCTCGAGACACAGAGAGATTTCAATCATGTTTTGTTTTTTCACGTGATCAATTGCAACTAAAATTCCGTTCGGTAACTTTTGGGGTTGCTGTATTTGTTTTTATTTGTGTTGCATTTTTTTTCTTACAAACCCACCCAATCCCAAAAGAGACAAACGTTCCATTAGTAGCACGTTCGGTCGGTCGATTTATTCAAGTGGATTTGGTATCTATGCCAATAACTAAAAAACAGTCGATTATATCACCTATTCATATTGAGGAAGAAAGGTAGAATTATGGCAACCTCGGCTTTTGTACACTTACATAACCATAGTGAGTATAGTTTGCTTGATGGAGCATGTCGTATAAGCGAAATGGTTGATTGGGCTTATGACAATAGTGTACCTGCAGTTGCACTAACGGATCACGGAAATATGTTTGGAGCTTACGAATTTTATGTAACAGCAAAGGAAAAAGGTGTCAATCCTATTGTAGGTTGCGAGGTTTATGTAGCACCAGATAGCCGGAATAGTCGTGATCAAAATCAGAGAAAACCTTACCATCTAACACTGATCGCTGAAAATGAAGTGGGCTACAAAAACCTGATGCGACTGGTTTCCGTCGCATACATAGAAGGTTTTTACTTTAGACCTAGAATTGATATGGAAGTATTACGCGAATACCATGAAGGAATTATAGCCTTAACTGGGTGTATTAATGGGTTTGTTCCAGCACTAATAGGTAATGATCAGGCTGCTGCTGTTAAGAACTTGCAGACCTTGATAGATATTATGGGCAAAAACAACCTGTATGTCGAAATTCAAAACCATGGATTGGACTTAGAACGTCAAGCAATGCCAACTTTAATCAAGATTGCTGAAGAGTTTGAACTACCATTGGTAGGTACTAATGATTCGCACTATCTGTCGAAAGAGGATCACAATTCGCACGATATCCTATTGTGTGTTCAGATAGGCAAATCATTTAATGACCAAGATCGCTTAGCGTTTGAAAATCAATTTTATCTCAAAACAATTGATGAAATGCACCAAGCATTCAAGGACTATCCAGCAGAAGTTATCACTAACACTGTTGAGATAGCTGCTCGATGCCAGCTCAACCTTTCATACGGTCAGAACATCATGCCCGAATACAAGGTGCCTGATGGGCATACAGCCGACAGTTATTTGAAAGATGTATGCTTTCAAGGATTGAATGATCTTGTTAAAAGTGAATTGCCAAATGCAATTGAGGATCGCCTTGATTATGAACTTTCAGTGATTAAAGAAACTGGTTATGCTGGATATTTTCTGATTGTTTGGGATTATGTCAATTATGCGCGTAACCAAGGGTTCCCGTTGAATGCTCGCGGATCAGCAGGAGGCAGCTTGGTTCTATATGCTTTAGGGGTCACAACCTTCAATCCAATAGACTATGGTTGTATCTTTGAAAGGTTTCTTAATCTGGAACGTGTCGATATGCCGGATATCGATATTGATTTTGCTCCTGAACATCGGGATTTAGTAATTCAATACCTGATTGACAAATATGGTGCGGAATCTGTTGGTTATGTGGCTACTTTCAATACTTTGGGTGCTAAACAGGCTATTAGGGATGTCGGTCGTGTATTGGACATGCCTTTAGGCGAAGTAGATCGGTTGGCTAAGCAGATTCCTTCCATACCTGGCATTACGATTGATGAAGCGTTGGATGAAGCGCCACAATTTAAAGAAGTTGCTGCTGAACCACAAAATGCGGATTTAATGCACTTTGCAACTTCTCTCGAAGGAATCAAGCGACATGTTTCTATTCACGCTTCAGGTATTGTACTTGCAAATGGTGCCCTCACTGATTACGTTCCACTGTTTAAGGATAAAAATGATCGCATTGCCACCCAATTTGAGTTACAGACTTTAGCTAAAGTCGGCATGGTAAAATTTGATTTTTTGGGATTGAGAACGTTGTCTGAAGTACACCACTGCTTGGAAAGAGTCAATAGGAAGCATAACCTTGACCTTAAGCTAGAAGATATTCCATTTGATGACCAAGAAACCTACAAACTTGTTGGTAAAGGTTTTGTAGCAGGATTATTTCAGTTGGAGACTTCCCCAGGCATGAAACGCGTTATTATGCAAATCAAACCGGATAAGTTCGAGGATTTCATCCCAATTCCTGCGCTTTATAGGCCTGGACCACTCGACAGTGGAATGATGGATAGTTTTATTCGCCGAAAACTTGGACTTGAGAAGGTTTCTTATCTACATCCAGTTTTAGAGGAGGTTCTTAGGGAAACTTATGGGGTATGTATTTATCAGGAACAAGTAATGCAGATAGCACAGGCTATGGCGGGGTTTAGCCTCGGTGAGGCTGATGTCTTACGATACGCTATGGGCAAGAAGAAAGCAGACCTACTCAAGGAACAAGAAGAAAAATTCATCGATGGTTGTGTAGGAAATAATATTTCGAGTGATAAAGCAATTGAAGTTTTCGAGTATCTGCAACCATTTGGACGATATGCTTTTAATAAGTCGCATACAACTGCATATGCCATTTTGTCATACCAGATGGCGTATCTTAAAACTCATTATCCACGTGAGTTCATGTCATCAATGATGACAGGAGAATCAGCATATAGCGAAAAGATAATGAAATATATGACCGAGTGCAAGAAACTCGCTGATTTCTTTCAAACGGAGATTCAAGTTCTTCCTCCAGATATTAACAGCAGTGAAACCACCTTTACAGTAGTTGATCGCAACATCCGTTTCGGTCTGGCTGCAGTCAAGAATGTGAGTCAAGGCGCTATTCAGGCGATTGTCGATGCGCGCCTGACAGATGGCCCTTTCGACTCTCTCCAGAATTTTTGTCAACGTGTTGACAATAGTGCCATCAATAAACGTGCGATTGAAAGCTTAATTATGGCTGGGGCGTTTGATACACTTGGTGATGGACATCGAGCCCAATACCTGTCTAGCCTTGACCGGGCGTTAAAAGCGGCACAAAGTGCACAGAACGACATCGACAAAGGTCAGATGTCACTGTTTAGCGGCGATGACTCGGCTGATTCTCAAATCCAATTTGAACTTGATGAATTAGAGGAAATGAACTACGATGAAAAACTTGATAGCGAAAAAGAAATGCTCGGTTTTTATCTGTCTGGACACCCACTTGAACAATACGAAGATTTACTAGAATCCTATGCTACAGTAACATCTGAATCGCTTTATGAGCATCGTTATGACGCTGAAGTTTATGTTATAGGAATGATTTCTGAAGTTCGAGTAGTCACGACAAAAAAAAGTGGTGATCGAATGGCCATAGTTACCCTTGAAGACCTTGAAGGATCTATACCAATGGTTATATTTCCTGAGACCTATGAAGCATCAAGGGGACTTATTGAGAAAAATAAGGTTATATGGGTCCGTGGAGATATAAGCGTAGATATGCGTAGTAAAAAGACAGATGATGATGGAAATGAAATCGATGCCCGACAAATCCAAGTGAACGAAGTCGTAGCTATAGAGGACCTAGTTGAATCAAAAACTTCGTCAGTTGAGGTTGTTATCCCTGAAATTACTATTCCTGAACCAATAGAACAATTGAAAAAATTGTGCGTTAAATACCGAGGAGAACGCGACTTGATTCTGAGACTTACTAACTCAAAATTTGGAGAAATTATTGTTCAATGTGGTGGAAAGTTTAGAATCAAGGATAGTGAGGAAGCAATCAAAGACATTAAGCTACTGTTTGGAGAAAGTACTGTTTATCGTAGTAATCGAACGCAACGTCAGGGAGATCAGCCACGACATTCTGTGAGCTTCAACTGATCTTTTCTCTTGTATGATTAAGGGCATTTGTGCTAAGATGCCTTGGCTTTTAACCACAAATTATTGGGAGGAAATAATTAATTATGTCTAATCTTTTTCAACCTAAACCTGAGGATCAATTCACCTTTGGTTTGTGGACAGTTGGTAATCCCGGGCGAGACCCATTTGGAGATCAAGTCCGACCAATAATAAAACCAACTCATTCGGTTCGGAAACTCAGTCAACTTGGTGCATATGGAGTGAACCTTCATGATAATGATTTGGTCCCATTTGGTTCTTCAGCTAGAGAACAAGACCAAATAGTCAAAGAGTTCAAACAAGCGCTCAATGATTACAACATGAAAGTGCCGATGGCAACGACAAACCTGTTCTTTCATCCTGTTTTTAGGGATGGGGCTTTTACTTCTAACAATCCAAAAGTCCGAGCATTTGCCTTGCAAAAAACAGTTAGATCCATCAATTTAGGTGTTGAGTTGGGAGCCAAGATTTACGTATTTTGGGGAGGACGTGAAGGTGCTGAAGTCGATGCGTCCAAAAATGGCCCTGATACCGTCAAATGGTTTCGAGAGGCAATTAATTTCTTATCTGAATATGTAGTTGACCAAGGGTATGACCTGAGATTCGCCTTGGAAGCCAAACCGAACGAGCCACGGGGAGATATTTATATGCCAACTACTGGTCATATGTTACATTTTATTGAGACGCTGGATCGCTCCGAGATGGTTGGCGTAAATCCAGAATTTGCTCATGAAACAATGGCCGGTCTTAATTTTTTGCATGGGGTTATACAAGCCTACGAAGCTGACAAATTGTTTCATATTGACCTCAATGATCAGAAGATGGGACGTTTTGATCAAGACCTCCGTTTCGGGTCGGAGAATATAAAGGCTGCGTTCTTTCTGGTCAAGTTTTTGGAGGATATGAAATGGTCAGGTATGCGTCATTTCGACGCGCATGCGTATCGAACTGAAGATGAACAAGGAGTCTGGGATTTTGCCGCGGGTTGTATGCGAACTTATTTAATCCTAAAGGAGAAAGCACAACAGTTCAATGAAGATTCTGACATCCAAGGTTTGCTGTCAGAAATTCAGCAACAGGATGAATCACTGGAAAAAATTGTTGCAACCTACAGCAATGAGAATGTTGAAGCTCTTCAAGCAATCGATTTTCAACCTGACAAAATTGCAGAGAAGGGACACGCCTATGAAAAACTTGATCAGTTGACAGTTGAACTGCTTCTTGGAATAAGGTAGCGTTTTTAAAAAGTTTCCGGTATTTGTTGTTTTTTTATCACTTCTGTTGGATTATACTGCACTTTTCTTTTTAGACACTCTTGTCGCTCACAACTTGATTTCTTGTTAAAAAGGTGAAAATATGTACAAATGTGCGTTCTTAGGATGTGGCGGGCGGGCGCGAGGCCACGCGCAAGCCTATCAACATGTCAAAGGTGGTAAAATCGTTGCTATCTGTGATATGAATGAAGATTTGCTGAATTCTTTTGGAGATGAGTTCGAGATTGATAAGCGATACACTGATATTCACCAAATGTTGGACCGAGAATGTCCGGATTTGTTGCATATCGTTACCGCGCCAATATTACGCTCAACTGGAGAACCAATTCGCCATTCATTGATGAGCATCGCTGCAGAAAACAAAGTGCCTGCAGCAATCGTTGAGAAACCGATTGCTGTTCAGTCGGAGGATTGGCGTAACCTGATGGAGCTCTGTCAGAATACTCAGACCAAGTTTGTGGTTAACACACAACTTAACTTTCATCCGCGTAATTTGGAGCTTAAGCGGAATGTGAATGATGGAAGAATCGGAGATATCAAGTTCATCGATGCCAGTGCAAGGTCAACGCCACTAGACCAAGGTCCTCATGTACTACAATTAGTTTCTTCTTATATTGATAATTCTCAACCTGTAAAGGTTTTTGGTCAAATTTCAGGGCGAGATCATCTGGAAGGAGCACAACCTTCTCCTGGAAACGCCGCAGCCTCTGTTATGTACGAAAATGGGGTCCGTGCCTCAATTGCATTTGGTACAGAAGGCGCCGCCAAAATCAACGATAGTGATTCTGTTTTCCATCATAAGCGTGTTGCTGTTTTTGGCACACATGGTTTCACACATTGGCAGATGGCTGGTTGGGAACGCAGTACTCCGGAGGATGGGTATGAAAGTGGTGTACATAGTTATGGTGAGGAGGATCTGTTAGGACAGGCAGGACTTACCGAGGCAGTATTTACATGGCTTGATGATGAAGAGCAAGTCCATCCAACCCACCTAGCTCAATCTTTAGCAGAATTTAACCTGCTTATGGGAATTTATGCTAGTGCCTTGAGGCATGAACCAATTCAACTGCCATTTGATCCACCCGACGGTTTGATGGATTCTCTGAAAAAGATTCTATAAAGGAATAATGGTGCGTTTAACAGAACAACAAGTTAATCAATACAATACATTTGGTTTCATCGTTGTTCATGGTTTGTTTGAGCCATTGGCTGGTAGTATGATTGACCACTATATGAAAATGCGAACCGAGGGGCCAAAACCAGGTGATACTGGAGGAACAATGGATGACCCTGATGATCCCAATCATGAGTTTCCACGTATGATAAATATGCATGATTGGGACCAATCAACAGAATATTGGGCAACTGCATCAGAACTTATTCATATAGCTGGAGAGCTGATAGGTGATAAACCTGTTTTGTGTCAGACTATGCTTTACTTCAAACCTCCAGGAGGTCGTGGTCAAGCACTTCACCAAGATCAACAATATATTACAACCGATCCCTTGATCGGTGTTTGGGTCGCTTTAGATAAATCTGATCAATCTGTTGGCCAAATGATTGTCATCCCAAAGTCCCATCAGTATGGATTGCTTGAGGTGGAACCAGCCGATACATCTATCTCATTCACCAACGTTCAATCGGTTATACCACAAGATGCTGAACAAGTTGGTTTGGATATGGAACCCGGAGATGTGCTATTTTTCGATGGCAAGATGATCCATGGGTCTTATCGGAATTCTACTACGGATCGATGGAGGCGAAGTTTCATTTGCCACTACATTGGTGAAAATAGTCAGAACTTTGTCGCACCTCAAGGTAAACACGTATCGCACGTAGCTGACCAATCTCTCCTATGACAGACAAACATCTTAACTGTAGTTCAAGGCTAGTTTATGGATACATTGATCATAGCTGTACTTAGCTTTGTTGGTTTTATTATTGCTTATCATACCTATGGCCGGTGGATCGCTAATAAGATTTTTGGGCTTGAAGATCAAGCCATTACTCCAAGCCGAGAATTGCAGGATGGTGTTGATTACGTACCGACTAAGAGAGAGGTTGTCTTCGGTCACCATTTCACCAGTATTGCTGGCACGGGACCGATTGTTGGGCCCGCAATAGCCGTATTTTGGGGATGGTTACCAGCCTTACTTTGGGTTGTTCTCGGGTCAATCTTCATTGGCGCAGTCCATGATTTCGGGGCCTTAGTAGTATCATTGAGAAATCGTGGTCAGACGCTTGGTGAGGTCGCGGGTCGAATGATTACTCCTCGTGCAAAGATGTTATTTCTGTTGATTTTGTTTTTATCACTAACTGTGGTGCTAGCAATCTTTGGTTTGGTAATTGCAGTTATCTTTGCTCTCTATCCTGAGTCAGTATTATCTGTTTTGATTGAAATACCGCTGGCTGTTACCATCGGCTTCTGGATCCATCGAGCGGGAAAAAGTCTCTTGATACCATCATTGATCGCACTTGGGGTAATGTATGTTACCATGTATATAGGTGCCTATCACTTACCGCGGTTATTTGATCTTGGGTTTCAGTTTAATATTCCCTTATTTGGTGATACTTTAGCAAGTGCGGTTGTTGTTTGGACTTTGGTTCTGTTTGTTTACTGTTTTATCGCATCGGTGTTACCAGTTTGGACTTTGTTGCAACCTCGTGACTACATTAATAGCCATGAATTGATTGTTGCATTGCTATTATTGGTTGCAGGGCTGGCATTTGCTGGAATCACTGGCCATGCTGATCTCATCGGATCCGCACCAGCTATTGCCAGCGACATACCACCCGATGCTCCGCCTATTATGCCATTTCTCTTCATCACTATCGCTTGCGGGGCAATTAGTGGTTTTCATTGCTTGGTAAGTTCGGGAACTTCAAGTAAACAGATTCAGTCCGAAGGAGATGCTCAGTATATCGGTTATGGTGCAATGTTGCTTGAAGGTGGTTTGGCAACAATTGTGATTTTGGCCTGTTGTGCTGGAATCGGTATGGGACTTTTCACCCGGGTTAATGTAGATGAAGGATCTTATTTCTATCGGAAAACTATTAGCCAGGAAACTGGTGAGCATATAAAAGGTCGTGAAGCTTGGATGATGCGTTATTCATCCCAAATCGAGACAATCGAAAACCCCAATGGTACGACCAAAAAAGTGGGGGGTTGGCTTAATCATGGACTGGGACAAAAAGTAGGTGCTTTTATTGAGGGTGGTGGAAATTTCTTAACTAGCGTAGGTATCCCTCTTAAAATGAGTATCGTGATTATGGCAGTTTTAGTCGCTAGTTTTGCGGCCACTACGCTTGATTCAGCAACTCGGCTTCAGCGATATGTCATCCAAGAAATTGGGTTATCACTAAAAGTCAAATTGTTAGATAACCGCTATATTGCAACAGCAGTCGCTTTGGTTCTGGGAGGTATCGTGGCTGTCCTACCTGGTCCTAAGGGCCCCGGTAGTGGAGGTTTAATTCTCTGGCCTCTTTTTGGTGCGACAAACCAACTCCTAGCTGGTCTTGCCTTTATGGTCATTGTTTTTTATCTAATTCGGAGGAACAAGCCAATCTGGTTTGCAGTAGTACCGATGATATTGATGCTCATCATGCCAGCATGGGCAATGATATGGAACATGTTTGCGCCAGAAACGGGTTGGTATTTTACGGGGAATTACCTATTACTGGGAGTTGGTATAAGTATTCAAGCTTTGCAAATATGGATGGTTGTCGAAGGTTTTCTCGCATTGCGGACAGCACGTGGAAATTATCCTGAATTACCACCGATCGCCGATTTCACTGGATAACGAAAACTTCGACTATCATTTAAGTTAATGTTGATGCTGTAACTCGGATGTATTGTCATCAAGTTAATTGTCAGTATTTGAGCTCTTTTCTGATTGACATAGTAATTGGCCCAATGATAGAATCTGTTGGTTGTTTACATTTTCCTGAAGGGAGTTGTTACAGTTGAAAGCGGCTCAAATTGTTGGTCATCGCAAATTTGATATTGTCGACGTAGACATTCCTGACATATCGTCAGAGACACAGGGAACAGTTCTCGTTAAATCATACCAAAGCGCCATTTGTGGTAGTGATATGCCTCTCTTTGACCTGAAGTATCCCGAGGATTCCTATCCTTTGTCATTGGGTCGGTCTATCCACGAGTGTATTGGAACAATTGCAAGCAGCAATTCTGACCGTTTTGGCGTAGGTGATATGGTACTCTCAATTCCTCGTGAATTTGGACTTTCAGAGTATTTTATCTCCAGCGAAAGTGTAACAATTCCACTTCCTGATAAATCGACGTATAGTTATGAAATAGATCATATTTTGATGTCACAACCGCTTGGAACAGTCATATGGGCTTGTAGAAAACTCGGAAATTTATTACATCAAGATACAGTTGTTTTTGGTCAAGGTCCTATGGGATTACTATTTTCACATATGTTAAGCAATCTAGGTGTAAGTACCGTAATTGCCGTTGATCGGTTAGATTATCGGTTGGCAATTTCCAAGCAAATGCGAGCGACACATGTAATTAATTCTGAAAAGGAAAATACCGTAGAAATTGTCAAAGATATCACCAATGGCAAAATGGCAGATCTAGTGGTGGAAATGGTAGGACATCAGACAGAAACAATTAACGATTGTTTGGATCTTGTAAAGCAAGGTGGGACAATCCTTGCATTTGGTGTACCGGACGATGATAACTACAATTTTAGATATGGAGATTTTTTTAGGCAAAACATTCGGCTGATAGGTACTGTAGGACCGGAAGAACTAAAAGATTATCCTTTAGCTATGGATTTCATTGTTCAAGGGCGTATCAATGTTTCGCCAATCATCACGCACCATTTACCGTTTGCTGAAGTCCAGCGCGGATTTGACTTGTTCTCTGAGCGGAAGGATGAAGCGATTAAGGTTGTTCTTGATTTTGACTGAAAGTGTAAAGAAGAAGGATAAGCTATAGAATGGGAAAAGAACTTTTAAGAGGGTTGGTATTGTGGGGTAGGTGTCTCATTTGGGCGGTTGTTCTTGCAAGTCCTTTCATTTGGATTTGGCAAACTCATCCGGGACCGGGGCAAGAGTTAAGTCCATTGTGGGAATGGCTGGAAGCCGATTCGTCCGTACAAGGTTATGCTAAGATCATTGTGGTGGTAATTGGATTAGTCTGGTTTGTTTCTGGGGCAGTTTTCTTGGTTGGTTCATTTTTGAAGGCAACGATTGATCTGAATCTGGATACTGCAGAAGAATCCTTGATGGAAGAAAGCGACCACGCGGAGCGCACGCGAGAACGTTTGCTTATGCAGGAGGAATCTGCAGATTAATTATCCTTACCTAATTTTTTTTGCTTCGAAGTAGAGAACAATCAGCTTTTTGTCATAGCCATATTTAAGTGATTATGGTTTATGATTGACTTCTCAAAAGCGACAATGTATTCGGCTCTAGCATTAATCCAGCTCTTCCTTGAGTTTTACCAGGGATAATAGACTGACTTCACCCGCCCTTACATCCGGTAAAAAACCCAATCCAACCTCTTGGATGTATTCCTTTCTTTGTCCACTGTAACCAAATCTGATTATGTCCTTCATGAGCTTGATTGTAACATCTTGCTTTCTACTCTCTTTTGCCACAACAAATAGCAACCATTACCAATCTACCATTACCAGTGCTAAGTTCCTTTCGAAATGTTTTTTACCCCTCAATTCCCCATTCGGTAATTAACCCATGTATCAATTCAACGTTAATGCGATACTCATGAGATATATAAACATGTACCATTAAAATTATCTAACTAAATTAAAGAAATAGCTTGGATCGTAATCATTAAAAGATTGTAGGACTCTAAGCCTAGATCCCACAGAATTTGAAAAAACATCTCTTGACGCCCCCCCCAAATCGCTATATGATGAAATTCAGATTTTTAAGTATTAACTTTAATAACCTTAACAAACAATAGAAAAGGAAAAAACTATGGGAAAAGCAAATTTGGCTGCTATCGCTCACTTAAAATGTGATTATGAAACTTGGGAAAACCTGTTCCTTGGTCACGAAGACAACCAAGAACAAGTACACTCTGGGAATTATTTGTACGGCAAAGCAAATGACAATACTGCAATAATTATTATGAAAGACATTGATATGGTAGCAATGGCTGAGAGAGCTTCAGACCCTGAATTCCAAAAATTCGTCGAACCGTATGTGGAATCACACGAATTTTTCATTTTAAATGAAATGGAACCTCCTGAATAATAGTAGAATTAAGACTTTAAGACTTGCTGAACGGCTTAAAAATTGCGCGGGGATTAGTCGTGATGAACGACCGCCGGGAAAAGCTCAAACATTCTGCCCAAAACAATGCCAACCTGCGTTGCTAGCCCCCATAAGGATAAGTCATAAAAGATTATACTTATATTTTGTTTCGCAGACAGCGAAGTATCTACTGGAAAGTTCTCCTAGTTGTTTAGATTCAAAAACGCCGAATTCTCCTGAGTCAAGATGCACAACGAGCTTCACTTTATGACGTTTCGATTGAACTATAGCGAAATTACTGGGACTCCATAATTATTATTCTCTACTACGTTTTTTCCTCCATTGGTTGGAATGTCAATAAACACGTTTATTGACATTCCAAAAGCGTTTAAAAATGGCATGAAAGACAGCCGAACGCAATAAAAATATGGAAACCTATAAATTAAACTTTGGGATGGACACATTGAAAAGCGATTAGAAAATCTGGAGGTATTTATATTAAACACTAGAAACGTTATTATTATCGAATGGAAATAAAAATGGAGAATTAATAAAACAAGGAAAGAATTATCAAATACGGGAGCAGGGGTAAGTGTTGCTTTAGGAACTACACTTGGAATTGTAAAACGGAAAAAGACAAAGAAAACTAGATGACAAATTACAAGCTAGAGATTAAAGTAACCCGTAAGGTTCGTAGTCAAAGACTCAGTTGTCATATTGTCAATAAAGCCATACATGAACTGTCACCCCACAGTAGTTTTAAACTCGAGTAGTTCTATCAAATCTTAAAATATCGAAAGGTAGCAATGTGTCGAGCAAACCTAATATTCTATTTTTGATGACAGATCAAATGCAGGGACGAGTCCTTGATCCACAACATCCTTGCCAAACTCCTAATATGAATCGCCTCATTCACAAAGGCGTTCGGTTCAAAAACGCTTACCCAGCCAATGCTGTATGTTCTCCTTCTCGAGCGAGCCTGATGACGGGGCTGTTGCCACACAATCACGGTGTATTACATGTGATTCATAATGTCGATTCAGATCAGAGTTGCTTGCGTGACACACACCCGCACTGGGCACAAAAACTGGAGGTTGCTGGATACAAAACCGGATACTTTGGTAAATGGCATGTCGAACGGAGTAACAAACTCGAACAGTTTGGATGGCAAGTTAACGGTACACATGCAAGTGAATTATGGCAACAGAGACAAAAGGAAATTTCGGTTAATAACCCTGTTCAACAGACTTTCTCTCTGCAACGCAATTTAGACGAACCTCCGGGGTATAGGGAAAGCATATTCTATGGTGTAACAGATCTACCACCTGAGAAACGAAATATGGGCGTTACCGTGAGTTTGGCAGAGGATTTTCTCCAAGAAAAATTGGCAGCAGATGATCCCTGGTGTTGTTTTGTTAGCCTAAAGGAGCCACACGATCCGTTCATCTGCGATCAGTCAGCTTTTGATCTCTATGAAGTTGATAAAATTACGTTACCACCAAATGCCCGGGATGATCTCCACGGTCGTCCCGGCATCTATCGTAAAGCAGCACGTGTATGGCAAAATTTCACTGATCAGGAAAAACGTGAAGCAGCAACTTGCTACTATGCATCTATTACTGAGATTGATCAACTGTTTGGAAAACTCGTGGATTTAGTAGAAACTAACGATGAATCAGAAAACACTATCATTATAATAACCTCTGATCATGGAGAATTGCTTGGTGCGCACGGTTTATATTGCAAGAATTTTTCGGCCTCGGAAGAGATTTACAACATCCCACTTGTTATATCCGGCCCAGGCTGTGCAAAGGGGATAGCCACGGACGCTCGTGTTGGATTACACGATCTAGGCCCCTCTCTACTGGAACTAGTCGATTGTGAACCGATTGACGTTCCTGATTCACGTTCCTTCGCAAGCATTCTTAGGGATCCAAAATCAGGAGAACATCAGTTTACAAAAGGGTTCGCTGAATACTACGGTGGACGTATGATTCTAACACAACGTGTAATATGGAACGGATCGTGGAAATTTGTTTTCAACGGATTTGATTTCGACGAATTGTATAATTTGGATGAGGACCCATATGAAATGACCAATCTAGCGGAAGATCCAACATATCAAGAACAACTCACGAAAATGACCGCACAAATGTGGCAAGTAGCTAATGAAACGAACGATCATAGTTTGTTCAATTCACAATATCCGATTCTCCGTGTGGCTTCTGTTGGTCCACTAGTCTTAAATGAGAAATGGTAGTGGTAAAATTGACAATGTTCTAAGAAGTCCTGACAGTTGCTTGACTATGATTACAGACCAAACAAATGAGCTAAGACAGTCCATATTACAACAACAAAAGCGATAAGGACAATGATAGAGACAGGTAACTGCTTCCGCCTAAAATTCAAATAGGCTTTAACTTCTTCGGCAGGCGTAGGTTGACCACAATGAGGACAATTTCAAGCTCGTTTATCACAAAATAAAACACATTCTGTCATCTAAGAAACAAAATTTCTTAAGTTCTGTAAATCACTTTTGATGGTTTCAGCAATCATAAAAACGCTTCTTATCTGAAGTAATAGAAACATGTTATTTCTACAGCCTGAAGTCATTGGGTAGCAACGGCTTAAGTTAAAACTTAAAAATGAAAAGATTGTTAATGAAAGTTCTACGCAGGAAATCATTTAGGAAAAAGATGGTGCCGAAATGGTGCGTATCCCTGCAGGATCCGTTGAGATGGAAGACCATTTCAACGAAGGATTGGCTCGCGAACTTCCTGTTCATATAGCAGATTCCTTCTATATGGACAAGCATGAAGTGATAGTCCAGAGATTCAGGAGGTTTGTTAAGGAAACAAGTTACCAATACAAACGTTGGGATGATGTAGAAGAATCTTCGCTAACATCTAGACACCCCATGGTCTTCGTCAACTGGCATAATGCAACTGCTTATTGTGAATGGGCGGGCAAACGACTGCCCACTGAAGCAGAATGGGAATATGTCGCTCGTGGAGGACTAAGTGGCAAACGATATGTGTGGGGTGATAATGAAAATCAGGCACGAAAATATGCCAATTATGATGGTACAAATGGTCAGGATAGATGGACACGATGTGCCCCTGTGAACAGCTTTAAGCCCAATCGTTATGGCCTATCCAATATGGCCGGTAATGTCTATGAGTAGTGTGCCGATTGGTACGATGAAGATTATTATAGAAATTCGGCATTGCGTAATCCTCAAGGTCCAAGCTCAGGAGAAGATCGTGTTTTGAGGGGAGGTTCTTGGCCTAACGTTTCAAACTTACTACGTGTAGCATACCAATTCAACTTCAATCCCATGGGTGCTAACTTCAACTGTGGTTTTCGATGTGTGTCAGAATACTCTACTATGCAGCAGTAGGCTTTACCCCTTATCTGTGTTTAGTCAAGTTCTCCATCGAGTTACTTCTGTCCCCCTTGGAAGATGGCTTCATAACCACGTCAAACCGTTCCAAAACATTTACTGAATACGAAATAGTTCCGTTTGAAGTTCTATCAAATACTAACACTGGAATTCCCCTCTTGTTGGCAATCTCTTCTTTAGAAAAATCATTTTAGAATATTGTTGTTGCAACGTACACTGTGACATGATATTCCCCTACATTAGGAAACGTAAAAGCAAATCGCCTTTATAATAAATTAGCTGGTTCTGCGACGAAAGCACTCAGAACCGAAGCCCCACCAACTAGCACATATCCGATCATTCTTGGCCTCATCTTCCGCTTCTCCCTGTTCTGTACTTTTAAACTTGGATTGAATCATATTAGTGCTATTTTTCTATCTCAAGTACAATCATAACAAATTTAAACAGGTTGACTGCTATTGCTTCTGTTATAAAAATATATTTTTCCCTGAGCAAAAAGAGCTGGCTAAACAAATCGAAAATTTATTGGTAGCTTAAACGTATCATGACAAACTATAATATATAATAATATTTGTCATTTCTCACTCACTACTAGGATTTTTCTTATGCACTGTATCGTCACTTCGATTATGATTTCAACCTTCATCACACTTAATCTTTTTGCTAACAACGGAGGTCCTTCACTACTAGCAAAAAAAGAAGCAGCCAGTGGTAATTGGTCAACTTGGCGAGGTCCTAGCCGCGATGGTTTGTCGGCTGAAACCAACTTGCTGTCTTCATGGCAAGAACATGAACCAAAACTGGCATGGAAAACCAAAGGCTTAGGAAACGGTTTCTCCAGTGTAGCTGTTGCAAACGGGCAAATCTATACAATGGGTCAACGAGATGAAGTAACCAAAATGATCGCCTTAAGCACCAAAGACGGCACAAAAATTTGGGAAACAGATGTAAGTTCCGAAGCAAATGATGGTCCAAATAGTACACCTTCGGTTGATGAAGATCGCGTTTACGGTTTAACTTACGCTGGCCAATTGGTCTGTGTGAGTACTATTAATGGCTCGATCTTGTGGAAGAAGCATCTCCCAACAGATTTCAAAGGTAAAATGGAATCTCGCTGGGGCTATTCCGAATCTCCTATTGTCGACAATGGTAGCTTGATCTGTACACCTGGAGGTAATTCGGCGGTCATGGTCGCTCTTGATAAAAAGACGGGAAAACATCTCTGGTCAGCTGAAATGCCAGCAGACATTGGCGACCGAGGTCACGATGGAGCTGGATACTCCTCAATTGTCATTGGCCAAATCACTGGACGCAAGCAATATGTACAGTTAACAGGACGCGGAGTAATTGGGGTAGATAGTGAAAACGGTGATTTACTTTGGGTCTATAACCGTATTGCCAACGATGTGGCTAATATCCCAACTCCTATTGTAAAAGGAGATTACATTTTTTGCAGTACGGGATATGGAACAGGCGCAGCCCTGATTCAAATCCATAATCGAAACGGTAAGTACGAGGTTGAGGAAAAGTACTTCCTAAAAGGGAACGAACTCCAGAATCACCACGGAGGCATGGTACTTATTGATGGCTACATTTATTGTGGCAACGGGCACAATAAAGGCCATCCAATTTGCTTGAACATGATGAATGGCGAATACGCATGGGGGCCGGTCCGAGGTCCCGGTACTGGTAGCGCCGCAATTCTCTATGCAGATGGACATCTCTATTTTCGCTATGAAAGTGGTGACTTGGCATTAATTGAAGCAACTCCGGAAGAATACAAACTTAAAGGCACTTTTAAGACCGACGAAATCAATGGCAAAAGCTGGCCACACCCAGTCATTGCTGACAAGAAGCTTTACCTTCGTGATCAAGGAACATTGATGGTCTATAACGTTGCCCAGTAACAGTTGGTTATATACTACTAGTTACCACGAAATTCAAAAATTAGGTTCGTAGTTTCTGAACCTAAGCTAATAATCCAAAACTTGACATTGATTAGCTTCTGTTATTCAAAGCAAGTTTCAAGCTATAAAATAATAGTTTATAAGAAGATATTAGTCTTATACGCGACAGTAAAGAGAATTATCCTTCTCCCCAAGGAGGAACAGTCCACGAATTTTGCCAATTCCATTTCCAGAGAATCTTTTTATCAGGCATTGTAACTTCATATTCAACTCCAGCAGTGAATGGTAAAATCTGTGTTTGTTGTCCTATCGCTTCTCGAATGGACTCGATGAATGCACAGGTATCAGTAACATTCGGAGGCCAGTGTCCTTCTGGAATAGGGTCAGCTATTCTATCAGTTCGATAATGAGTTGGGATAAAATATTTAGGGCGAACTAGGTCAACAATCTCTACTAATCGATCAGTTAAATTTGATCCCTGCCATTCGGTTAATCCCAGTTTCATATGAATAAAAAAGTCCACTTTGCCACGCAGTTCCTGCAAAGCAGGATACGACTGATGTAAATCACCTATATGTAGAAATGAGATATTCTTTTCTCTATGAGTAACGAGATAACCGCAAGTAGGCAAATCTGGTGTTTGGTTTTCTCCGCTTTCAATAGTTTCGACATGTAAGGAACCTAGATTCAATTCAAAGGGACCAGGAAATTTACGGTACCACTGACCATCATCCTGCAGATACTTTGGGTACAAAACCTCGACCTTTTCGGGCGAAACATATTTGGTAACTGGCAAATCGCGAGCAAAAGCCGCATCACCGTACCTTTCGTCAATCGGCAGAGTTGGATTAATACAACCTGGACTAACGAACAATGTCTTAAAGCGTTCTCCTTGGCAAAGCTTTTGCAACGTTTTCGGATGACAGTGGTCGAAATGCTCATGACTGACAAAGATATAATCATAACATGGTTCAATCTGTTCCAGGTTTTGGCCAAAGAGATAGGGATCAAACGCAAAGTTAGTATCACCTAGAATCACGTCAAAAGCGCCACATCCCCACCACCTTAGAAAGGCATTTTTCATTAGAATCTCCCTGTTGTATTTACTTTTGATGTTTTAACTATCTGACGAATTAGTCAGGACGTACCCAAGTATCAATATTTCCTGCCTCTGGACTTCAACCAAATTCTGCATCTTGCACAAAACAACAGATTTTGCTCCTCTTGGCAGTTAATAACAATAATTTAATAAAAATTCAAACAAAAAAAAGTCGGAAGTTATGTAGTATAATATTCAGATAATAACAGGTAGTAGATGTGTGACTAATTATAACTTAAGCTCAATGGGAATAAAGAAATGGATCTTACGTATGATTGTCCACCAACACTAACAGACAGCCAAGTCCTAGAGTTCTGCAAAACTGGGTTGCTTAGATTAGATACAATTGTTCCTGATGAAATTAACAAACGTGTCTTTCAATATTGCAATCAGCATGATGGTGCAATACCAGCAACAGAAGATTGGTACATAGAAAATGTAACACTAAATCCCCAAGTTTTCGGACCGATACGATCTCTGCTGGGTAGAGACTTTACATACCCCACAGCTGGCGGAAACCATCGCGTTCAGGGTCCCATTCGGATAACCAATGGTTGGCATAATGATGGAGGCTCTACGCATAAACCTAACTTGGATTGTCTGCAAGTATTTTACTTACCACAGGATACACCTAAAGAACTCGGACCTACCGAATTTTTACCCGGTTCGCACCTTCTCTTGAGTTTACAACCTTGGATGAGACATTACGGTAACATACGAGGTTCAGTTTCAACAGCAGTTCCTGCTGGCTCAATTTTTTTGACTGCTTACAGTATTTGGCATCGTCGGACGTCATCGACAGCTGACGAGATCCGTAATCTGATAAAATACTGGTACAAAAGAACAGTCCCACCTGAACGCGACTGGATTCAGGAACGGGGTTTCCAACCCAAAGATGCCAAACAGTCACAACCTGGATTCTATTTCCACCGTGAACACCATCGCACCATTAATGATGTCGCCGAAATGTTTTATTGGTTATGTGGTATGGAGGATGAATATAGTTCTGTCAATAATCTAGATAACAACCTACCGATTTTCCTATCGAAGTAGGCAAACTAGCAACAGCAAACGCCATATTGTAAGCAGTGTAACAAAATGCTGTTTTGGAAGGGGTAACTGAAAGGAATATAACGTTGAGGGAGATTATTATGTTGGATTTGCAATCGAAAGCAGAAGAAGTATCAGAACAAGGCTACTGCGTTATTGAATCAGTTTACAGTGAGCAAGAGTGCGAACAGATACGAACTATATTCAAAGAACTATGCCACCAAAAAGGGGGATTTTCTAACGAACAACCAACAATTAGTTTTCACCCACTCTTAAAATTGGCACCAGAAATGGCACCTTTTTATGCTAAACCTATCTTAGTCAACCTAATGGCAAAAGTATTTGATGATGAGGTTCGCCTCGCACACAGCGGCGCGGCAATATTTAATAACAGTTTGGTATCTCCAATTCTGTCGGGGTGGCACAACCATTATTCTTGGAAGGTCCCCGAAACAGGCCTACAACGCCGTAACCCAGAACGAGTTCTTTGTAACATCTACGTAGATGGCACCATGCCGGATGTCGGGCCATTGATCGTCTTACCAAGAAGCCTGAATGACTCGATTGATAGCCAAGGAGAAGCTAATGCCGAATGGACGAAGGAAAAGACCGTGTCAATCCCACCAGGCTCAGCGGTCGTTTTTGACACAACAGTCTGGCATTGCTCCAGACGAGGTAACTCTGATGGGCTACGTCACCTGTGGGGAGGGCATTATCAAGGTTGGAGCAACCCAACACCACATCCAGAAGATAATAAGGCTGAAAATTCAACTGTTGGCGCTTACAAAAACCAGTTTCCTCTACTAAAAAAGTTATTGGAGAATCCAATTAACCAAAACGCAAATCAAACAAACATTCCATAATTTATCAAACATATAAAAGCAGGTTGGATTCAACTTCCTTTAATAGAGAATCAACGTAATTCTTAATACTGAAAAAACGACAATCGGCACTACCTACTAGACCTCGGGTAAGTTTTCCTGACGCATCCCAAAACTGCCCTAACGAGGATCTATCCAATACGACGTAAGAAGAATTTGAGTTCGTAGCAAGCTTACGATTCCAGTATATAACTTCCACAAAATGTACATAGGTTGAAGATTGGTAGTCAACTCCAAGCATTAATAACTTCCCACCGTTCTGGTATGCCCTGTACATTGGTGAATGAAAACCATATGTTCTACCCCACGGTTGGAGATCCCATGGAGACCAGTATCCTTCCTGGCTAAGATGGTCCGCCACAAAGTCTGATGCTTTCTTGCCAAAGGATGCTACAGAATGAGAATAGTGATCAGAGCGAAAGGTCCCACCCATTTGCCTAAAAAATTCGGTCAGCCATCCCACTGTCGACGGAGTAGTTTCGATATCCCAAGTTTCAGCACGTTTCTCGACCAAATTGAAAGAAGGCATCAGTATCAACCCTTCCGAGCCAACCACATCTTTGAAAGCTTCGATGACTGTACCAGCCCCACCAATCACAGGTCCTATGCTTCTAAATGAAGAATGAATAAAGATGGTATCTCCAGCTTCTATTCCTAAATTCCTGAGATCCAGAACGAGTGCCTCTCGGCTATAGGAAGCAATTGTCATTTGTGAATCTCTATTGACACATACCTGTCAAGACAACCAGTGGTTCAGCTAGCAACTGTGATGGAATGTGAGGTGTTCTTGGGTACATCCAAACGATCGTCCGGGAAGATCTTTCCTACTTGTTGGGCAACCACAATATCAACTGTTCCAGACAAAACACAGACCACTTCATCTCGTGTGTGAATATAATCCAAATAAGATTAACCAGAATTGCCACACTACTGATAAACGCTGACCCCCTCTGATTGTAACTGCTGTTCTAAAACCTTAGGATTGACATTGCTTTCATCATCCAGCCATCGAGTAATCCAATCCCTTTTTAAATCATGGCTAATCCTACAATACTGGGACATCGATCCAAAAAATTTTCTCCTACAGAGTCTAGGGACTAAGGTCCAAAGCCAAGATCTCTTTCATATCACGAAGATAGAGCTTTGTTCCCGATAAGGTAGGTACAGTCCAAGAACGAGAGGTTAGAACTTGAGCCTGCGCCAGTACCTCAAAACTATTAGGGTTAGCGTTAACAATTGCTAATTGGCCAGCCTCATCAAGAATAATCATTTGGTGCCCGGCCATCATCAAGTTGGCTTTCCCAAACCCCCGTTGCTGTGCAGTAATCTCTCCAGTCTTAACTGTCACGGCGGTTAGAAAGGCAGGCCCATGACCACTGGAAGCGTATATGGTTTCACCTATCCGCACAGCCGATCCATGCTGTACTCTAACCTTTTCGTTGTACCACAATTCCTTCACCACAGTTTTACCATTTTGAAGTGAAAGATGAAGTGCACGACTACCTGCATCATAAGCAGAAGATATGAACAAGATATTATCCTTCCCCCAAATTGGGGTCGAGGCATGTATTTGATATTGTGTGTTGTGTGCATGCTGCCACAATAAGTCTCCGGTATTTGGATCTAGTGATGCTACCTTTCCTTCCACAAAAACAATAAGTTGATCTTGTCCATCCACATTAATGATAATGGGAGAGGAATAAGAATTGATGAAGTCTTGCCCTCTCCAAACCAGTTGCCCGTCTTTCAAATTGAAAGCCATAACACCATGATCTTTGCCACCAGCAAGTACAATTAGTAGATTTTTGTATGCCATTGGACTAGAAGCATAACCGCGATCACCCGGTTTGGCATTATACTCATCCCACAAATTGTGAGACCAAACTTTTTGGCCATTTTTTTTGTCTAAACAGGTCAATTCAGTGCGAAAACCAATAGCATAAATATAATCTCCAACAATCAATGGTGTAGCATGAGGACCTGGCCCATATTGCTTACTGAATTCCTTCCATGGAAGTGAGGTATAAGCATATTCCCAAAGTGTTTTTCCTGTATCAGCGTTCAGAGAGGTTACAACATCCTCATCTCCACGACGAAACATTGTGTACAAGGTACCTTGATCAACACAAATTGCTGAATACCCTTCCCCAAGCTGACGTTTCCAAAGTTGTCCCGGTCCTTCTTCAGTCCAAGTCGTTTTGAGCTGTGCTGAATCAACCTTAAAGTTTCGGTTTGGTCCACCCCATTGCAACCATTGTGAGGAGCCTATTGCAGTATAAAAATTCAGAAAAAGTAACATAAAAACTATTATTTGACACCATTTAATAAAGCGATAAGAATTGGGAGAAAATTTCTTTATCATCCGATTGCTCCTTATATAATTGTCTAGAATAAATTTTCTATGAGTAAGTTTGTTTTCCTAATAATCAAATCAACTATGGCCATTAAATACAAACTGGCTAGATACAATAGCACCTCTTTCGTCTCTTACAGTCAAAATTGATGTGCATTTTTGGTCTGTTCCTACATTAGCAACAATGGTATTATCATCTATCTCTGCGTCAACCGTGTTCCACCTACGTTCAGAGTAAGGGGTGGTATCAGTGGTATAGTGTAAGTTAGCTGAAAACAACTCTGTTTCTGCTGAAACGGAAGCAACCAGTCGGCGACCTAGATGGACGATAGGGCAGTGTACCACTGGCAGTGGTACGCCACCTGTCAAATATTGTGAAACAAACATCTCGATTTCTTTAGGTGCCCAACCCTGTTCATGTCCGTGTTCCATGTCAAGAGTAATTCGAAAATTTCGCGGGCCTTTAACCAAGCGATAAGATTGGTCATAAATATCTGGTAAATAAGCGAAATCATTGGTGCCGTTGACAAAAAATACGGGAGTATTACAATAACCAAGGTATTGAGAGGGGTCATACCTCTTAATCCATTGATCCCGATGTTCATTTTTCATAGCTCCAAACTCAGTCAACCAAGGACCATTTTTGTAGATGTACCCACATCCATAAATTGGTATTGCGGCTTTGAACCGATCATCTAATCCCAAAACGATGCAGGTAAGAAACCCTCCCCAGCTAATACCTGTAATAGCAGTTCGGTTGCTATCAACTTCAGGAAAACTGCGGATCAGTGAATGGGCTCGAATAACATTAGCCACTCCATGATAACACCAGTGTTGATTTTTGGAAGCATCCATAGTATGAAATATATTTGGATGGTTCATAGTAGGCCCACCATGTAAACACAACTCCCCACTGGGCCTACTACCTTTGAGATCCATAGCTAGTGCAGCGTAACCGTTCGTAGCCCATTTTTCTGCCCATTGGCTAAAAGCAGTACCACCTCCTCCATGCACTAATATTATCGCCGGCAGATTTTGATCAAGTTCCGGGTCAGCATTTAATGTACCAGGCGATGCATAATAAGCGAAAACCTCAGTTGCACGATCACCCTCAAATGGTTCTCCTTCATATAAAAGGGAATGAACCGTTTCTGTTCGATTTAGCCATTCAGCCTGCGGTTTTTCTTTTAATATCTCAAGATCCCATGGAATATCAGTAATCATATTTGCATTAATTAGCTTGTTAGTATTGTCGGACTTAAATTAGGAATATGGTCGTCAATTGGGAAATATGGTCGTTGAAGATTCTCATAATTCAGGTGACGGCAGGTAGCAGGAGTTGGCCCCGGGGTATCAAGTATAAAAACAGATTTGGCAATATCACCATAAGCAAACTGGTAGTTCATTGGATTTTTAACTACAATAAACTTGGCAGTTGATGGATCCAAACCGACTGATCGAAACTGTTCATCTGCCCAATCATAGGTGCCGTGAGTCGTCACTAATACCTGGATTGCTCCTAAGGTTATCACTGCACTGAGTCCCATATCGCCGGTAACTCCATCCCAGATACCACCAGTATATTTAAAATCCCCTTGGCTTAATTGCGTAACTTTACCAATAATGGAGATCGGCTCTCCCCAATTAGAATCAAGTTGACAACCAATCTCCGACCTTATTTCTTTGCCAACACCAGCTTGGTGACATATCTTGGCAACCTGTGGATCAACAACAGGTACCAGTGAAGGTAAGGTTACTTCAGCCTCGAGAAGAGCAGACAAAGCAGCTACGCTATCACCGGCAGCACCACCACCACAACAATCGGCTGTTTCGACTAAAAGAACTGGACCACCAAGGGTTTCCAACCCACTTTTAATAGCTTCTCGTGGTGTATAAATCTCTGGTTCAAACTGAAACCGTTTATCCCAATACTGTTCTGCCAGTTTCCCTGCCAAATTGACTGCTTTTTCCAAATTATTATCAGTAATAACTAAGCCACCGCTACCCATGTCAGGTTGATCTATATACGGATGAACTAAAAACACACTAGTTGAAATAACATCGTCTTCAACCTCATATTTTTTGGCTGTATCCATAACTTCAGCAAATGGAGAATCGCCATCTGTCGACCCACGAATGCCACTGGTGATTACTGGAACCTTTGCCATAGCCATTGTCGGTTGAACACTACTATTGATTACAGATAAAAGTACTTTTGCACCTCGAATACCAGTAGTAAAAGCATCACGATGGGGATAAGTCTCCCAAGCAATCAAGGCATCCGCAAAACGGATCATCTCATCCGTCACATGCGCATGTAAATCGAGTGTAACAACTATTGGCACTTGATCTCCAATAACACGACGAACAGCTTTAATGAGATCACCTTCAGGGTCACCAAGATCTTCAACAACACTAGCACCATGCAATGGTAATAACACGCCATTGACAGGCATAGTATTTTTCAGTCGATCAATTAGTTCGTTCTTCAGCTGAAAATAACATTCCGCGGTTATAGGTCCTCCGGGACAGCTACTAGCATACAACAAAGGGGCAATCTCCACTTGATTTTCTTCTAGTACATGTGACATACCACCCACGACACCAGTACCAACCTCCAAAACATCAGTCCCCCTTCGTAATTCATAACGCTCAAAACATTGAATGTCAATGGGAGTCCCCCCGAACTGGTTGCATTCTGTCAAAATGGATCCAATAGCGACACGTTTTCGCATTTTATCAGCTTTTTCTCATTCTTGACAGTCCCACGAGAGCCCAAGCGCGAATGTACTCATTCTCATCTTCAGAGGCTTCTCTAAGTTTGCCCCCGGCTGCTGAGGAAGGTCGAACCTTAGCTAATGATGCTATTGCATTTTCACGTAGAGGAGAATCAGAAAGAGACCAGGGTGACGTTTTCCTTTTATCACCGAAGGCTTTGATTAGAGCGGCCTCCACTACCTGAGAAGTATACCCGGCGTAGCCTAAAGCGTCAGCGGCATTCCTCCGGACCCATTCCGAATCATCATTCAAGGCTTTTAACAAATGAGGTACTGCTGAGTTGGCCGCCTGGCCGATGCAACCCAATGAGCTACAAGCCGCAGCACGAATCCACCAATCCGGATCATCTAAAGTCTCTATCAAGGCTGGCACAGCCAGTTTACCAACAGCAGCTAACCCATATACAGTATCAATTTGGCTTGGATTAGCGAAGTCAGCTCGTTCCAGATTCCGGATAGATCCGATTCTTGATTCCTCTCGGAATCTTTCCATTAACTTAGGGACAACCGGCGCACCAACTGCCCCCAACGCATATAAACTTCCGAGCCGAATGCTTTCATCCTGATCATGAACAGCTTGATCTAGCATCCTAATTGCCTCTTCAATTTTAGACTTAGGATCAGAAAACGGTTTCTTCAACTTTATTCCTTCGGTATTGATCGAAGGAGCAGTTCTTTTCTTTTCATTATCCTGTCCAAGATACCATTGCCAAATGTGTTGCCAAATCAACTGATGTTGGTCAGAAAAAGGTGTACTAGCATTCCAGCCAAAGTCATCAGTGTTCCCAGCATTCCATGAAGGTTGCTGAGGTTCTTCCATCCGGCAAAAGAGAAATTTCAACATCAACCTGATCTTCTCACTCCGGTTTTCGGTTGCCTTGTGCCAGAGATCGTAATGAACGATAGTAACTGTACCAGCTTCTCCACAAAGGGGCAGTCCCTCTACCATTTGATTGTGCTGTTGGTAGTATTGCGTACCAGGCTGAATTGCCGTTGGCCCCATGTTTTCCGAAACATCCTGGGGATAGTAGAAAGCCATGGCCATTCTGCCACGATGACATCTGAGATTCCCTCCAACCGGATAATCCTTATGCCAAGCTTGTTCCTGACTTTGAGGAGGATGGTAATGGCAAGCACGATGTGGATGCATAACATAATTTGGCCCAAGGATACTAACTAAAGCTCCTGCAACTATAGGATCTGTAAATACATCTGCTAAAATTGGAATCTTGGGCAAAAGATTATTCCCAGGAGGCCCTTCATTCTGTATAAGATCTAAGGTTTGACGATGAACTTTTTGATGAAAACTAAGAGGAAGTGATGTTTTGACAACATGGTAACCATTGACAATAAATTTTTTCATATCCTGATCATTAAGGAGAAATTTCTTTTCCATGTTTATGCCCTCTATCCGGCGGTTAGTCTTATCCAGCCACGCCACGCTATCCTTACGAATTCAATGTCCATTATGCCATTTCTCAAATGGAGACACAAACGAATTATGTTCTCGCAATTCTCTTTTTTGCTCGTAAACACATTTTCCAAAGCGGAGGAAGCTCCACAAACAGATGATTCAAATGTCAGAACTCCTGTTTTGGTGTATCTAAGCCCGTTTTTTACCATGTCCTATCCAGTTAACCTAAATATTTGGCAAACAACATTTGCGAACTTTAAAACCCAAAAAGCCTACCCGAGAATAGGATGAAAAGACAAATAAAGACCACCTTACCTATATTAACTTAATTGAATTGCTTCAACATATCACCCAAACAACTAAATTATAAACACCTTCCTTTGTTCTATTTCTTCGATCACTACACGAGAAAAGTAGAGCTTTTATACTAACCATAGAGTGACTTGAGCTGTCAATTTCTATCTGAACTTCCAATGATTCATATAAATATCTATGTTGAAAAGGAGACTAAATTGTTTTGGAACTACAGAAGTGATGTATTTTCACGTAAGTCAAAAACTGATCAGAACTAACCTACTGGTTGATGATAGAGGTTTGTGTTTCGAAGGGAGGATAGACACCTTCAACTTCAAAGAGTGCCCGTTGTTGAGATTAGATATGGAAGTAACTATTAAAAACGACGCTTGTTTTTTTAGCTGAGAGGAATGAAAACGTTAGTGTTAAAAAGTCCAACATTCTTAATTAATAACATATTGTTATGATAATTTTATTTTGTCAATATTTATCAGTTATCCACTTTTAAATTAGCCCACACCTATGGGAGTTTTTCTTTGGCTTCTACAACTAAGGTCAATGCAAATACCAATTGTTGCATCATGGGAAAACCCCTCTGAAACTTTTTTTTTACAGGAACAAAAAGCAGAAAAAGTGGCCTTGAAATTCTCAATCCATGGCCCAAGTGTGATTATAAAGAAAATCAAAGGAAAATGACTTCTTTTGTGCCTTATTTTCAATATACTTTGCGACCTTTTCAAGTCGAACAGACAAATTCATAATTTTCTCTTGTGCCTGATTCCCAATTTCGTTAAGACCTGTCAAAGAACTAATATCCCAAAATTTCACGATTTCATCTACAATTGCTTTGTATTCCCAAGGGCCATAAATGCCAACCCGTCTGACAACATCTGCCATCTCTCTAAATTTCGGCATAGAAATACCGGGCATATCAATGGAAGGCAACAGTTTGAGGGCTGATTTCAAAGCTTCGTTTGGATCCACCTGAATAACTGCTTTGAATGCATTGCGATAAAAATTAAAATGCTTGGCTTCATCAGCCGCAATATTCTGAAGTATACCTTTCAACAAGGGTTCACTGACAACTTTTCCTGTATTTCGATGAGAAACTTGTGTTGCTCGTTCTTGGAGAGATGTATAAACAAGAATTTGGTAAATATCCATTTCCCAATCTGGTGTAAATCCGGAATTGATATAATAATACTGCATGATCTCAACCACTCCAAAATTAAGTATACGCGTATCCCGCATGTAGTCACGGAGTATATTACCGTGTCGGTCTTCTTCAGCTGTCCACATAAAATTCCATTTTTGCCAAATACTGTCCGAGCCAAGATAGGTCGCAATCAACCGATGGAAGTGAGGGAGCCCTTCTTCAGTTAGGGTATTTAATGTTAAAGCAACTTTCACCGCATCTGAGAGACTGCGTGCGCGCTCACGTAGTTTCTCTAATACGCTCTTCTTATCATCATCCATTTTTTCATCTGAAGGCAGAAAATCATTTGGGAACCATAAGTTTTGTTTTGCTTGGTGTTGGTCATACAACTTTTCAACTGTAGGTTCTATTTCTTTGATAACCTCAGCTTTTCTATCTCTTTCTAGTTGCTTATTTTTTTCTGCAGGAATAATTACGTCCAAATCTCAATTCTCCACTTGTGATTTAATAAAACAAATTCACGACCAATATTACAACCAAGCTATACACATTAAGCAATCAATCCACTTCGAAAGGCACAATTATAAATTCTGTACACCAAGCATCATGCCACAAAAATTGATCACGCAAACTACTCAAGCTCAAAATTCTTGCTTGCTTCAGCTAAACTCCCCCAGCTAGCATCAAGAATACAACTTAATGAAATAATTTGAAACGACAAGCTAATTCTAGCCTAAATATAGAACTTCCGCAATGTTAATCTTTGTAGAATTTGTAAGACATGTCCAAACAAACAACAACAAACTAAGTTAAATAAATCCACAATATCCTAAATTTGCGGTAAATTTCTAAATTACGTATCCTACTTTTCAATCCTGTAACATGACAATTTTGTCATGAATTCTACCTTGCTTGCAGTCCCTCTGCAAGCAAGGTAGAATATAGACCGCATTAAAAAAACTGAAGATGAAGAGAGAGATGATATGAGTCAGAAATATCGTGTTGGTATCATTGGTTTTGCTCACATGCACATTAATAGTGTTGCTGCACAGTTTGGAGATCACCCAAAAGTTGAGATGGTCGCCTGCGCGGACACAGTACCCGCTAAACCAGAATTGCGAGACGCACCTTATACTCGCGGTTGGAATGTGGAAAACGCACTCAGTAACATTGGGATATCCAAGTTCTACGAAGACTACCACGAAATGTTGGAGACAGAAACATTCGACATCATTATCTGTTGTTCTGAGAATGCAACACACGCAGATGTCGTAGAAGCATGCGCTGAAACTGGTATCAATGTCTGCGTGGAGAAACCAATGGCCTCATCTTTGAGCCACGCTTTAAGAATGGTCCGGGCTTGCCAGTCGGCCAATACTAAGCTAGTCATCAATTGGCCTGCCACATGGTCACCAGGAATAAGAAAGGCAAAAGAGCTCATTGACCAAGGAGCCATTGGACAAGTAATACAAGTTAAATGGCGAGGAGGCCATACAGGACCTCTTGGCCCTGGTGCTACTCATGCAGGCGTGCAAGAATCTGCGGATCAAATGACTGGCACCGAACTTGGGGCAACTTGGTGGCATCAAGTCGAAACAGGGGGTGGTGCCATGCTAGACTATTGTTGCTATGGATCAATGCTAGCAAGGTGGTATATTGGACAACAAGCGTTATCCGCCACCGGCATGCGTGCTAACCTAAATAGCCAATGGGGCAGTGCAGATGACAACGCGGCTATGATCGTCCAGTTTCCCAGTGCACTTGGACTCTTTGAGGGATCATGGACTACACTAGACCATGGAGTACCAACTGGTCCCATCGTTTATGGTGTTACGGGAACATTAATTTTGGACAGCGAAGGCGTACGGATAGAACGAGGTCAAGGCAAAACGAGCATCCATCAACACGATCCGCTCCCGGAAGGAAGACAACGAATCTCAGAGGAATTTATCCACCATTTAGAAACAGGCGATCCGCTACACCAAACATTGGAAATGATGTTTAACTTAGAAATTATGGCCATTCTCGATGCGGGTGTCCGTTCAACCTCAAGTGAAAAATTTGAGAGGGTTAACAATTCAGCTTGGCAAATCGGATAAAACAGGAAGAAATAAACAGTCGTTTGATACACAAACAATTATAGAAAGGAATTCAAGTGAAGTATTCATTTATGAGTTTTTCGTGTCCCGAGTTGACTCTGGATGAGATGTTAGCCATGGCCAAGGAATTTGGTTATGACGGTATTGAGCCACGAATCAGTTCTAACCATCAACATGGCGTTGAGTTCGATACTAACCAGCACCAACGAAAAGAAATTAAACAAAAAGCTCTCGACATTGGTATTGCCATTGGTTGTGTTGCAACTTCGTGTCGTTATGCAGACCCAAAAATCAGTCAGGACATGGTAAATGACACCGAGAAAGCCGTCGATTTAGCCGCAGACATCGGATCTTCTCGAATTAGGGTTTTTGGCGGTAAAATTGGAGATGGGCTAGATAGAACTGATGCTGTTGAACTGGTGGCTGAATCACTCCTCTCTATTGCCGATTATGCTAGTAAAAGAGGGGTATCCATCTGCGTGGAAACCCACGATGACTGGTGTAATCCAATAGATGTGGCAGCCGTGATGGAGAAAACTGACCATTCAGCAATAGCCGTAAATTGGGACATTATGCATCCGGTACGGCGGGGCTATGCAACCATCGAAGAATCATTCGAGAGTCTAAAACCTTGGATACAGCACCTCCACATACACGACGGTTCCGCGCAGAAAAGTTTACTTCCAATCGGTGAAGGGGACATTGACCATAAAAGCGCAATTGAACGGCTATCGACAATCGCATTTGACGGTTATCTTAGTGGCGAGTGGATTAGCTGGGACGATCCATATAGGAACTATTTACCGCGCGAGCTTCAAACACTGAAGCGATATCAAAGCGAATTATAAATGCTAACTGGTATCATGCTAACAGGCCCTGCTTATGGTGAGGCAACTCGATGCTGCTTTAGTTCCTACAATGGTCGGGGCATTATAGCAATCAGACATTCGATCCGCTTCCTCAGTAGGCATAACATCCTCAACAACGTAATAGCCCATATCATCCAAATTCACCTTTATGGACTCTAAATCCACAACGCAAATTTTCCTGTTAACTTAATTCGACCAGAAATCAGGGTAAGATCAACACTTTGATCGAACCATGATCTTGACGTCCTGAAGCGACTTCAAAAGCCTGACCAATTTCACTTAGTGGGAAACGATGGGTAATTAAAGGCACGGGATTAAGCTTACCGGCTGAGAGCAATTCTATCGCCACTTGGAACTCTTTTTGACCATCTCGTCGCCCATAACAAAATGCCCACGATACAGTAAGCTCACGGCTTCGCGCCAAGTGATCACTAAAAGTAATCGGGGATGTATGCCCACCAACGATACAAATCCTGCCTCTTTTAGCTGCTATCTCTGTTGCTTGCTGCAAGGTGTTCGAGCGCCCTCCCACAGCCTCGAAAACGACGTTGGCCCCTCTATTCCCACTCCAACACTTTATAGCTTCAACAGGATCCGATGTATCAACATTGATCACTTCGCAACCCATTAATTCTTGGCCGATCCGTAATGGTTGATCTGGTTTTCCAAGTACAATGACAGACCTAGCACCTGCCAAATCTGCCATTTGGGCAATAGTCAAACCAACTGGTCCACTACCAATAACTGCTACTAGATCACCTGGTTGAACTGGAACTCGCGCCAGTGCATGCACAGCAACAGCATAGACTTCTGTTAAAGCCCCAGCTTCAAAAGTAACATTATCCGGCAAAAGATAGGTATTTCCAACTGGAGCAACCATGTATTCACCAAATCCTCCACCACTATCACTTCCACCCAGATGTCTGAGTTTGTTGCAAATATTATAATTTCCATTCCAACATTCTGGACAATTACCACATGGTACAGTTGGTTCTACAACCACACGATCGCCAACTTGAAATTGTGTTACATCATCTGATGTTGATGATATCACACCTGTAAGCTCATGCCCACCTCTCCGCGGCAAACCAGGCTTGATCGAGGTAGCATGATATCCGTGCAGATCACTGCCACAGATACCAGCCGCTTGGACTCTAACTTGGACTTGTCCTGATTCTGGGTCCGGATCGGAGACTGTTTCAATACGTATATCCTTGCCACCATAAAATAGTGCTGCTTCCAATTTATATGCTCCATGTCGAATTTTTATTTTGTGCAACCGCTTGTGCTAGAGCTATCATCTCTGAAAATGAGCAACTGATTTTGAAAACATTATTTGTTCAGTAACATTCAAATCATTCGATCCGATAATGATCAACTTTATCTTCGTCTAACTCTACACCTAACCCAGGAAGTTCGAGAGGTCGAGCTTCACCTCCTTTTATCGGTAGATTCTGACACAAGATGCTGTCTTCGTAATAAAGGGGACCAATAATATCACAAGGAATCTGGCTGGAATTAATACTGGGTGTAGACATTGCCAGATGAATCATAGCTGAACTAGCAATACCCATCTCCATATTACTTCCGACAGTACAGGTTAGTCCCGCTGCTTCAGAAACTACAGCAATCTTTCGGGCCGAGCCAAGCCCTCCACCTTTGCCCACATAAACAGAGATAATATCAGCTGCCTTAGCTTTAACCACAGTCATTGCATCTTGCAAGTTGAACACGCTTTCATCAGCCATGATTGGCAAGTTAACTTGACTGCGTACATCAGCCAACCAAGCTACATCCAATGGAGAAACTGGTTGTTCGACAAATTGGATATTAAACTCAGACAACCTGTGAATGGTTTGAACCGCTGTGCTGGGTGACCAACCACCATTGGCATCTACTCCTAATTTAATTTTTTCCCCAATTGCTTCCCGTACCGCACGTACACGTAATATATCAGTTTCTGGTTCAAGCCCAACTTTAACTTTCATAGCTTGAAACCCTATGCTGACTGCCCAGCTAGCGATTTCCGCTGCTTTCTTTGGTTCTGTACCTGAAACTGAGAACTTAGTAGGAACAAAATCACGAATTGGACCTCCTAGTAAACGGTATAACGGCAAACCAACAGATTTCCCCAATATGTCCCACAGTGCCATCTCTATCGCTGATTTGGTAAAAGGATTACCGATAATAGCATTACTAATTTTAATGGTTAACCTTTCTACTTCTGTGGGATCTTCTCCTGTAAGTAATGGAGTGAATACATTTTTGATATAGTGTGAAGAAGTAACATGATCTTCTCCACTCCAAATAGGATCGCAAGAAACCTCACCCAAACCAATAATGCCTTCATCCGTAAAGATCTTGACAATAACGAAGGTGGATGATTTTCTGTTGGCACCTAGGCTCGAAACGATTGCCAAACTTTCTTTTTTCTGGATTTGGATTGGAATGGTTTCAATATGAGTAATATTCATAATTGGACCGTGGAAAAACAAGGCGATTCACTATCGTATAGATAATGCAATGAATATGAGATCAGCTTAATCATTTGTGTGCTTCCAAAAGCTAGTTCCACCAGCGTTTAGCTTCATCAGCAATTTCGTTCTCCAATGGTACTCGACAGGTACGACGAACCCTCCGAATCCCAGGAGCAGAGAGCATAGGCCCACCCCAGTAATGAGGACTTGGATTTTGTGACAAATCTACTGTGACTAAAATCATTTGTTTGTCAGAATCTTGGTGGTATTCGAGAATAGCATTGTTTGGTGAGAACCGTGTCTCATCGATCTCATCCTCACCAGCTCGATTGCCACCAGAATCCCAGACTCCAGCCGGGCAATTAAGACTACTTGCTGCAATAACTAAACCATTATCGGAAGCACGGGCATACATCAATTCACGGTAATATCCAGCATTGGGCAGGAGCAGCAGCTCTGCTCCTTTATAACCTAGCAATCTTGCTGTCTCTGGAAACCAGCTGTCATAACAAATTATAATTCCCACCTGCCCAAAATCTGTTTGAAACACGGGTAAACCAACACCAGGTGTAACTCCAAGGTCTAGCTCTGGATCATAAAGCATATTCTTGTCATAAATTCCAACCAATTTTCCTTGACGATCGAAAAGTGGAGCAGAATTAAAAACCAAATCACCTTCCTGCCTGGCAAAAGTGCCGCAGACATACATACCCCACTGTTGAGCTTTTTCAGCCATAAATTGACCAGTAGGACCATCAACAGATTCAGGTACGGGTGGTTCCGACGCGTTATCCTGTAACAAGTTACAAAATTCAGGGAGCAGCGCAATATCGGCACCCAATTCTCCAGCTGTATCTAAGAACTGCCCCCAACGCTTAAAGTTTCCCCATCCCCAGCAACAAGCAATACGTACTAGACGAGGTGGAATAGGATCACATTTTTGCAGGGTCACTTCCTCCCACCAAACCTTTCCGTTTGGACTAAAGCGAAAACAAAGCCGAATCTGCACTTCAACAGGTTGATCATGAGTGGAGAAACAATTTTCACCGATAATCTGATCACCCTCTTGCTTGTAACTAAATATGCCGTTATTAAAACCAGGGCCAAAAATACCATGCACTAAGTGCTGATTTAGGTCTTCCAAGTGTTTACATCGAAATTTCACTTTTAATCTATATGTTTGTTGAGCATCAAGACATAGTCGTCGAGATACATATCCAAAACACTCATCTCGACCATTACCTGTTGCCATTAGGGAGCGTTTGCCGTGTTTCGTTTCAACTAAAGAAAAACGAGGTGCGATACTCTGGCTTGGTAGTACCCTCGACCATCCCGTCGGCATTTCCCCAATTTCGCCGCTTGAAAAATCACCGTTTTCAATTAGATTACTTCGTTGCTCAATATTCATCTGTTCATTAGTTTGATTTTTTTGATGTATTTGTTGGGTTGCTTCCTTAGTATAACTGCTCAGAGCACAAGCTAGACTTGACGTTGTTAATATCCAGATCATACCGCTCTCGATTTAAAAAAATACTGACCTTTGTATATCCAATCTCACTGAGTGTAGCAAGGGCTTCCTCGAAATTAGCGGCCACACGGGATGGATGATGTGCATCCGCACCGACAACTATTGGAATATCGCGTTTATATATCTCCTCCAGCATAAATCGTCCTGGATTCATCTCAGGCAACGATTTTTGTAATCCAGAGGTATTCAATTCCATNGCNACGCCTGTAGCAGCAACTCGATCTAGNCACTTACAAATATCTTCAGCTACACGCCCNACATTCCATTCAAGNGGGTCAACACTTTTGACCAAATCNGGATGGGATAAAGTATCGAATAACTTCGTTTCCGCCGCCATGGCTAAATGTTCGAAATANCCCCTTTGAAAATCCAAAATATCACCGTTAAAATAGAGNTCTTTGTAATATTGNAGATGCGGATGAACNGATCCTAGTATATGGTTAAATTCTTNTATNCTATGCAGTTCTTCTAACCATGGTTCAATATCAGGCACGTAATCACTTTCAAGTCCAAGCCTAACATCAATTTTATCTTTCCACGTTCTTCGAGCACGATCCACGATTGCCACGTACTCATCTAATTGACTCAGATCCATACGCACATTGGATGACCAACCATTTTTCATCGGATTGTGGCAAGTAACAATAATCCCTTTTAACCCCCGACGGAACGCAACTTCAGCATAATCCTCAGGCATTCCCGTTGCGTGTTTACACAGAGGTGTGTGCATGTGTGACTCGTAGAATATTGGATTTATTTCCAAAAACCATTTCCAATCTATTAGGATGGATTATTAATAACTACAGGAGAATCAACTTTTTATAGTAGACGCGTCGCAAACGGTTACCCAGTCCAGTTTCGTCAACAAAATGAAATGCCTATACCCCCAATTACGAAAAGTGATCTAAGCATCATCCGTAGGTGAAAGTATATTATCTTGACAATATACAGATCGAAAAAGCGTTTGGCGTTTGAATGGCATCCTAGATAAATGCTCCGGATGTGGTTCCCACCGATGCCACTTGTTCCCGATGGTATTGTAACAATTGAATATTGCAACGCGATCGAATTTCTCATCAGTCCACCGAGCACCAGTATGAGTAATCGCCTCAGTAAAAAACAAGACAGTTCCTGCTGGACCAGAGTAGTTTTCCCAAAGAGGACAATCACGATCTTTTGTTGAAACCGGGGTGGGGAAAGCGGCTTTATGACTTCCACTTAGAAACATCGTGCCCCCACATCCTTTTTTAACAGGGTTCAGTTCCCAAACCACCCGTGTAAGCCCACTGTGTGCTTTATCATACCGCAAATGATAAGTATGAGAATTACCAGGAAAATTCAACATACCACGTCCCCCATGAGGACTAAAGTTATCATGGCCTTCAGATCGGATTGTTAGAAAAGAACCTTCGAATCGAAACCCATAACAATCTTCACTAGCGTACCCAGAGGCCACAAATTCATTCATAAACCCAACTACAAGGGGATGATCCGTTAGCTTCTCTAGAGGCCCACCAATTGATGACCTATGGTATTCAGGAATTGCTCCCTCTTTTTCTCGTAATTGATAACAGAAATCGCGCATTTCCGAGATATCGTGCTCATTTAACACACCGGGAATCGCTATCCATCCCTTGGTATCGAATATGTATTTTTGATCTTCGGTAAACTCAACAACTGATTCTTGGTCAGCATTGGTTATGGGTGAAGCCATAAAAGTCTTTCCTTCTGAATGTTTTCCTGTTTTTAACTACTCTTTTAAAAATCCTCCATGATAGATTAAGAATACTGGAGACCTAACAAGCTACAGATAACATCTACCTCAACCATGCCAATCTCAAAAAACTCCATAAATCTATCAATTCGGATCCAGGAATAAACTGACGTTTATGAAACCAGCCCATGTTCTCACAGATTTGAACTTCGTTGAAGCCTAAGGTTTTCACAATTACTTCCCACCATTTATGATGTAACTTGGATGCAAAGCAACCACTTGTAACCAAACAGAAACTTTTGTTCTACTCCCACTCAGAAGCATAGGCATCATCCTTTGGCTGATAGTCAAGCACACGCTGTGTTTCACTCAAATCCCATTTCATACCCGAGTTATTAGACATAGCATTTAGGACAGCAAAAGACACATTTTTGGCCAAAATTGCTTTCTCAACAACTTGGCAATAATCTTGATTACTCAACCACATCTTTTTACCCCAATCCCCCATGTGATCACCAGGACGATTTTCTTCTGATTGTGTCCAACCAATCCGCAAACTAATAAATGACAAACCGTGGCGTTCCGCGTAGCTTTTACCGATTCGCTCTCCCATTAGTTTTGTTGCACCATATGGATTACCGGGATGAGGAGCTGTGTCAGGTTTCAGTACTTCATCTTTGTCCTTGTATCCGCCCATAGTATGGTTTGAACTAGCAAAAATAAAACGTTTAGCGCGATAAGCCGTCGCAGCTTCAAAAGTATTCAACAAAAGATCCATATTTAGCTTAACAAGTGATTGCCAAGTAGCCCCTGGGCTTGGGTCTGCCGCCATGTGAACGACAGCATCAACATCAGCGAAATGGACAGCCCATTCGTCTTTATAAACACTGAGATCAGCTTGTGTAATTGCGGCATCACCTTTTGGATTACGGCTCATCAAGACCAAATCATAACCTCCTTGCTCTTCGAGATGATACCGAATCTTTGTCCCCAAGTTTCCCATTGTACCAGTAATTAAAACTTTTTTCCGGGCTAGCATATTCTCTGTCCTTTAAATGGTATATTCAAAAAATATCTTAGTGCTTACATACACGCTAAATCCATGTTTTATTAAAGATTTAGAAGATCTATCTTACACATTTGTTTTTAAAAAGTTTAGACTTTTTCCTAGACATTTCGAAAATCGATCAACGTCTGCCGATAAACTTCCGGTACTCCAATATCAAAACGCCTACCTTTCACGAGATAACCCGAGAAATTATCCTCTCTCCGCAATTTATCGAGGCATGGAGTTAGTTGAAACTCGCCTCTGTGACGGATGTTGTGAGTAATATTCTCTCCAAGGTAGTCAAATATTTTCGGAGACAGCACATATTGCCCAAACACTGTCAGATACTTTTCATCTTCCATACCATCTACGTGTAAATGTTGCTGAGCGTATAAAGCATCGGGTTTTTCGTAGAACTCGGTAATTGAAAGAATTGAGTCGGGATCTTGCCAAATCCCAGTTACACAACCGAACATGTGAAGGTGATCTACATGTGTGACTTGTAAGCCAACCACACTGTGGCCCGTTCGTTTGTAGGCATCCAGAAGTTGCTTTGCACATGAAGATTGATTATCAGAAGCATACAGATGATCTCCCAACATCAACAGGAAAGGTTCATTTCCTACCCACTCACGCGCACAATAAACAGCATGTCCAAAGCCATCTTGTGTTTCCTGTTCCACAAATGAAATACGATTTCCCAAATCCATCAAGTATTGACAATACTCCTGATCTTCTTTGGACAGTTTGCTGAAATTCTCTATGGGAGGAGACGTTTTGAAAAAGTCTTCAAAGAGTTGGCGATCCCCACTTTGGACAATAAGACAAATTTCTTCAATTCCAGAATTGACTGCTTCCTCAATAATTACCATGATGGCAGGTTTAGCTCTGCCATCATGATCAACAATTGGAAATAACTCTTTTTTTACTGCCTTAGACGCTGGAAACAAACGGGTTCCAAAGCCTGCCGCAGGGATAACCACTTTTCTAACACGCTTTTCTGCCTTAATGACTAGTTTCAGACATGACATTCCTAGATCCTGTTCCAAGATTTCAATTACCTTCTCTTGATCTACGGCGTTTTTGACAATAAACTGCGCAGAACCATCACCTTGGGAACCAACACCTTTCCCTCCAAGAATGTACGGCTGAATGGAAGCATGGTTTAGGGTTTTGTGTAAAATAGGAGCTGTCAGTTGTGAAGGACAAGCAGGTTGTAAGTTTTTATCAAATTCAGTTTGTGCTTCTTTCATCAGTTGTCCAACACGTACTGCATCTCCTTGGTGGAGAGCTTCATGAGCCTGACGTGTTATTCGGGCACTAGTATTACCGAGGTATTCCTGAACGTTCTTCTGCAATTCATTTTCGGCAAAAGGATAACAGTGATTTAATCGGTGCAGTATCTCTTTGGTATCTTTACTAGAGCCAAGATCAACGATAACAAAGAAAAGATCCTGGGTCACATTAAATTCATTAACATCAATTTGATCACCATCGAAGGTCATCATTACGGGGCGAGTGCCATAGGCACATCCTTGATCCATCCGGCCACAACGGGAAGGAGTAGTAATTTCCCCCAAATAGGCAAATTCCATTTCACCTCGCACAGTCATCTTCAAATCATACATACGATTAAATGCACGAGCAACAAGAACACACGTAGCCGCACTTGACGAAAGTCCTTTTTGTGTAGGCAAATCTGTCATGTAATTATCAATTTCAAGACCATGGACATGATAATGTGTCAGAATTTGATAAGCAACACCTGCAGCATAGCTAAAAAAGCCTCCATTCTCCGCTTCAATCCGAAGAGCTTCTCTTTCCATCGGTAATTCAAAGGGGTCCAAACGAGTCCCATCATTTAATGTAGTGTGAAGAATTAGCTTATTTGGATGTGGGGTCACATTAGCATGAAGGCCTTGGTTTGTACCTGTAATTATAGTGTAGCCTTTTTCTAAATCTGCATTGACACGACGGTAACCACCCGCCCAGTCACTATGTTCACCAAACAGACAAATCCTACCTGGCACGAAGATTCTCACGATTGTTGCCTCTCTATAGTAATTTCGCAGTCAATTACTGCCAAAAATATCTTTTGGGGCGAATTGATTACGACTCCATATTATATCATTAGTTAAATTATTTTGTTCTGAACTTTTGAAAAATTTGGTAAAATATGTGAAGGGATTGGAAATAAGAATAAACTCGTTGGCTTGTTCTCGTTGGCCTGTTTACGGCAAAAGAATACATCAAATGAGAAATCAGGTATTTTTACTAATATTTCAAGGACAATTAAAATTATGTTAGCCCGAAAAGAGGCAACCATTTTGCCGTCAAAACAAGACTCCTGCTAATGAACAAAGAGGAACCAAGGAACCCACAAATCCCTTTACCACAGGTGAAGGAGAACAAAACCTAGCTATAGAGTTAAAAAATTTGATGGGGACTAAGATCATAGATATTAGCATATAATTTATAAAGTAAAGGTAAACACAATTGAAAGCAGCATATTACCAAGGCGATAAATCTTTTTTCATAACCGATTGTATACCGCAGTCACCCAATGCCCATGAAGTTCGTATCGATGTTTCATATTGCGGGATTTGCGGAACGGATATTCACATATACCGTGGACATATGGCCGAACGGATCCATCCACCACAAGTTATTGGACACGAAATGTCGGGGACTGTAGCAGAAATGGGCGTAGGTGTTGAGGGATTGCAAATTGGAGATCCAGTTGTCGTGCGTCCCTTAGATTCCTGTAACCATTGCCCTGCTTGCAAAGCTGGACACCATCATATTTGTCAGAACCTGAACTTTATCGGCATTGATTCGCCCGGTGCGTTTCAATCATCTTGGAATATTTCAGCACAGGTGCTTCATAAACTACCCTTAGGTATCAACATGGAAATTGCAGCACTGATTGAACCATTGGCAGTTGCTTGCCACGATGTTCGTCTTGGCCAAATTCGTTCAGGCGAAACAGTTGTCGTTATCGGTGGTGGACCTATCGGAATGCTGGTTTCTTTGGTTGCTAAATCGAAAGGTGCGAAAGTAACGCTAGCTGAAGTTAATCCGTTTCGGTTTGACTTAGCACAAGATTTGGGAATTAATGCAATTAATCCAGCAGAAGACAATTTGGAACAGTATATTTTAGATATAACGAATGGCGCAGGGGCCGATGCGGTGTTTGAAGTTTCCGGATCAAAATCGGGAATAGAAGTCTCGACAGAGTTATGCCGAACTCGCGGACGTATTATTGTAGTAGCGATTTTTCCTGAACCACAGCCGGTGAATTTATTCAAATTCTTCTGGCGAGAGATACAGATGCTTGGTGTACGAGTTTACGAGCCCGAAGATTATGAAGAAGCGATTGTACTCGCTGATTCCCAAAAACTGCCTTTGGAGAAACTAATCACATCTGTTCAACCACTGGAAGCACTCTCGAATGCCTTTCACTCGCTAGACACAAACCCAAATAACCTAAAAATATTAATCAAATGTTCTGACTAATAAATAGGAGTTAGTTAGATTATGTCTATACTTGATGATTTACAACTAAGTAACAAGATTGCGTTAGTTACTGGATGTAGGAGAGGAATTGGAAAAGCCATGGCCGTTGGTTTGGCAGAAGCGGGAGCCGACATCATTGGTGTTAGTCGTAATTTGGAACTTAATGGCAGCCAGGTCGAGGAAGAAGTTAAGGCTCTTAACAAGAATTTCCACAGTTATACTTGTGATTTTTCTAATCGTGAAGCACTATATACCTTTATTAATCAAGTAAATGCTGATTTTCCTGTCATCGATATTTTAGTTAATAATGCAGGAGCAATTTTGAGGAAGCCAGCAGCTGAACACCCAGATGAATATTGGGACAAGATCATTGATATTAATCAAAGTGCACAGTTCATCCTCACACGTGAAATTGGCAAATATATGGTTGAACGAAGAAACGGTAAAATCATTTTTACTGCTTCCCTTTTAACTTTTCAAGGAGGCATAACTGTTCCTGGCTATGCAGCTACGAAAGGTGCAGTAGGCCAACTAACCATGGCCTTTGCTAACGAATGGGCTAGTAAAGGCGTTAATGTCAATGCAATTGCACCAGGATACATCACAACGGATAATACAGAAGCCTTGCGTAATGACCCAGAACGAAGCAAACAAATTTTGGCGCGGATACCAGCTGGACGTTGGGGAACCCCCGAAGACTTTAAAGGAATAGCCGTTTATCTATCATCTAAAGCTTCCGATTATGTTCATGGAAGCATTATTCTCGTTGATGGCGGTTGGATGGGGCGCTAGAAAAAACAAGAGTAAATATCACATATGACATCTGAAATGCCATTCTCGTCAGCAAAGGCCCTCGATCGATATCTATCAAATCATAGCTCTCGTTTCGCTTTTAATGGACAAGCTTTTGAGGAATGGCAAAATCAATTCACATCGAGTTTGAAAGAATATCTAGGTCCTTTTCCAGAAGAACCTAGTCAACTGAACGCCCAAGTGGTTTCGACTGAAAAGTTTGAGAAGTTTACCCTCCACAAGGTGGTCTATTATTCCCGACAAGATTCGTCCGTTCCCGCTTATTTGCTTGTTCCACATAAAATCAAAGAGAAAAGCCCAGCTGTTCTGTGTATTCATGGTCACGTTCCAGAAGGGAAAGCTGATCTAGTTTTTGGTGATGGGAAATTTGGTATTCCTTATGGACGTGAACTCGCAGAAAAAGGAATTGTGACGTTGTGTCCTGATAATGCTGGGATGGGAGAACGAGCTCATCCTTCTGGTGGATGTGATTTTCTTTGGCGCCGGTTGAATTTGTTAGGATACGATTTGACTGGTTACCGAGTTTATGATCTAATTCGTGGTGTTGACTATCTTCAAGGCTTACCTGAAGTAGATGAAACACGGATCGGCGTTGCCGGATTATCTGGAGGATGTTGGCTTGGAATCGTTCATGCAGCATTAGATTGCCGTATTCAGGCTGCTATACTAAGCGGATACTTCACTACCTTTGCACAAACATCTTGGTTTGGACATTGCATTTGTCACCACCCAAAAGGTATAGGAGAACTCTGTGACATACCAGATATTGCGGGATTAATCGCTCCACGACCGATCTTCATAGAATGGGGAGATCAGGATAAGAGTCGGCCAGTACACCCGGCCTTCGAAACCGCACAAAAAATCTATTCCGCGGCTAACGCTGAAGATCGGATTACTCTACATGAATTTGACGGAGGACATGTGTTTTTAGGTCAACGATCAATTCCTTGGTTAATTCAAGAATTATCAGGCTGAAATTTGGTTATTCTCTCTGGGATTCAAATCCACAGGGGAAAGACTAGAAAACAATTTTATTGAAAGGAAACGATGGAAACATTGGATGATTCCAATAACCCACTAAAGAAACATATCCATGAATTTAAAACACAGGGATTTACTGTTTTCCCGAAGACATTTGATGAAACATGGATGCAAAGGGCACGTGCAATCTTCGAAGAAACTGTTAATCGTATTCCATATGAGGGAGAGACCCCCCCAACAAATTTGATAAACTTGATTGAACATGCGCCAAGCCATACTCTTCAAGCAATCACCGTTCCGAAAATCCTAGATTTTGCAGAAGCGATAATCGGTCCATACGTTCAGCTTGAATCGATTACTTATAGACGTATTCCTTCGATAACTAAAACAAAAGCTGCGAAACAGAGTAGAGGCGGGTACCAT
>PAQF01000013.1 GCA_002709695.1 Candidatus Poribacteria bacterium
CTTCAGTTAAACGCTCATAATCGTTACTTCGCACAGGAAAAGGACATCGCATCCCAGTTTCACCTAACCCTCTCTTAACCGAAAGATAAACTATTAAATGAGATTCATGAAATTGTCATCACAAAAAGCAAAAAAAATTTGCTTAGGGAGTCCATTGAAAATTGAGAACAATTGACTTAAGCCGGAACTTAGACACTGATACCCCCCCATTCCCTGGGGATAATGAAGTTGAAATTTTTATAACACAAAGTAAAGGGGAGCACGCGTCTGAGGGAGGAGGATACTTGAACGCTAGTACCATCCGCTTTAGTGTTCATACCGGAACACATATGGACGCCCCTTTTCACTTCTTTAACGATCAGCCAACGATTGATCAAATACCATTGGAATCTTGCATCGGCCCTGCTATTCGTCTTGATTTAACCAATCGTTATCAGCAAAAAAAGATAGGTTCAGAAGACCTGTTTCCATATCAAACACTGATTAATCAACAACAAAACATCCTAATTGAAACTGGGTGGGAAAAACAATGGAAGACCCGAAGGTACTTTACTGATTTCCCGGTCTTAACAGAGGACGCAGCTGAATTGCTTCTTTCTTGCGAAGTTAAACTCGTTGGTATTGATACTCCTTCAGTTGACAAATACCCACACTTTGCTCACCAAATTTTATTGGGCCACCAAATCTTAATTTTAGAGAATTTAGTACATTTGGATCAATTACCCGACACTAGCTTTCAATTGATCGCGCTCCCTTTGAAACTCACAGGACGGGATGGCTCGCCGGTTAGGGCTATTGCTAGAGTAGAGGAATAAATATGCCAACCATAAGTGCTGAGGCCTTGACCGAACATGTGAGCCGAATCTTCCAAGCCTATAATGTGCCTAACCAGACAGCAGAGGTAGTTGCAACATCATTGGTTTTATCCAATTTAAAAGGACACGATTCTCATGGAATAATTCGTGTTGTTGAATACATTGATTGGTTAGAAAAAGGATTGGTAGATGCTAACGCAACTCTAGAGGTAATTGAAGAAAAGAACACAATCCTTATTGCCGATGGGCATTTTGGATTCGGTCAGTTGATTGGTCGTCAAGCCACGGAAAAAGCTATCTATAAATGCCAACAAGAAGGTGCTTGTATCCTAACGATTCGTCGTTCAGGGCATTTGGGTCGAATAGGTGAGTTTGTAGAAATAGCAGCGGAGGCTGGAATTGTTTGCTTCTCCTTAACTAACACCCATGGTGGTGGAATTTTAGTAGCTCCTTATGGCGGCAAGGAAAGACGGTTGTCAGCTAATCCGTTAAGTGCTGGAGCTCCAATTGACGGTAATTCAATGATTATGGATATTTCAACCTGTACCATAGCAGAAGGAAAAATTAAAGTAGCTAAAGAGCGAAATGAGACAATACCGGAAAACGCTATAATCGATGGCAATGGATCACCAACAACGAGTCCACAGAAGTTTTATGATGATCCACCAGGTGCCTTATTACCTATTGCAGGACACAAAGGCTTTGCTCTATCCTTGTTTGCGGAAGTATTAGCTGGAGCTATCTCGGGAGCGGGATGTAGTAAACCAGGAATTACTAGAGTAGCAAACGGTTGGTTTGCTATATTCATTGAACCAAAGGCATTCTGTGGTCAAGATTTTTATCAGGATCAACTACAATCACTAAAAACGTGGGTCAAATCGAGCAAAAAGCAGGATGGGGTCGACCAGATTCTGTTACCAGGTGAGCCAGAAGAAAAAATTTTTAGTGAACGAACAGAAAATGGTATCCCTATTGAGAATTCGACTTGGCAAAAAATAAGCAAAATAGCCCAATCAAAGGGTTTGATCATCAATTAATTTTGCAGTTACTCGGAAGTTCTAATTTTCTAAAACGAAGAAGATCAGTTCCAACAAGCAAATTGGTAACACGTGATGATCGAGAGTGAAAACAATCTATTAGAACCCGAAAGGAGCCATGGTCTTTAACGAAACACAACGACGTTCATTTACGAAACAAGGATTCATGATCGTACAAGAGTTTCTTGACAAAACAGAACTAGAAATTGTCAGGCGCGCCTGCGACCGTGAGGTCAAGAACATTGTTGCAGAGATGCGAAGCAAAGGAATTTCAGAACAGGGGATCAATGTACTTGACCGAAAGTACTTTATAAACAATGCAAGGATTCAAAATCCGAAACTAGCTGACATCATATTCAGTGAGAAAACTGAAGCATTATGCCGTGCAACGATTGGTGAAACTGCATATCTCCACAATGAACAATTCGTAGTAAAAATGATGAACAAAGTAACAAGTTTCGCTTGGCACCAAGACAGTGGATACTCAGTATACAATGGCGGTGCCGCTCCACACGAGCCTTATCTAACCTGTTGGATCGCACTGGACGATATGAGTGAAGACAATGGTACAATATCTATCCTACCATTTCCGCGATACACTCCAGCACGTAAATTGTTGAAACACACCTGGAGTGACGAAGTCAATGCAATGGTCGGATATAATGGCGAAGACCCTGGAGATCTCATAGAAGTTCCTGCTGGAACTCTCGTTGCTTTTTCCAGTCGACTCCTTCACAAAAGTGGTGCGAATACAACACTTCGTCCACGAAGAGGTTATTTTATCGCGTTTACTCCCACACTTTTTCTTCATCAAGATGAAACGAAAGGTATATATAGCCAAGGAAATCCACTAATTGAAGATGGGAAAACGAGGTGGTCTCGGTCACACTGAAACATTGTAAATTTGCAACTGGGTTTATACTATAAGCTCAATCCGAACACTCCTTCTCAAAAACTTACAATAAAAAAGGACTTATACAACCTGTATGTACCCACGAGCATTTGCCTGACCGATTCCACTTGATTGGCAGTGCTGGCATCATGAAACGACGAACCTTCCCAAAAACCTGCAAAACTCTCCCCTGAAACGAGCTGAATTCCTCGTCTCAATTCTTAGTTAGTATTACCTGCACAACGAACAAAGACTATGGATAAGCTCTGTAATCACGTGATCAACAGATAAAATAGTTGCCTAAATCGTTCAGAAAAACTCTTGGAGGAAGAAATTGAAGATCAGGTTTTATGAACCGAGGCATCATTTGACCGACTCGAGTTCTCAAGTTTGTGGAAACTTACATTGAACGCTATCGATCTTCGCTCTCCCTCTCCATCAAACGGATAAACCATATGTTCCAACCAACTCGGCCATAAATACAAATCACCAACGACCGGTTTAACTGCCATATTTTGTGGGATCTTGAACATTGAGGGGCCAATCACCGGAGAATCACCATAGACAAATTGCAAATAACCGTTTTGATTTCCAGAGGCATTACTTAAATCCAAATTTCCGGAACTCTCTTGAATTACCGGTGGGATTTTAGTGTACACACTGCCAGAAAGTCCCTGCAGAGTCTGAGTGCCATGATCGTGGAGCGGATTGTAATCCCCTGCATAACTATGGACAGACCACATAGCATAAACATGGGCCGTCTTTTTAGGTTGGCTAGTATCCTCTGTTCTTTTATAAAAATAATCATAGTAATTTAGGCCTAGACTTTGAATAATATTGATTAGAGGTAGAATTCTATCTTCTTGCAGAGAAATTTCCAGTTGTTTACCTTTGGCAATTTGGCCCACTAACTTATGTGCGTGACTTTTCGCATTTTCATCTGCAAGAATTTCATCAAGATACTGGTTAATAGAACTAATGATATCTTGACCTATATTAGCTTTAAAAATAAAGCTTTGTGTCAAAGGGATGACATCAACTTCTAATTGTTTTGTCGCCAATTTGTAACCTCACCTTAACCTATAAAGTGAATTCATCCAAAATCCTATCAAAATTGAACAAACATAGAGAACATAATCAACTCATGATGTTTACACTAAAACTTTCAGCCAGTCAAGAAACATCTTTTGCTGATCAGCTTGAAAACGATTAACATCAACAGGTGTCAAATGTGTAAGAAAATCGGGCGAACCGATTTGTTCGCGTCGAACTGATTCCACACAATCCAGAATATCACCAAAGTTAGCTTCCTGATCATGTTGAGGAGAAACAATCAAACATGGACGCGGTGAGACTAGATGCAACAGATCATCAAAATCATATGGTATTTTTCCTTGATCATCATGAAAAATACCAAGTAAAGGTTGCAATGCATGATGCTCCCAAACCCGACGAATTCCACCAGTTGGGCTGGTATCTGTATCTGTCCGAAGGGGTGTAAACCCACAAAATGAGGCAACGCCACTGATTCGGTCATCTAAAGCAGAGGCATATAATCCAACCATACCACCCAAAGAATAACCGAGAAGGTAAATGTGATTAATATCAATTTTCGGCATTTTGTTCTTAGCCTTCCCCACACCATCTACCAGAAAATCGACCGCATGTTGAACGTCACAAATCATCCGACCAAGTCTAGACCACTTTGGATATGAAGTGTAAAATTCGCTCCCCTCAAGGAGACGAAGACCAAAACCAAGTTGATCAAAAGCAAGTACTGCATACCCTTGCTGTGCAAGACGGAAATAAACAGTTGTTTCTTGCACTCCATACCCTTCATTATAACCAGACTGATATGAAAAAGGATGAAGCCAAATGATAGCGGGAACAGCATCTTCTGAATTCGGATTATAATAAAGGTTCCCCCGAACATCATAACCAAAATTAACAGGCAAACGGGTTGTGTGTTCGATTTTCCATCTATCATGCGTCATCAACTCAGATTCAGCTGGATCGAGAAACGAGGCTAACATATCATTTGACTCGATTTTATTTGGTTTTTCCCCCAATGACCATAGGATTTTTTCCCGCAGACCTTCATCTGGAACTAGTAAATCTTTGTCACTAAGCTGAGACTTCCATGCACACCAATTAAAATCATGGATCAATACGCGTTCAAAAGGAGTTTGTTCTGAATTAATTCGATCAAACATCAGATCAAACCAATCCATATTCTCTGCAACATGTCCGTCGGTAATGGGTGTATGTCCTCCAGAACGATAACTGAGATATAAATTTCGAGGATGACCTAAAAACGTATATACTTTTTGACCTTCCAAGTATCCTTTCTCCACGGCATATGTGGGTTCACAACCGTCGTTGTAAGCAGTATGGATTAAACATGGCCTAGGCGCAATTAATGCGTACCACCCATGGGAGTCGATTGGAAGTTTATGTTCATATCCTACATAAGATCTTAAACTTGGGAGAAACCATTCACCAGGAAAATCCTCAGGAGTCTCTGCAAAAGTGTTCCGTGAAGTAAAACGGTAAGGACATGACGCAGGTGAACCTGGGCTGCGAGCAATAACAGCTTTAATTCGGTCATCAAATGCTGCAGCAATCATTGATTGTTTGCCGTAACGTGAGAATCCAATAATCCCAATTTTATTGGCCATGAGATTATAATCATATTTGGGATCAAGCAAATAATCGAGTGATCGACTAGCTAACCATGCTTTGGTTGAAATCTCTGTCCAATTAGCATCTGGATACTCAGCGCTAAAATCTCTCCAAACACTCTCGTACCGAGGATACTCGGCTTCTTGGTGGTAACTATCCACCCCCGGATACAAACAGACGAGATAGCCCCTCGAAAGCGCTTCTTCCGCCCATGGGATTTGGTAATCTCGAGGCTGAGTTAACAAAATCGGTGCAGGTAGAGGCCCAGAAGGTATCCACACTGAGATATCCATTGACACCTGATTAGGTGTATTAAAAACTAGTTGAATCCGTTTTCGGATTGAGCCATCAGGCTTCGGCATTTCCTCCAATGTTTGAACATCAACGATTGTCGGCACGACGTCTGGAAAATCGCCAATAAAATATTGACACATAAGACAGCGAATCTGTGATCTGCGACGTTCCCAATCATCTACATTCTCAACATGAGTTCCATCAAGGAATTCAAGCAGAGGAGGCAAATGCGCTCGCATATTCCAATTCCTTTCATACATCAAAAAAACAATTTAGATTCAAAATTTAGATTCAAAAGGGGAAGTAAAACAAGATTAAATGGAGGCACCGATATCTTATCTGATGTGGTATAATGAGAGCAAAATATACAGTGGAACTCTTTAGTGCGACCCCCCTTCTATCTTATTACATTTATTCTCTTTATCGCAATATCAAATCTCAGCGCCCAAGAAATCAGGAAACAACCTATACCAATTGGTATGTTCAATGTTTATGCTAGTAATGATGCTAACAATTTGAGTCTGGCAACACCTGATTTACGTGAGGCTTGGCAAGGTGTACCTACCGATTGGGATGGAGGGCATTATCCATACGAAGCATGTAATCTGGTTCAACACTATTGGCCAAAAGATATCTCCTCCGATCCGAATGCTGCAACTGAATGGTGGAAAAATTTCCTCCAAGAAGTATATGAACAAGGAAATGTAAATGGGGAAGTCCGTTTACGAGCCATTGTTGGTGACCTGTTCCCTCAGTACAGAAGAAGAGGAGATGCTTGGTTAACACGTTTTATTCAGGACCTCTGTGAATGGGAGAAAAGTGGTCCGCAAGCAGGTGTAATTGGAGGATGGTACCTAGTCGAAGAACCAATGGGATCAAAGCACAATTATGATCCAGACGAATTCGAAACCATGGTCAAAATTATCAATCAAGCCGAATTATCTGGTGACTATACTCGCCATGACCGTTATGTTGATGTTTCGTTTGATGGAGCCTATTATACCATTCCGAAACTCAGACGGTTCTGCCGACCAGCGGATGTAGTAATGATTAGCTCAAGTAGTTATATCTGGATGACACGTTATGAACAACCAGTTCATTATCCAAAGTATCGCGATTTAGCTTGGTGTCTGAATCAATTTCGAAGTATCATTTGGCCCGATCGAGATTTGTACGACCTACCGTACCCACAAGTACACCTTGTGTTACAAGCCTATGATCCAATTGGATATCGTCAGCCAACACATTGGGAAATACGTCAGCAGATTCGTGAAGCGCTGACACCGGATATGCAATTGTTAGGAAACCGCACCGTTGACGCTGCCGATGGAATCTGGTTTTTCTGGTGGCCCGGATTAACATTCGAAAACCGAGATCAAGTAGATGACTGGCTCCATGGCCGACGCGTAGCTGAAGCAATTGAACTAGAAATTGCTGACTTAAACAACAGATCTAGCGAGGTTCGTTCAAGTAATATTCCAACTCACACAGAATTTGCATTTGACCCTTCTGCACCATTTAACCCTGATGATCAAATCATTCCGTACAATTTGGCAAAATCAGGCGAAGTTCAGATTGAAATCCGAGATACAGACGGAGTTCAAATTGATCTACTCAAAATGGGTGTTCAGAGTCCAGGAAGTCTCCACAAGTTTGGAGGCCCTAAATGGCAACCAAATGGGGATTTAAAAGACGAAACCTACATTTTTCTACTTTATGTCAATGAACAGCTTATGGATCAGAAAACTGTTCGAGTCCAACGTCAGTTTGCAATCAAAAGTCATTCGCACGAAATTGGTATTTGGTCAAATGACAACACAATTGAAGTGGAATGGCATCCGCCATCAACTACGAAAGGCTTGAGAGGGTTTTTACATGCCTGGGATCAAATATCCGAAACCTCTTTGTGGGATAACATTACTTTGGACGAATTTCAGCGAACCCTAACAAGCAACCCACTTGAGGATGGTAGTTCCCATTATTTTCATCTTAATGCTATTGACAAAAACAATAATTTAAAAACAACATCACATCTTGGTCCATTCTTGATTGATGCGGTGCCGCCACCACCACCCTCAAGCTTAAAGAGTTCAAGTCATCAGATCGGTGTTTGGACAGCTTTAAATAAAGTTACCATTGATTGGGTCGACAACCAAGATGAAACTAGTGGTTTGCTTGGTTACTCAATTCTATGGAATCAACAACCTATTTCAACCCCACCAGAGATAATTAACGTTGGAAATGCCGTAACCGAATTTGTAACACCACAGTTAACCGATGGACAATGGTACGCCCACCTTAGATCGACAGACGCCGCTGAAAACTGGAGTATTGATACAGTACATCTAGGACCTTTTCTGATTGACACACAGTTGCCAAAACTACCATCGGGGCTACACAGTACTTCACATCAAACCAACGAGTGGTCGAGCCTAAACCAAATCTCTTTATCTTGGAACGTAGAACCAAATCAGCAAAGCAGGATTTCTGGCTACTTGATCCTTTGGGATCAGTTCCCTAGTTCAATTCCAAATGAGCAGTCGTATCAGCATAAGCAAACAACCTATACCAGTCCAGTGCTCGCAGACGGTGAGAACTATTTTGTTCACATTCGGTCAATGAAAAAAGCAGGTCTAATTTCAGCTGAGACATTGCATCTCGGTCCTTTTCACATAGACACTGTTAAACCTGAACCAGTACAGGATTTGGCCATATACCATCCACTCGAGACAACGAAGAAATTAGATATAACAAAATGGCAAAACAAACAAGGATTTTCCCTCGGTTGGAAGCACAAAAACACTCAAGAAATCAGCAATTACTCTGTCAAACGTAAATATCTAGAGCAAAAATTCCCTGACATGAACGTGGAAGGAACCCAATTGGCATTACCCAATCTGGCTGATGGAACTTGGATTTTTGAAATTCTACCAATCGATCGTGCGGAAAATATTGGCTCCCCATCTGCAATTTCTATCAAGGTAGATAACCACATTTCTGCACCTCAGGTCGTTTCTAGTACCCATGCTGACACAAAAAAATGGTATGCCAACATCTCACCCAAAATATCTTGGGAAGTTGACGAAGATCTGTCTGGTATTTCCCAGTACCTCGGTCACTGGGATAATTTGCCTTATACCACACCAACACAACCTGTATCTGAGACATCTAATCTTACTAATGGAATATCCTTCTTCCATTTTCGAGTGATTGATAATGCAGGTAATATTAGTAAAACTAGACATTTCAAAGTAAAAATCGATAGTACTATTCCTAGTGCGCCAGTTGTCGAATCCAAATCGCACGATCAAAGTCGTTGGTCTAGCAAAAAAACGGCTGACCTGAGCTGGAAACCAAGCCGATCTTCCAGTGGTAATCATCAATACAGTTTTTTAATAAATAATGCCCCTGACACAATTCCGGATAACAAACCAGAACCGCACGAATCTACAAGTATTAAACGAAGCCTGGACGATGGCATTTGGTATTTTCATATAAAAGCAATTAGCCAAACGGGCATTGCGGGCAAAACAACGCACTTTCGTCTTCGGATTGATACCAAGATCAGCAAACCAGTTATCTTAAGCCCAACACACTCAGACAGTGAAAAATGGTATGGCAATACTAAACCACAATTCAGTTGGACACTAGGAGAAGACCTATCAGGTATTTCACAAACCTACGGCGAATGGGACAATCTATCAAACACCATCCCTGACAAACTAATTGATGATCATCTTATTGATAATAATTTAGCGGTGATCAACCTATCAAGCGGTGTATGGTTTTTTCATCTGATGGTGATCGATAACGCTGGCAATCAATGTGAGCCAGAGCATTTCAAAATACAAATAGACTCAGCAGCACCCAAACGGCCAATCTTGCTGTCAAGCACACACCCCAATCAGAAATGGCGTGCATCATCATCTGTTGATATCCGATGGAATATCCAACAGAATCTAAGTGGAATTGCCGGTTATAGTTTTGTTATGGATCAAAGTTCAAATACCATACCCGATACAGAAATAGATAGTTTTGATGCGGTGTATCATGCTGATTTGCCAGATGGCATCTGGTTCTTTCATGTGCGATGCCAGAGTGAAACAGGAGTTTGGGGAGGCACTTCGCACCACGAGACCCGTATTGATTCAATTTCACCAGTTGTCACTATCGTAGAACCAATTGGTGAAAATTGGATATCTCAACCAGTGAAAAACTTTCAAGGACAATTAATTGAGGAAATGTCGGGAATTGATGACGATGCTTTTGCTTACCGATATGGTAATTTCAACTGGCAACCGTTTCAAAACGAAGGGTTGGAAAATTGGCATGATACAGACGAAATCCCCGCAGTTAACCAATCAAACGGTTCTGAATTGCAGATTCGTGTTCGAGATATTGCAGGTAATGTAAGTTTCTCAAATATCGTCAAACTCTTTGTAGATACAAATTCACCTGTGTTAAATTTAAATAGTCCAACTCACCCTAAACAAGACATTTGGGTATCCAACACTATCGCCACTGTAAAGTGGTCAATGGATACGGATTTTTCTGGTATCAACAAATACTATGGTGAGTGGGACAGTAGTCCAGGTACTATTCCGACAGTGCTGATCCAAAATGGCAATAACCTGCAAACAACGAAAAAACTAGCAGATGGCATTACATATTTTCACTTGATGAGTGTTGACCGCGCAGGTAATCACAGTAAAGTTGTCCATCATCGTTTCATGATTGATACTCAACCACCTTCAGCACAACTTTCGATTCAGGCAACTACTATTGTGGTTCAACAGCCCAAACTCGTTCGATTTCATCCAATTGAAATAGATAATGCACAGGTAAATCCTGGTGAGGTTCAAGTAACCTTAGAAACATCTGAAAAATTGCTTGAATCCCCCCAGCTACTCTTTGTCCCAAGAGGGAAACAACCTATTCCCCTCGTGCTAACGGAAAATGGAGATCAGTGGACAAGTAGTTTTACTGTCACAATTGAAACAGGTGATGGCGTAGGTGAGTTCCGTTTTAAAGGAACCGACCGAGCTGGCAACGTAGGAGACTCAATAATTGGGAAAAAAAAGGTCCTGATTGAAACGTTAATCCGTTCTAATATAAAGATTAATCAAAGCCGTATCCTAGCGCAAGGTGCAATTGTTACAATTCCTCCTAATGCTATAAATGAAGATCTATATCTTAATCTCGAAAAGTTAAACGATCATAATGGGTTTCGGCTGGTTGCACTTAATAAAGATAAGACTCCATTCAAGAAATTCACTTTTTCCAAACTGATCACACTACAATTTCCTAGTAAACGGATCAACGGTGAAAAGCAAGTTGTTTTTTACAATGATAAGGTTATGCGTCATGCTATCGGCACATCAGACTATGGTGGGCAGGTAAGTTTTAGAGTAAACCGAACTGGTGATTTTTGGATTGGTGTTGAACCGGAACTCAAACGAAAAATTTCAGCTGGATGGGCAACCCCAAACCCTTTCGCTCCCGTAAATAATCCTACCACTTTCCATGTTCAAACACGAGACGTCTACCAAAATTTCACTATCGATATTTTCAACCTAACAGGGCAAAAGATACGAACTCTGAGCAACGGTTGGAATACTTGGAATGGGAAAGACGAAAGTGGTCAGCTAGTAGAAAGTGGTTTGTATATCTATCAAATCAGAGCTGACGATGAATTGATTAGTGGTTCTGTCGTGGTTATTAGATGAACCAAGCCTCTTTTCAACGCCAAACTATCCTTTCCGCATTTGCAATAGCTTTAGCTGCGTTTTGCCTCCTGTTCGGTTATGAGTGTATCCGGTCTGCCTCAAAATCCATTTTGATTGAGGCTTTTGGTCGTCAAAACACTTTGATGACGATGTCAGTTGCAATGGCAGGAGTACCATTCACAGTATTGCTACTGATATACATGTACGGGCGACTACTTTCTAAGTTTGGGGCAAATATATCGTTACTAACCTCAACTGTTTTTTCAGCGATTCTCATTTTACTTTGTTATTTTTTTATATTAGGTGGAAGCAAGACTGCATGCGTAATTTTGTTTCTCTTTAGAAAATCCTACATTGTCATTTTGATTGAACAGTACTGGTCATTTGTTAATAGTGTATTGAAGCTTGATTTTGCACGCCGATTTAATGGCTTCTTCCTTGGCATTTCAGCTATCGGTGCAACTGCAGGCACTTGGGCTGGAGAAAAGCTGGTAACTAGATTGGGAACGGAAGGAATGCTCATTTTTACTGTGGTTTCGCTAATCGTCGCCGCAGTTTTTTCATTAATCGCTTACCGGGTTGGAGGGGAACCTCAACCAAGTGAGAAAGAGATCGGAGGTCAACAGGGACATGCAGGTATTAAGCTCTTTTTAAAATCACGTTATCTCCTTTTCCTTGGACTTCTCATCTTTGTTACTCAGATTTTGTCAACAGCACTAGAATTGCGTTTCGACGTTCTTATAGCTGAACAATTTAGCGACAAAGATCTGCGATCAGAATATCTTTATGGTTTCTGGAAGTATGTAAACATAACCGCCTTCTTGTTGAACTTTGTTATTGCTCCACTGATGTTCCCATTACTCCGAATCCGATTAATAAAATTGTTTATTCCAATAATTCATCTTGGTGTGAGTTTAATATCAGTTTTATCTCCTTCATTAAGTACATCCGCTCTCTCACTCCTACTTTTTAAATCATTTGATTACTCAATCTTCCGAGCGTCAAAAGAGATTCTCTACATGCCTCTGTCGTATGATGCTCGTTATAGAGCAAAACAATTTATCGACTCTTTTATCTATCGAAATGGTGAAGGATTAACCGCAGGTATAAATGCATTGATTGGTACGTTTTTTGTAGTACCACTAGTTATGTATCCTGCAACCGCAATTGTGATGTCCTTTCTGTGGATAGGGATTGTCCTAAGCCTAACAAAACAATATCAGAACTTGGTTTCATCTTCTCCAGAGTAATATCAGGTTTAGTCAAATCAAACTTCCAAGAAGGTAAAGAAGAACCTAAAGGGTATAATTCCAACACAGGAAAAAATCAGCAGAGCTTTATGTGGATTTCTAAGAGTTTTGGTTGAAAGCTTCCTAACTTGTGCTTAAAGAATTAGAAAACCTAGTTGATTGACATAACAAAGCCGATTTTGCTATAATCGGTAGGCTATAGCAGAAAAGTAAAGTTACTTAACTCATTTTAGCCTAAAGAAGAAACTGCAAGCCAAATTTATGAGTGTGCAGAATCGGTCAGGAACTAACGATGAAATTTCAAGGTATCTTCACACCAACAATAACGCCTCTTGACGAAAATGAGCATGTCGATGAAGCCAGTTTTATCACCCACCTCAATCGCTTAATTGATTTTGGAATTCATGGTCTGTTTTTGCTAGGCAGTTCAGGAGAATCTGTTGCACTGACAGCAGACCAGCGTCGTAAAGCAATGGAAATCGCAGTTGATGCCGTCGACGGACGGATTCCAATTATCTGTGGAGTCATGGGAGCAAGCACAAAGCAGGTTATTGAAAACATATATACTGCACAAAAATTCAATATTTCGGCAGTTGCAGCAACACCTCCATACTATTACCCATCAACTAGTGCAGATGACATTAAAACCTTCTATGGAACAGTTGCTCAAAATAGCGATTTACCCGTCTGTATTTATAACATTCCTGTGTTAGTTAAAACCTCAATTCAACCAGAAACAGTCCGAGACCTAGCAGATGAATATGAGAACATTGTTGCCATCAAAGACAGCACTGGAGACTGGACTACTTTTATGAAACTCCATGCGTACTTGGGACACCATCAAAATTTCTCGATTCTGCTTGGTTCTTACACAATGGCGGGAGCAGCCATCACATTTGGTGCAGATGGGGCGATCATTTCAATATCAAATGTTGATCCAAAACGAGCAGTTGATCTATATCATGCAGCCCAAAATCATCAGATTGCAGAGGTAGACCGTATTAACAAGGAACTCTTGGATCTAGGGAAACTTTACTCCTATGGAGCGCAAATCAGTTGTCTCAAAGCGTGCATGGAGTTAATTGGCATCTGTAGTGATAAAACTACAAGTCCACTTCTACCATTGCAAACAAGTCACAAACTTAAATTAAAGGAGCTCCTATCCAAAAACAAACTCTTGTAGAGGGCTACCTTAGGAATCCAAAAACATGACAGAAATATCACATAAGAACAGAATCAATGTTCCCAAAAGACTCTCAGAAAATCAAGTTCAGTTTTTTATTGATCACGGATATATTGCGGTACCAGACTTAATTGAGTCGGACGAAATCGAAGAGTTGCGTGAAGATACTGTCCGTATTGCTCGTGGCGGATATCCGTGTGAAGCAGTTCAACCAACTTCGGAAAACCTAAGCGACGATCAAATTTTAGCAAACATCTTATGTATACACCAACCCCATTTTATCAGCCCAATCATGGAAAAATATGTAAAACACCCTGAACTTTGTGGTGTTTTAAGTCAAATTACGGCTGCGCACATTCCGTTTTGGGATGGTAGCGTTAAATGTATGCAGTCAATGCTGTTTGTAAAACCATCTGGGTTTCAAGGTCAATCATGGCATCAAGACGAGATATATATCCCAACACGCGATAGATCCTTAATAGGAGGTTGGATTGCCATGGATGACGCTACGGTTGAAAACGGTTGTCTATGGGTGATTCCTGGATCACACCAAATGGGTTATCTTTACTCGCAAAAACCTCATGGCAATCCAGACGAATTTGATTCGGCAGATTTGGAAAGTTATGGTTTTGACGAAACACTTGAGGTGCCAATTGAAGTTAAAACAGGAACTGTTGTCTTTTTCAATGGCTACTTGCTCCATCGATCACGCAAAAATCGGGGGCAGACGTACCGAAGAGTCTTAGTAAACCACTATTGTAATGCATGGTCACTTTTGCCTTGGAGTATCAAAGACGATGAGAGACCTGCTAATGCTGACCGGCGCAGTGTTATCCCTGTTTCAGGGATAGATCCTTATGCATGGAAAGGTTACGAAGAAACATCAAGGAATATATATTTTCGACACTGTAAGGCAGTCGATGATTTAGAAAAATCAACTATGAATAATAAGGAATTGACTTAATTTTTTACGTTTGAAAAAGCATAATGCTTGTGCTATACTGGAAAAACCAAATTAAATTAATGGGGGGGTAAGATGAGAATACGTTATAGTTGCAATTGCATTCCTACAGTGGTGAGCTTGTTTTTACTAATTCTGCTCGTGGCAGGTTGTGGTGGAGGAACCTCCTTGCGACATCTACCACCACTTCAACCCAATGTTCCGGGTAAACTCGATGTTCCGGGGGTTTTGCCAAAAGGCATGGTAGCATTAACACCTCCAATAAATGAAGCAGGCGAGATCGATGAAGCCGCATTTATTGAAGCATTAGAGGAATTACAGGTAGACGAGAACAACTGTGTCTTTCTGATGGAGAGGAACGAAGTCGCGGCCAACGCAACTCCTGAAGAAGCCGCGCTAGCTTTCGAATTTACTCCAGAGCAGCACGATAAAGTCATGGAAATCGCGCTGAAAACGTATGAGAGTGATACTGCCAGCAGTAAAATGGCGATTCTCACGCTTGACCGGGATGAATTGCAAAAACCTAGATATACAATGATAAAGGATGGGATAACGCTATATGTCACTTACTGGCGTGATCATGATTTGAACCGAAAGTTTAATCGAGGAAATTCAACTTCAGTCTTTTATCAATCGGAAGCACTACACCAGGGAGACAAAACCGACGTTTTCTACGTAAAAATCATTAACAATAGGAGTAGCAAACTTCTTTTCGACGTTCGAAAATGGAGTATCGAGGACTCCAACGATAATTTCTATTCTGGTATGAATTTTGATGACTTACGAGAACGCATGACAATGATGAGCCGAGTTGGAGGCTTATCCATGAAAAATGGGTTAAATAAGGCAAAAGAGATTCTGCTAGAAAAGCAAATAGCACGTATGGAAGACGGCATTAGTGGAATGACAGATGATGAGCCAGGTACGCTGGAGGGCTTTGTCGCTTTTCGGCAAGTTAAAAAGAATGGGAAAAGCGTAATCCAAAAAATCAAAATCGAAAAGGCGCCTCCGCCAGATCAACCTGCAGGACGCTTTCAAGTAGCGATGTTTGAATTCCCTTATTTCCATCATCGTGGTATTCGCGAAATGCAACCACCTGCTATGAAATACTAAAAAGTAAAAGCAGATATAGTCTAATTTTCAATATCTAGAGCTGGGTGAGGCAGTATTTCACCCAGCTTTTTTATATCTTGCAATGCTACCATCATTATAAACAATAATTAAGTGGTTGCCTTGTACCTGTACAACTGATTCCCCACGAAAGACCTCTGTACCCATAGTTGGAATTTCCGTTTCGAGCTTGCCTGTACTCACTGAAGCTTCAAGTGTCTCCCCTGTGACTCTATTACCATTAACTTGGTAATTTCCTTTTGCACGTACAACTAATTCACCAAAAGCAATGGACTGAATTGTGGTAGTTACTGACCAACTGTAATCTATTTTAGCAACTAAAATCATCTCTGGTAATTTTTCGAAATCATTGGGTTCGTAATCGACAAGCTTCCAAGTCCCAACTATATCAATATTGGTATCATTCTCACTAACTAAATTCCCCTCGGAGATAAAATTCGTTTCAGAGGTGCTACAACCAACACAAATCACCAAAACAGTAAAAATTACAAATAATAGATGGGACTGTATTTTCATCAGTTTGTTTTAACCACTTCTCCAATCAGAAATTTTCGGTTGACACCTGATTCTTGACTGAGCAACAAACCTCCGTCCACATCGATCCTCTCCGCCAGTCCACCAAAAGTTCTCTCTGCCGTTCGTATTTTAACTTCTTGACCAAGAATGCTACACAGTTGATTGGCTCTTTTAATAAGAGGCTTTGTATGATTATTTTTCAAATTAATGTAGTCTCTCTCAATCCTTCGCAGAATCGCTCCTAATAACATAGCCCTACACCATATCTTCCCACTTTCAATCCGTAAAGAGGTCGCTATTTGCCGAAGACCTATTGGAAAGCTTTCAATACCTACATTAACACCAAAACCAAGGGCCAGAAAAGGCTGTTGGTTCCGATCATATTCCAATTCGGCTAATAAACCTGCAATTTTCTTTCTGTTCACAATGACATCATTGGGCCATTTAACTGCTGCAGATAGCCCGGTACATTCACGAACTGCATCTGCAATTGCCACAGCGCCAATTAAACAAGGTAACCCAATTTGACTTTTCAGCAACCGATGCCTCAAAATCACTGTAGCTAAGATGTTTAACCTTGGTGGAGAATACCATGTCCTAGAATGTCTCCCTCGCCCGCCTGTTTGATCTTCAGCTATAACAAGAGTTCCATCAGGTGTCAATTCTTTTCCTAGATGGATGGCAACGTCATTCGTTGAATTAACCTGATTAAAAACCTTAACACGACAGCCAATAATCTGTGTGCCAAAATCTGCGTCCTGAAAACACAAGTTACTTGGACCAAGCAAGTGGAAAACTTTTACCGGTTAATTTTTCGTTATGGGCAACATTTTCAACAAATTTCTTCATGACATGATCACGAGTTCCATCATAAAATGTTTCTTCCGTCATATAATGGACAGCTATAGCGCGACGCTTTTGATTGCTACTGTTAGCATGGGATCCATGCCATGTTAATGCATGATGATAATGTACATGTCCCTTGGGAACAGGACATAATGAAATTTTAACGTCGTTTCCTTTAAACTTCTCCGGCGTGTTTTCAAAACTGCCAAAAGTATGAATGAAATCAATTTGATTTCCCCAAATGTGCGACCCTTCAACCATACTCATACAACCATTCTCTTCGTTGGCATCGTCTAATGCAACCCAAGCCGACATCTGGGTTGTTTTAGGAGATAGAATTGGCCAATATGGTGAGTCTTGATGCCACATGTTTATCCCACCAACTTCAGAAGGTTTATATTGGATTTGATCATGCCATACCCGTAGTTCCTTTGCATCCATCAATTGGGCAATTTCCTCCACAATCGTTTCATTCTTGATCAATTGATAGTATGCGTGGCTGGCCTCCCAAATGTTAATTATTTGCCATACTGGTTCCTCTTGTTTTGCTGATAAGTTGGCAATTTGCACAGGTTGTTGCTTTGATTCATCGCTTTCGTCAGCTATCACCCGATCAAGTTCTGATCTCAATTCGTCAATTTCTCTATTAGTTAATATCTTTTTACCGAGCAAGAAGCCTTTTTCTCGAAATTCTTGGATTTGGCTGTTGGTTAACATCTATGCTCCCAGCGAAATATTAGTCTAGGTTTCGGAAAGTATATGAAAAAAACCTTATCATTGCAAGCTATTCTGAGTCCTTGAATGATTCACGAGAATGTGTCATAATGAGCTAGATTTGTACTTCTCCGTTACATTCATATAGTAGGATTTATGCAAGATCTACGTGCATTTGTTGAGGAAATTCTTGGTTGTGATTTATCTGCGTCCATTGGTATTCCTGACACGAATAAAGCTGAAAGGCAGATTACAGAATTTCTTAGTACACTCAAGCATTTACCAACTGCAGATTTACAACGCATGATCGACTTGCAATGGGTAGTACTTGCAGCTGGAATAGGCACACGTATTGACCCGTCATCACAGCTGAACAAAAATCTTGATATATGGATTGGAGCATCAAATACCCTTCAATTGTCTCGTCAACATTTACCTGGAACACAATCACATATAGTCGTTATCAATCCACAGATGGCAACACGACTCAATCAGCTTAGCCAAACAGAAATTGATCTCTGGCTAGGAATTAATAGAATCATGTGTATCCAACCAGATCCCAATGGTACTGGAGGTGCCTTACGTGCTGCGCTAACTGAAATTAAGAACTCTACGTCTGAATTTATTGGTGTCACATTTGGTGACGAACCATTTCTGAACCAAGCAATGTTTGTACAAACATTGGTATCGCACTTTATTGCTCAAGCAGATATAACATTATGTGCCAAAATCCCAGAAGTCGTCGAAGACAAAGGTGGAATTTTTTTTGACACAGATGGGAAATTCTGCGGCACTACTGAATGGTATGATATGACTCAGGCTGAACAATCTTACATGCAGGAAAACCTAAAACAAGGTAAAGCCTATACGAATACGGGGATAACTATAATCCGCCGCCAAGCCATGATTGAACGGATAGACAAGCTAAAACCTCATAAGAATGGTACTGAGTATCATCATGTCGATCTAATTCGCTTATTTTATGAAGATGGTTTATCGACAAATGTTCATGTTTATCGTAATCAAGTCGTCTCAGGAGTAAATCGCTGGTCGAACGTACTTACAGGGGAAAATATGATTTACGAAACAAATCGACAAAAATTGGCCCAACAAGGAGTTCGTATAGACCCTTCAGCACAAATTACATTGGAGGACGACACAATACAGATTGGTCGCGGTTGCCATTTGAGCGGAAAAATACATCTAGATCAAAAGGTAGTTATTGGTGATTATTGTCGTTTGGATAATGTTGTATTAACAGGAAATTGTACCGTTGGAGACTTTGTTGGACTGAAAAATGTTACAGCAGATGATACAATTTTCGAGGCTAATCCCATGGGGAAATCAATTACAAAACCAATTCTGGGGCTGGCAGTACAAAGTCAAATTGAAGACAGCAAGTTTAATTGTGTAAAAGTTGGCCATAACGTCGATTTGAGTTCAATTCAGGCCTTTGGAACGGTTATACCTCCAAACATTTCACTTAAAGAACGAGTACTTGGGATACCCATTAAACCCAAGAATTGGTGGTTTGACCTCTTAGTTGACTCCGATTATAAACCCGGTATTTTTGATTTTGGTGAAAAGAAACACTTGCCTGACTGGAAGAAACTACGTGACCATGTTCGTTCACACTCGGAAAACGAGTTAATTGCTCGATCTATCCGAAATGTTGGTCTTCGTCAAGTCACTGTCCAAACAGTCGTAGATTTATTAAATTTGGAGCAATCTAACGGTACATACATCACAGATCAGTTTACAGCAGAAGAGATTTGGGGAGCTATTTTTGAAATGGTCAAGCTTAGTACGGGGAAACAAGATCCGTACCGTACAGAAAAACTAGCAGCTAGGCAGACAGCATATCAACTAATTCAGCAATTCCAAGATCAGGATTTAGATTGGCTTGAAAAACTGAAACTGGTTATCGCGGGGAACTTAATTGATTATAGTAACACAAGAGTTGTTAATAACCTGAATCACAACCCTAACTACTTTGAAGATTCTTTGCAAGTTGCATTGTCATCTGAGCTTTCGATAAATTGTTTCAGGCAATTTCAGGAATATATAATTAAGGCCTCACCCAAACGCTTAGTTTGGCTAATCGACAACGACGGTGAATCTGTCTTTGATATGTGGTTTATTGAACAGTTGGCAGAATTAGGACACCAAGTTGTTGTTGTTGGAAAAAAAGAACCCGCTAGTAATGACACGACTTTGGCAGACCTTCATGAAATTGCAAGTTCCCCAACATTCCAGAAACTGCGTGACCAAATACAACAATACGGGCAGGTCACTTTTATCACCTCTGGATCTGTAACTATCGGTACAAATTTGAATCAATGCACCCCAGAATTTGCCAACGCTCTGCTCGATGCAGATATAGTTATCGCCAAAGGACAAGGTAATTTCTTTACTACGCAAGGACTGAAAAAAGACATTTTCTACTTGTTACTTTCGAAAGGAATTACTGCAGAAGAGTCAACAGGTGTTATTGCGGATCGAAGTAAAGCTATTGACGGTTTAATCTTAGGGTATGTGCCAGCTAACATCCGTTTGGAAAGCACGCTTAAAGACTACTGCCAACAACAAACGTAACAATAAAAAGCTCTCCTCATATATTGGGTTTGATGTTGTGATTTTTAGTCGAGAAAAGAGGAAAAGAATAGCTATTGCAGCACATACTGCGACATGCTATAATGAAGGCATACAGGCATTAAAATTATGCCAAACCAAAGCCCATAGTTAAGCTTACTTAACATAAAGATAATAACAAGAGGGTAATCATGCGATTAACAATGTCTTTTTTGACAATTATTTGTTTTGTGTTTATCACGTTGACGACGTGTGCAGCTGACAAATCGTTAGTACTTCACCTGTCTTTTGATGAGGGATCGGGAGATACAGTTAAAGACCATTCATCATATGGAAATGATGCTAAGGTCAAAGGTGCAAAATGGGGAGAAGGTAAATTTGGTGGTGGCATGAAATTCGGAGCTAAAGCTTACTGTGAGATTGCTGATAGCGATAGCCTCGACTTGACGACTGCTATGACAATAAGTATGTGGGCAAAAGTGTCCAAAGCAGGTGATACACAGAGTGGTATAGAGAAACAACCAGCATGGCAAGCCGGGGAATACAACTTGTGTCCCGAATATGGTGGAGGAGTTCTACTACAAGCTAACGATTTGCCTGATGGATGCGATGATGAAGCTTCGACTGCAGCCAACATTCTAGACAACAAGTGGCACTCCATTGCAGGGACTTGGGATGGAAAAGTCATTAAAGTCTACATTGATGGAGAAGTTAAGAAAGAACTTCCATGTGTTGGTAAACTAGAAGTTGGAAACGGTGCAGCTTACGTTGGGTCCAGAGGAGGAACAGCACGTTGGGTCTTGGGGTCTCTTGACGAAATCAAAATATACAATCGAGCCCTGTCATCAGCAGAGATAAAAAAAGACATGGAAAATCCAACGGCTGTGTCGCCAATTGGCAAAGTCACCACCTCATGGGCAAATATCCGATCTAGTCTGTAAGTTTGCTTGACTGGAATTCATAAGCGAGGCATATCACAATATGCTTCGCTTAATTATTAGTGAAAGGAAATGGTAGTGAAACCCAAACTTATTATTCTTGCTATCACCGCGTACTTCTGTCTAATACCTGCGTTTCTTCAAGCTGTTATTGACCCAACAATAGTTCTATACCTGCCATTTGACGAAGGGACAGGGAATACAGCTAAAGATCTGTCAGATTTTGGTAATCATGCAACTATTAAGGGAAACGGAAAGGCTAAATGGACTGCTGAAGGAAAGGACAATAGCGCCATCGAGTTTACCTCAGGCGGTTATTTAGTTGTTAATGATGCTGACAGTCTGGATCTAACAACTGCTATGACCATCAGCATGTGGGCAAAATTGATGGTAAAAACCGGCGAATGTTGTCAAGGTGGTGTTGAAAAAGAACCCGCATGGCACGCAGGCGAATACAATTTACTAGCCGAATATAATGGAAGTATTCTCCTACAAATGATGGAATTGCCAGACCCTTGTAATGACGATCTATTAGGCCCAGGAATTATTGATAAAACATGGCATCATGTTGCAGGAACTTGGGATGGTAAGATGATACGACTTTACCTTGACGGTGATAAGGTTGGTGAAATGCCTTGCAAAGGTAAATTAGCTAAAGGTAGTGGGGATCTCTTTATCGGTTGCAGAGGGGGGGTAGGTCGTTGGACTGAAGGGTTTCTCGATGAAATTAAAATGTATAATCGTCCCTTAACCGAAGCAGAAATTGTAGAAGACATGAAAAACCCAAAACACAATCTCTCTGTTTCCCCTGCCGACAAAGTTGCTACTACTTGGGCCATGATCAAATCTAGCTTGTAATTCACCGAATTTAAGTTACAAGGAAAATGAGGCAGAAAAAATTTCTTAATCATATGGAGGGGTGATGAAATCAAACTTTCTGATTTTAATTTTAACTATCATCACATGCTTCTATTTAAACTCTGTACTTCTGCTTCAAGCAGGTGTTGACCCAACCATAGTTCTTTATCTTCCTTTTGAAGAGCAATCAGGAAAAATAGCTAAAGATCTGTCACAATTTGGTCATAAAGCTGAATTTCGCAAGAAGACAGCTTGGGCAAAAGGCAAACATGGTGGTGGTATTGAACTGGGACTAGAAAACTGGTTAGAAGTCAAAGATCACGATAGTCTTGACCTGACTAATAAGATGACAATTATGTTTTGGTCAAAATTGATGTCAGCCACTGGTGAAGTCCAGAGTGGTGTGGAAAAAGAACCTGCTTGGCAGGCAGGAGAGTATAACCTATTGCCTGAGTATAACGGTGGAATCTTGTTGCAAGCTAATGATTGGCCTGATGAATGTGACGATGAGGCAATCGGATTTCCTTCAACAATTGATAAAAAATGGCACCATTGTGCTGGCACATTCAACGGAAAAGAAATTAAGATCTATGGTGATGGGAAGTTACGGGAGACACTTCCCTGTAAGGGCGCAGTCGAAAAGGGAAGTGGCAATCTCTATATCGGTGGCCGTGGTGGAGCTGGACGATGGATCGATGGTTTTCTAGACGAAATCAAGATGTATAATCGTGTATTGACAGAAGCGGAAATTGTGGAAGACATGAACAACCCAATGCATAATCTTTCTGTTTCCCCTACGGATAAGGTTGCTACGACTTGGGGACTTTTGAAGATACAACGTTTCCAATAAGGAGCTAATCTCTGTAAACTCGAGGGACACGCTTACTGATCCCAGTTAGGATTTCGTAAGTAATTGTCCCTACTTTTTTTGCTATCTGCTCGGCATCAATCCGACAATTTCCTTGACATCCGATGAGGACAACTTCATCACCAATGTGAACTGAACTATCAGCTTCGAAAACCGAGACATCCATACATACCTGTCCAATTATTCTACGAAACTTCCCGCCAATCAATGCTAAACCAGTATTCGAAAGCAGCCTCGAGTATCCATCTGCATACCCTATTCTAGCTGTGGCAATGTGGATTGGTCTATCAGCTTTATAAGTAAAGCCATAACTGACTCCCTCACCAATACCAAGCTTTCCTGTCGAGATAACTCGAGTTTTCCATTCTAGGACAGATTGAAGTGGTAAAAAATCCTGAGTTTCTAATAATGGATTGAGACCAAATAGAGTTAAACCAATGCGTACAGCATCAAAATGAGTGTCTTTGCGTTTTAACATCGCAGAACTATTAGCAGCGTGAATGATGTTAGGAAGAAGATCTAGTTTACCTGATTTTTCGATAACTGAATTAAATAAGTGAAGCTGTTGGTCCAATTCAGTATCAACAGCCTGATCTGCTGTTGCAAAATGAGTAAAGATTCCTTCAGTTATAATACCAGGCAGCGTATTTAGCCATCGCAGAAAATTCACCGCTTGGCTGGTCCGAATACCATCACGGTTCATACCAGTATTTATGTTAACATGAATACTTATGTTTTGATCTTTTCGCTGAGCAATTTTGGAAAGTGCTTTTGGTAACTCAGGTTCCGATACTGTCAGTGTGATGTTTTGTATAACCGCTTTTTCAATCAGGTGAGGAAGTATATTGTAAAGAATGAGGATCGGCTGATGAATCTCTGCTTGACGAAGTTCAAAAGCTTCATCAGCAGTAGCCACCGCAAACATGGTTACGTCATCAGCTAAGATCCGAGCAACAGGACCAACACCATGACCATAGGCATCAGCTTTAAGAACCGCAATAATTTTGGCTGGATGAGTATAAGACTTAATCGCTTTTGCGTTAGCTTTGATCGAGGATAGGTTGACCTCCGCGAAAGCTTCCATTTCGCTAGTCGGCAGCATCCTCAACAGAATGATTCATGTCAGCATAAGCCTCATAATCAGGCAAGAGCTCCTCAATCGTTGGATGTGGCTGCCCCACAGGCCAATTATCGCTGCGATTGACCTTGAACTCTCGAAATCGCATAGCTAAAGAATCATAGGCAAGCAATCGACCAATTAAGGGATTACCGATATCCAGCAGAATCTTGACTGCTTCTGTCGCCATCATAACACCAATCACGCCTGGGAGCACGCCCAGAACTCCGGCTTCGTTTCAGCCCGGCACCATGCCTGGTGGAGGTGGTATGGGGAACATACATCGGTAACAAGGTCCTTGAGTAGGATCAAAGACCGTTAGTTGCCCTTCAAATTGAAAAATACTCCCGTGGACAACCGTTTTGTTCAATAGAACAGCAGCATCATTTATTAAATAACGGGTGGCAAAATTGTCTGTGCCATCCAGAATAAGATCATACTGTTCAAAAATATCCAGCACGTTGCTTTCATTCAGTCTCAACGCGTGGGGAACCACGTTAATATCCGGATTCATTGATTTGATAGTCTCTACTGAAGACTGTACCTTAGACGTATCAACATCATCAGTATGGTGAAGTATCTGACGCTGAAGATTGCTTAGGTCAACAACATCTGAATCAACAATGCCAATTGTACCCACACCAGTAGCGGCCAAATACACTGCTGCAGGAGACCCAAGTCCTCCTGCTCCAGTCAAAAGCACTTTTGAATTCAATAACTTAGCCTGACCTTCTTCACCAACTTCTTGTAACATGAAATGACGGCTATATCTTTCAAGCTGGTCTGGTGTCATCTGCATTGGCTTGTCGACTTGATTACCAACATTTGTCCATGCTCGGAACCCACCGGCCATAGAACTCGTGTCCGTGTATCCCATTTGCTTCAAGACTTGAGCAGCAAGGAGCGACCGAAACCCTCCCGCGCAGTAAACGACAATAGGTTTATCAGGCTCAGTTACATAGTCTTCTATCTCAAACTCAAGCATTCCACGACTAACATAGGTCGCTGACGGAATGTAACCTGCGCGATATTCATCGTTATCTCGCACATCAAGCAGAATAAAGTCCTGATCAGTATCAAGCATCTGCTCCACGTCACTGACTGTGACCTCTGGTATCTCTTTCCGCGCTTCTGCTATAAATTCCTGCGACGACTTCATGATGTTTCACCTTACATAGAATTCCCATATACACTCTGAACCGGGCTTGGATTATATCACAGCCTAGAGGTACTGTCAAAATCTATTTTCTATAGTGTTTATAGAAATTTGGCGTAGCAATTTTGGTTCAATTTGAACGTTTCTTTTATACTATCAAACATATTTACAGAGGAAACATAAGCAAGTAACTACAACTGAATAAAATGTAATGCTACAACTTTGTAGAACATCTACCGATTAGAATTATTAATCCCAAATTGTGCTTCCGGAAGTCTGGGTGTACTCATTGTAACTTTCTAAATAATCTTCCCTTAAAGGACTAAAAGCATCCAGGACTTTAGCAGGACCTTTCAATACAGTCCCTGAATGTACCATGTTCGCTGGTACAATAAACGCATCTCCTGGTCCCATAATTTTTTCTTCTGTTCCAATCTTGAATTGAAGTTTCCCTTCCAGTACCAACCCAGCTTGTTCGTGCGGATGACTATGTGCTGGTACTTGGCTGCCTTCTTCCATTTCCAAAAAGGAAAACATGATTTGTTCGCCCGCGATGATACCACTCATAGCACCGGGGAACAATTCGATTTTGGGTAGTTTAGTACTTGATACAAATGGCATTTAGACTCCTTTCAAATTTACGAATGAAGATGCTACACTATTTTGAAATTCCAAATTGAAATTGACGATCCTGATAAGATTCACTTGTACGATTAAAAACACGTTCAACAAAAGTCACCTGTTCGTTAACATCAATCTGGATCACTGTTGAAGAACGAGTTCCATATTTATCAGATTGGATGAATATAGGTGATAACAACCGTTCTCTTTCTGGTGGCAAACCAGTATTAAATGAATCCTGATCAGCTGGTGTCTGGTCGTCCAAAATGGAAAGGAAGTCTGAAGTCTGAACTGAGTTGGCTTTTAGCATACAGTCAAGAGCCTTTTTCCCTCTAGCAACCTTGTGCCATGGAGTATCCAGCAAATGGTTACTTAGGCCATACAACCCCGGTGCTAAGACCCGGTAGTTTTCCGTACGATTAGAGATATAAACCACTTGGTTTACATCTCCAATCAACAGGTTGAATCCATTAAATTTCTGGGCTTGCCTTTGTATCGTTTTTGCGTATACGTCTGGTGATTCAGTACCAATCAGAAAATCCCGTACTAAAACGCCACGGGATACCGGCTTCATTTGGGTATTATGTGGTTCTCTGTAGTTGGAGAGTGCCGACCACCTTCCAGTTTTAGTAATTCCCAACCAAGTTCCTTCATGCATCAAATCTTTCCCAGCTAATACTTCTGGATATGTTGACCAGAAACTAGCCTTAGCCGTTGGCCGATCATAGAATTCATCCCTATTAGCACATAAGACAAGTGGATACCGTGAATCCTTCTGAAAGGCAAACAGGACAAGACACATAAAAAAAACCTTTAAATATAATGTTGGAATACTGCTTAAACCGAACTAGATGATGTTGACTAAAACACAAATAAAATTCTTCTTAATGCCAATATATCGTAAAGGAACTGAATGGTGAGATCAAGATCTTTCTTTTTTTCCAATCATCGTGGTGTTATACTGGCGAACGTCATTTTGACCAGGGTTAATAACAAGGATAAAATATTAATGAAGTTCTTAAAAGCTTTTTTACTTATTTCAGCTATAGCGTTAATCTCATTATCTTCTACCCTAGCTTTCGAAAATAAATTGGTTGGTTATTGGTCGTTTGACGAAGGGAAAGGATCACCAAAGGATGCTTCTGGTAATGAGAATCATGGTAAAATCGCAGGTGAACCCCGCTGGGTGGATGGCAAGTTTGGTAAAGCACTTGAGTTTGACGGAAAAGATGACCATATTGTGGTGAAAGATCATCCCACCCTAGATTTTACTAAGAATCTGACAATTATGGCTTGGTTTATGCCAAAGGAGGTTATGACTAAACGTAGGATGATGTCAAAAAATGATTCGATTTTTGTCATGTTCGATTTTGGTGATTCAAATACAATTGACCTTTTGGTTAAACCAAATAACGATTTTGTCGAATCCAAAACCTCAGACTGGAAAGTTGATCAATGGTATCATTTTGCTGGAACCTATGATGGGAAATTCCTTCGTCTCTATGTTGACGGAAAACTGGAGGGCGAAAAGAAATATGGAGAGGGTATAGCCCCATCAGATCTTGACTTTTGGATTGGCGGTGACGATTATGGGAGACCAACCGATCACTTTCCCGGAATCATCGACGAAGTTCGTATTTACAAACATGCTTTGAACGAAAACCAAATTCAAAAAGTAAAAGAAGCACCTGCAATGCTTCAAGCAGATGGAAACTCTACCACAATCTGGGGAGCAATTAAGTCACTTCAATAAAGACAAAAATATCGTCGATGCTGATAAAATAAATTTAAGCTATTTAAGAACATTCAATCATTCATCTGGTCAATATTGAAAATTCTGTGTCGCCTCCTATGACAAACAAACCAAGCTTAATCCTAATGATTGACGTGAAATACTATTCGGTTCACAATCTCGCCATGTACCCCTAAGTTAACTGTACAAATGAATTGGGGGAAATCCTAATTTCGGACGAAGCTTTTTTGATATAGGAGCCTAGCGACTATGAGAGATGCTTTTGTTTTCGAACAGCAAACTTGGCATGGTATCGGTCACAATTGGTCTGGCAAACCAAGAAAAACTATCTTTGTTGGTTATGCTTATCGCCAGGTCAAACCTATGAATTACGTGATAATGGCAAAAGAGATCATCGATCAATGCAACCCCGTTCAGAAACAATTACTAGGCATTGTTGATAGCCCATTGAGTTACTATCTTCCTCAGGATAAAGATGTCCCATTTAAATCATTAACCACCTTAAATTCACAGAGGTGAAATTCTGCACAAACCCAGAAGTTAACCCCTTATGGACATTATCAACGAAGAAGCACCTGATATCCGTTCAGTCAAAGCGGATTTGATTGTCCCTCCAATGACCTCTGGACAGCCTGAACGTGGGAAACGAGTACAACAAACCATTCCAGAATATAGGGAAACTGAGGTGTACCATACACTTTATCTACCTTTTAATTGGAGGAATGATAGACAATATCCGCTTCTGGTTGAATTTGCTGGTAATGGACCTTACCATGATAAGTATCATGATACCAATAGCGGTCGTGTTGAAGATAGTAACCTCGGATTTGGTATTTCTGCTGGATATAATTTTATTTGGCTTTGTTTACCCTATTTGAATAATCTTGGTACAACCAATGTAACTCAATGGTGGGGAAACATATCTGATTACCATGTTGAACCAACCTTGAATTATTGTAAAAACGCAGTGCCATGGATCTGCAAACAATATAATGGAAACCTTGATTCGGTTATTATAACTGGCTTCTCGCGTGGAGCTATTGCTTGCAATTACATAGGATTGAATGATGATGAGATTTCTCGACTGTGGACAGCTTTTATTCCATATAGCCATTATGATGGGGTTATAGAAACATGGGACTACCCCGCATGTAATCGCGCTTCCGCACTAACTCGTCTTAATAGATTAAAGGCCCGACCTCAATTCATCTGCCACGAAACAATCAATGGCCAACAGATCGGCTTAGATTCAACCAAGTCCTACTTAGATTCTACAGGAATTCAAGCTCCTCTAACCTTTAAGGAAACAGGGTTTCGGAATCACAGTGATGCTTGGATTCTACGTTCGTGCCCAACTCGAAAAGCACTGAGGCGTTGGTTAAAATCCATACTCACGACATCTTTAACAGAACTTCCTGGCTTCGAAAAGCACCAATGGGTCTAGGTCATTGATGGTAGTAATAAGATTCATTGGCCTTTTGTTCTGTGTGTTGGGCTTCCTTCGCCGGGTTCTCCTCTTTTCTATGATTCGTCAATGACAATATAATGCTCAACCATGTTCTTATCAAACTGAAAGAAGAACAAGGAGACTAAAAGAAACGGGGAGACATGTGCACCAAAAACTTGTTATACAGGTAAAGTTATCTAAAGTATGAAAACGCAATGGATACATGCATGTAAAGTATTAGCAATAAGTCTGTGTTGTATGGTTGGGCACAACTTTCTGGAAGCAAGAGAACTAACCTCAGGTGATATTTTCCCTATTGATCGAGTCCTAGATATTCAAATTACTGTTGATGCCAAGGATTGGGATACCATCCGCTTTCAATCGCGTAATATTTTTGAGGCACTGCAAGAAAGGCGACAACATGCTCCCCTTGATCATCCTTATACTTACGTTGAGGCCAGTGTGTCCATCGATGGAGTTGAATTTCCTCAGGTTGGCATTCGTAAAAAAGGGTTCATTGGTTCTCAAAACTCCATCCGTCCATCTCTTAAAATCAAACTCAATCATATAGATAAAGATAGACGAATTGATGGATTAACCAATTTGACCTTTAACAATAATCAATCAGATGTCAGCTTGATTAGCCAGTTTATAGGTTATGGTTTGTTTAATGCCGCCGGTTCACCAGCTCCCCGTTGTGCCTATGCTAAGTTGACAGTGAATGGCCAAAGCTTGGGTATTTATACCCATGTAGAAAGAATACATCGTCCATTGCTAAAACGAGCTTTTGGTAATACAAATGGGGTCTTGTATGAAGGTACAGCGGTTGATTTTAATCCTGGCTGGGTAGGAAGTTTCGAACACAAGTTAGGCTCAGACGAAGTCGGTCGAAATAGGATTCAACGGTTGATTGATGTCTTAGGCAGCCCAGATAAAGATATAGAGTTGGCCATAGGTGAATTGGTTGACCTGGACTCTTTTTATACCTTTTGGGCCATGGAAGGATTACTCAGTTTTTGGGATGGATATTCAGGCAACAAGAATAACTCTTTCATCTATCTCAATCCAGAGACGGACAAATTCCACTTCATCCCCTGGGGAGCAGATTGTATGTTCGAGAGATACAGCCCATCAGAGGAACGATAGATATGATCCCCTCTCGGTTAAGAAACAAGGCTTGAGAGCACACAGACTGTATCAGCTTGAATCTGGGCGGCAACGTTATCGCCAGGCGCGAACAGCTATGCTCCAGCCACCCCGGTTACCGATGGTGAATGGCTCTACATCCCCCGTCTGGAATTATCCACTAAAATCCAGAAAAACCTTCTTTGACGACGGTCACGGCGCCCCTCTGCCACCCACGATGGTCAGGTTGTTTTCTACCCGTGATACCAGAATTAGGGAGGCTCAAGAATGTGAATCGAAGGTGCCTCTTCCTTTTTGCTTGAATCGTCAAAAATACAAACCAATAAGCCACTTTATCGTCTATAATATCAGACGAACGAAAATAGTGAAATCAAACAGATTATCCTTGATAGCAGGTGTATGCCTAGTCGAATTTGGCCGTTTGAATTATCGCTAGTACAAAGATGTCTCTCACGAAGGAAATGTTTTTTTAAATGAACATAGATGCGCTTAGTAAACTTTTAACCCCTTATTCTTTAGCCACGGCTTCTTCAGTGAGTCTTAATTTGCTTCTTGCCTTCATATTGGGATTGGTCATTGCTGCTATCTATAAATGGACCCACATGGGGATGCCCGCAGAGACTTTTACCAATACTCTTATTATACTTTGTATGTTAATTTCAGTCGTGATGGTGGTTATAGGCGAGAGTGTGGCGCGTGCTTTCAGCTTGGTGGGAGCACTCTCGATTATTCGTTTTCGGACCGTAGTTCGGGATCCACGTGACATCGCCTTTGTTTTTTTTGCTTTAGCAATTGGTATGGGTGTTGGGGCGGGTAATCCATCAGTTTCTATCATTGGTACATTTCTAGTTGGCACAGTGATCCTTGGCCTTCACGGTTGGCAGACAAACAATGCGGATAAACAGGAATTTCTAGTTACTTTCCGTGTTCCCATTTGTGATGAGTTTGAGCAATATTACCAATCAGTTTTCAATGATCAACTGTCGACTTATCGGAGACTCAGTAGAAAAGCAACCTCATCAGGTACAGTTGAGTTGGAATATCGAGTAAAACTCAAGCACCCTGAGCAATGGGCACAGTTCATACAGGAGCTTTCAATTACAGAAGATATTACTAAAGTTAAGGCAACTAAGTTTTAAGCTAGCAAATATAGCGGACTGTTCTTACCTATGCCTTCAAAACTTGGGGTAGAATTGGTTTCGTAAATACTGTGACCATTATTACTCTCAACATCAAATCCATGTCTCCTATATTCAATGTGTGATATTAATCTGGGTCTTTCTAAAGGTGGTAACTCCATCCTTTTTCAATATCATTGACCTCACTTCTGTTATCCCAGGTGATTTTGGTGTTTAAATCTCTGTCCGCTTTTGCCTTTGACATAGATGTCCTACCATTCTGCCAGCAATTGCGGTAACTTCTTATCTTCCATATGGTCCAATTTAGTCTTTTGTACGGTAACAATTTTTTTGTTTATTAAGTAAACGAAGCTTAGTTTGGTTACGCTTTACTTGGTGTAGTAGTTGGCTTTTCTCATTTTTGCCGCGACTTCAACAACTTCTTACATTTACACTCCTTGCTATATCATAAATGATCCTTTCCTTAATTATTTAATGAAATCAGGAGAATATCATGAAACAGACAAAAACGTCCTATTGGTCAATAATGAGCTCGCTGGTTGTGTTGATCATTTGTGTTGCATGCAGTTCCAAAAAGATTGTGGAGCGCATTGAAGCAGATACGACCATTGATCTTTCGGGACGGTGGAACGATACAGATTCCCGTCAGGTCTCCGAAGCGATGATCATAGACTGTTTAAATCATTCTTGGATTACCAATCACTCCACTAATTCCGGAGGTAAAAAGCCTGTTGTCATTGTCGGGGCAATTCGCAACCGGAGTATGGAGCATGTTGCGATCAGTGCGTTTATCAATGATATCGAACGCGCTTTTATCAATTCTGGGCGAGTTTCCATAGTTGCAAGCGCAACAGAACGAGATGAAATTCGTGCAGAGAAGGAGGATCAGAGAGTGTATTCAAGCCTAAAAACCATCAAAGAAATGGGGCTTGAGTACGGAGCAGACTACATGATGACTGGAGAAATAAATTCTATCGAAGATCGTGAAGGTGGGACACAGATCACCTATTATCAAGTGGATTTAGCTTTGACTAATATTGAGACGAACGAAAAAATCTGGTTGGGGCAAAAGAAGATCAAAAAAATCATTGAGCGCAAGCGAATTAGTTTTTAGCCTCGATTTATGCCACCGCGATTGCCTTACCAAATGTTACTTGTAAAAAAGTGGGTTCGTGTTTTAACTGGATCAATGCGTGGGATATACGATCGGCCCTTGGTGTTGTGTCCACATGGGCGATGTGTCTGGGTTCTATGTTTTGTGTTTCTCCTTCTGTTTCTTTTGGTAGGATGTGACCGTTACAGCATGCATCGCGTGCGCCTCGCATTTCAAGAAGGAAGATTTGATGATGCACTTAGGCAACTTGATAAGGCTACCACAGAAAAAAGTCAGCTTCCTTATTTGTTTGAGCATGCCCTGATTGCTCACTACGCGAGCCATTTTGAAGAAAGCAATAGGATATTTGAACAGGCGGAGATATTAGTCGAAGAACTTTACACCAAAAGCTTCTTACGAGAATCCATATCGTTGATAGCTTCGGACAACATTCGTCCATATTCAGGTACACGTTACGAAAGGTTTCTCGTTCACTATTATCGTATTCTTAACTATGTTTATCTGAACCTTCAGGATGATGCATTGGTAGAGTGTCGACGAGCTGAAAGACTTCGTCAATACTATGTAGATGAGGACCCAACTTACAATTTTGCCGGGTCGGCATTTCTTGGTTATTTATCAGGGATTGTTTATGAATGGGCTGGAGATTGGAATGATGCCTATATAGCCTATCGTTGGGCAGAAACTGGATATCAAAGGTATGGAGAGCCTCTTGGTATTTCTTTGCCAACGGACATTGGGCACGCATTGGTTCGGTTATCCCGTTTTTTGGGCTTCAAGCAGGAAGTTGAGCGTTATGTGCTACTGTATGGTGAACCTCCTCAATGCCCTTCAGGCTCAGGAGAACTTATTCTTATTTATGAAAGTGGATTTGTGCCACCAAAAATTGAGGAGGAACTTTTTTTCCCTGTTTTTAAGACAGACCCATTCATACATCAAAAAGGAGCTGATGAGAACGAGATTCTGGAGTTTGCTAATCTTGTTGTGCATAGACAAAGTTCTGACTATGAGGAAGCTGAGCTAGAATATCTTATGCGATTAGCTATTCCCGCTTATATTTCCAAGCGTCCGGATTTGATAGGAGTTAGGGCGGAAGTTAGGTGCACTTCTGGAATTCAAGGACGAAGGGGTATTGATGAAATCTCTAGTTTAGGACAGGAGTGGGAGACCTTCCAAGCTCGTGGGGTATTAGTGGAGGATATCGAAGGTTCAGTGTTCGCAACGTTCGAGACTGATCATAAAGTAATTCTTCTTCGCACCGCTATACGTTCTATACTTAAGTATCTTGCTTTTCGTGGTGTAGATGGAGAAGATGGGTTTGTTGGGGGTTTGGTTGATTTTCTGAACGTGGCGTCAGAGAGGGCAGATACTCGCTCGTGGGAAACATTGCCAAATCAGATTTTTATAGCACGAATGTTTGTGCCTGCTGGAGTACATAATGTCACTCTCTCATTTTTGGATGTGGATGGCAATTGGGGGCGAACTAAAACATTTTCAAATGTCGATGTCAGAGCAAATAGAAAGGCCTTTTTGAATTACCGCTCGTTTGAGTAGTTATCCGATTAAACCCTGATTTGTAATTTCAATGGGAATCCATTCTGCGGAATTAAGTCACAAAATTGTCATATATCTTTGATACCTCCTCAAATTTAGTAACCTATAATTTTGCTATTATCCATTCGTGTCCTGCATTCTTTCCTTGAGTAAATTCCTGCCACATATTTCCATATGCAGGGCACGTTTTTTTGCCTATTTCTTGACAGAGAAAAGTGTTTTTCCCTCAAATGCTATGAATGGTGAAATCACACGAAGTTGCTGGCTAAGTATTAAATTCATCTAGAAAACTGATTGTTTTCTGGATGCAAGTGGTTTCGTCTCTACAAGTGTATACAGTGTTTTTTTTCTTGCTCATTGTTAACCTGAAAAATGGGAAATGAAAATCACAAGGATTCCATACTAAGCTCTTCTTGGCTTATAACGAAAATTGGCGAACCGAAAAAATGACTGTAGAGTTAGAAAATCGGGTCGTGGTATTGAAAATCTCCTATCTATGGAATCTTTAGTAAAAGTTATGACAAAACTGGAATAGCAAAAGGAAAAGTTGACCGGTGGCAAGAAGAATCAGTACGTTCACAAACCATTGCTATGTTCATGAGCCAGAGCCAAAAGTAGACTGAGGAAAGTCGGAGACTTGTTATCTTTGTCCGATCTGATAGAGTTTATTTGGGGGTGGTGGTGGGGTGTAAATTAGAGTGTGTGTTATCCTTCTACATTTCATTTTTTTTCTTTGTTGAAACAATGAGATATCCTTTAACTATTGGACATCTCGGTTTTATAGATAAATCTGATTTATTTCATCAGTTTTTGGAAATTTGTATCTTCTCGAGTGTTGTCGAAAGCTGTATCTATTTTTGACAATTCGATTGCTTCATGTCCTACCAAGTCAATTGCTTGTCGAAGAAAACTTATGGCTAACGCTTTTTGGTTATTGAGAGAATACATCCGTGCTAAATTGTAGTGTCCTTTCCCATACTCAGGATTAATACGAATAGTTTCGTTCAGATGATTAATGGCTTTATCTACTAGCCCTTTGTTTGCATAGATGAGTGCTAAATTGTAGTGAGCAGATATACTGTCAGGATTAATAAGAGTTGCTTCTTTTAAGTGATAGAGAGCTTTGTCAATTTCCATACGTTTGCCATAAGTAATGTCTGCCAACATAAGGTGTGATTTCTCATGATTTGGATTTATTCGAATAGCTTCTTGTATGTGATATATAGCTTGGTCTATGTTTCCTTTTTGATTATAGATAGATCCTAAATTGTAGTGTGCTTGCAAAAAGTCGGGATTGATGCGAATAACCTCTTGCATGTGATACGTGGCTTGGTTTGTGTTTCCTTGTTGTTGGTAAAAAGTCCCTAAATCGTAACGGCTATATGCATCGTTAGGGTTGATACGAGTAACTTCTTGGTAAACCTCAATAGCTTTGTCTAATTCTCCATATCGTGAGTAGACAAGGCCAAGGTTGACATGTGCTTCAAACAAATTTGGATTTATACTAACCGCTCGTTCATACATCTTGATGGCTTCTTTGATTCTACCTTGTTCAGAATAAGCAACGCCTAGATTGACATAGGATGACGCATCTTTTGGATTGATACGGATGACTTCCTTCAGGTGATAGATCGCTTCATTTATCTTGGCTTGCTCACCATAAATTATTTTGCCTAACGACCGGTGTGTTTCTTCATGGTTGGGGTTGATGCGTACAACTTCTTTAAAATGATGGATTGCATTTTTGATATCACCTTCGGTTTGGTAGCAATTACCTAGACTAAGGTGTGCTTGATAGTAGTTAGGGTTAATCTCTATTGCTTTTTGATATTCTGCTATTTGATCTTTAATCTTCTCCAAAATTTTTCCCATTAGATAATGGTAAATCTCGGTTTCTGGCTTTTTCTTGATCTTTTCATGATATTCATCGGTGACTTGGTTTAGTCTTCCTTGATTTTTCATGAGAGAGATATATTCAAGATGTGCTTGTACATGCAATTGGTCTACCAGAATAGCATTCCTAAATTCCTCGATTGCTTTACGGGGATTTTTCTGTTTTAACTTGATCCCAAATTCGAAGTGTTTTTTCGCTGTTTTATGTAAATTAGCTTTGTCTTTTTTACCCTGAAGTGAATTTTGACTATCAATACAACTGCTAACAATTATAAGAAAGGATACAATCGATATGAAATTTGAAATAGGAAGTTTTATAAGTGGCTTTTTCAAAATACAGCTTAATTTGTGTTTAGGAACTACTATGGGTTTAGTCTATAGGATTAGAAGGAGGTTTATTTAATAGAAGCTACAATATTGAATTGACAGTGAATTGGGGGATTTCTCAATCTATGTTACACACATCTGAGTCGCACTTTGTCTGACCTAGACGGTATCGATTCTTTGCGATAATGAAGTAGGCAATCTTGCAAATTCTGTGAATACCTGGGACAACATAGATCCACGCGATATATCGTGACCAGCGTAACCGTCGATAGATTTGATAAACGGAGTCAGCTCCACAGAATACTCGACCATTTTTATTAATAAATCGCATGCCTTCATGTGATAAGAATTCTATAAGCTGTGGATAAGCAGTATAGAGGTCTGGGTCTTGGTTGGGAACGTAGTTGAATTGTCCTTCTTTTGCTTTCTTCCGAATTTGTTTTATGGCATTAATACAAAAATTGCACTCGCCATCGTAGATAATTAGTGGGATTTTGGGCTGTTGCATATTTTCCTGATTATGTTTTAGATAAGACAAAAGTAGATATCTGTTGGAGAAAGTGTCCTCATCACATTTTTTCTGGTGATGATATTCCTAGCAGTTTTAGGCCGTTTGCAATCACAATCTGTACACATCGAACAAGCACAAGCCTCGATTGCATTAAATCTTGGTGTTTTGTGTCTAGTACTCGAGACTTGTTGTAGAATGTATGGAATTGTGATGCGAGCTCGTACAGGTACTTGGGAATACGGTAAGGTTCACGCTCTTTGGCTGCATTCATGATAACTTCTGGATAATCAGCCATTTTTTTAATGATCTGTGTTTCTTCGTCAATAGCTAGCAGGTTAAGTTTGACCTGATTAATTGGTAGCTGATCAATTTTTCGATCTTTCATTTCACGAAAGATACTACAACATCTAGCGTGTGCGTATTGCACATAGAAACTTGGGTTATCGTTGGCACGTGTGACAGCCAGTTTGATGTCGAAATCGAGATGACTGTTGTTGGTTCGGTTTAGAAAGAAGTATCTAGCGACATCAACTGCGAATTGTTCGCCTACGGTCTCTGTTAGCTCATTTATCAGCTGATCTAAGGTATAGAGGTGGCCTTTTCGTTTTGACATTTCAACGCGATTACCATCTGGATGTACCAAATTAACCTGTTGAACAATAAGGCCTTCAAATTGTTCAGTATTGTATCCAAGTGCTTTGATCAGATGGTCAAGATGAGCTATATGTCCTTGATGATCAGGGCCAAGAATGTCAATCAGTAAGTCAAAACCACGGTCGAATTTGTCGCGATGATACGCTGCATCTGGGACGAAATATGTGAACTCACCATCGCTTTTAATGACAACGCAATCTTTGTCGTCACCAAATTTCGTCATTTGGAACCAAGTTGCTCCTTCCGATTCGTAGAGTAGGTTCTTCTGTTTAAAGATTTCAATGATCTGTTCAGGCTTTTTATCGTTACGGATTTTTTGCTCACTTGTCCAAACATCAAATTCAACACCAAATCGTTTTAATATGGATTTTTGCCCATCTAATAAGTGCTGAATTCCGATGTTTTTAAACTTGTTGATTCTGATATCTCTGTCTAATTGTAAATATTGCTTCCCTACATTTTTAATTATTAACTGGGCTAAGTCAATTAGGTATGTGCCATGGTAACCATCTTCAGGGATTTCTAGTTCTTCTTCTCCAAGTAACTGGCGGTAACGGATATCAATTGATTCTCCGAGACGTTCTACTTGTTTGCCAGCATCATTAATATAGAATTCACAAGTCACATTTTGGTTAGTTGCGTTGAGTAAATTTGCGAGTACATCTCCAACAGCAGCAGCCCGTCCACTGACAATATTGAGAGGTCCTGTGGGATTAGCGCTGACGAATTCTATCAAAATCCGTTTGCTTATGTTGCTCTGTGACCGGCCATAGTTTTTATTTTGGTGAATAATGTTTTCTAGTATCTCGTAAAGCCAATCTTCTGAAACAAAAAGGTTGATGAAGCCAGGGCCAGCAATCTCGACTTGACGTATTAACGGATCGTCTACTAGGTGTTTGACAATCGTTTTAGCTATTTGCCTAGGAGGCATTTTGGCAAGTTTTGATAATGACATGGCGATTGGTGTTGCGATATCACCATGTTCTGGTCCCTTTGTCGGAGAAAATATAATGTCAGGTATACTCTCTAGAGAAATTTCGTTTTGGTTTATTGCCTGTTGAATAGCCGCCTTTATTGTGCGGCTAACTCGAAGCTTAATTTGGTTAATCAATTTTTATCTCGAATGCCTCGTCAAAAATAAAATCATCAAGTTCAAAATCATCAGGATCGTCATCGAGTTCATAATCATCTTCGATCAAATTAGGATTGATCGCCGGTAACTCAATTTCCAAGGCCTCAGACCAGAGTCGCTCTAGATCGTAGGCTTTCCGTTTCTCGTGTAGAAAAATATGCACCACAAAATCAACATAATCAAGAAGAATCCAATCTCCTTTACGTGGGCCTTCGCGATGCCATGGTCGCTGATTCCATTTTTCCTCAACGTCTTCTATTACTTTTTCGGAAATTCCTTCAACTTGTCGATTTGAGTTCCCGCTAGAGATAACAAAAAAATCTGTAAAGCCACCGATTGCTCTAAGATCAAGGATTTTAGCGTCTTCAGCGCGTCGGGCTAACGTGGCGACCGCCGCAGTTTTTGCCATTTCTAGCACGTCATTTCCCAATTTCTATTTCCTTCTTTTTCTTATGTGATAGGCGAAGTCCAGTGTTATAGACATCAATCGTATTTGGGTGAATCAGCCGATTCTCTTTAATTTGTCTGATAATTTTGTGTTGGGCTACTTCTAACATTGCTGAGTCGAGATCGCTCTCTGCGGTTTTATAAACATCATTAGCGACTTGGTAGTTTCGTTTTGGTTCACAAAAGTCAGCGACATATAGGATTTTGTCAACTAATGACATCTTTTGAGTGCCGGTGGTATGATTGCGAATAGCGTTGAGCACATCTGAATCTGTTATTCCGAAATGGTCTTTTGCGTATTCCGCGCCAACTTTTGCATGTAATAATGCAGGGTTTTCTCTCTCAATTTGGTCAAGTTTTATGTTGTGTTTTTTTGAGAGTTCGATCAATATGTTGGTGTTCATCCACTTGGCGCAATCGTGTAAAAGCGCGGCTAATTCTACTTTTTGAAGATCCGCTTTATATTTCGTAGCAAAATTTATTGCTGTCTCACGTACCGATAGTACGTGTTCAAAGCGGTTTGGTTTGAGTTTCTTGTGTAAAAAATCCTTGATTTGTTTAATCTTTTGATTCGTCATGAGTATAGTTGCCATTTGTTGTGGCATGCAAGAAGTTGACCGTTTCTTCTACTTCATTGGTTGTTAGTTCATCGTGGATGATTGAGGTGCTAATTTGGTATTTTTCGTTTAGCCATCTGGCAAGATCTACCTGCTTGCAACGCGAACTGCAAAACGGGAAATATTGGGGAAGTTGTTCACCTTTTTTGTATTCAAAATTGAATTCTTCCTTACAGATACTGCATTCTTTTCTCATGTTTTGGTAATTTCTCTTAGATAAACAGTTTATGTTTGGTGATATATTCAGCGACTTGTGATGGAACTAGGTAGCGTATAGAATTCTTTGAACGGATTCTATTACGAATATCAGTAGCAGAAATTTCTATTTCTGGAATTTGGAGGATCTCAACTCGGTTAATTATGTCATGTGGTACTTTTGATAATGGGTAACCAGAGCGTGTGGTTGCGATAAAATGGCAGATGTTTAGGATTTCGTCCCAATCTTTCCAAATTTTGAATTCTATCAATGAATCTGCTCCAATAATCCAAGCCAATTTACAGTTATTGCCGTAAAGTTTTTGTAATTCCTTGATTGTTTGGATCGCGTATGATTGGCCTTTGCGATCCAATTCAATCCTTAGTACTTCAAAGTGAGGATTATCTGCAACTGCAATTTGAGTTATTTCATAGCGGTGCTCTGAATCAATAATATCATGGTGCCCTTTGTGCGGTGGTCGTGCGGATGGAATGAACAATACTCGGTCATAGTTGAGTTGGTCTTGAACTTGTTCAGCACTAATTAAGTGTGCATTATGAATTGGGTTAAATGTCCCTCCCATAATTGCGATTTTCATCAGTTTCCTATATCCGCTTGCATTTTTATTAACTTAATTTCATTGGTGTGCTGGAGGCTCGTTTGGAAATGAAAACGGGATCGAGAAACAGGTTCTTGAGATTAATTGAGTTAGAATGTAAACATATTTGATAGTTGCTCAATATTATAACCTAGTTTTGATGATTTATGCCAAAGTGAAACTTTTTGATTCTGGTTTTGAATTGACAGGAAAAAGATTAAATTGTTAAACTACAATGTAAGGTTTTGTGTGGATTTTACTAAGGTCTCTATGAAAAAATTGGTTGTTTTTTTCTATTTAGTTTTTTTTTTGATGAGTTGTTCTAATGAATGGAGGGGTTTTATTAGGGCGGGGAATAAGAGCTATGAAAATGGAAATTTCATAGAAGCTAAAGAGATATATCGATCTGCAGTTGATGCCAAGCCAGATGAACCGATAGCGAACTATAATTTAGGTGTGGCACTGTATCAAAACAGAGAATTTTATCTGGCAGAAACATCCTTCCTGAAATCTATAACTCAACTCGATTTCGAACAACAAAGCAAAGCGTATTACAATCTAGGGAACTCACAGTTTCAAGCGGGTAATTTTAGGGATTCCGTGCGATCTTACAAGTCAGCTTTACGTTTGGATTACAAGGATTCGAACTCTAGACATAATCTTGAGTTAGCTCTTGAAAAATTAGGACAGCAACAGCAGAGTCGAGAGGCCTCAAGCAACCAATCACAGGCTAATAGCGAAAATCGTGTTGGCAATCAAAACCAAAGAAGTCAACAGCAACAAAATTTAGAACAATCCCCCCTTTTGAACCCGATTGAACAGAGGATGTCGAAGGCAGATGCGATTCGACTGTTAAAATCACTAAAAAATGATGAGCATGAAATTCGTAAGCAGGTTTTACTCCATCAAATTGCGCGTCAGCCTTCCTCAAGCTTTAGCAAGGATTGGTAATACTTTTCTAGGTCATCAGCATTCCAGCTTTAGGTCTCAGGCATTATTGTGGGCATGGGCATTTTTTAGCTTTAGTTCGTTTGGTTTAGGGCAAAGCCCATCTATCTCTGTGATTCTTGATCCAGAAGCTATAGTTGTTGGTCAAACTGCGGTCTTAACAATAACTATATCAAGTCATCAGAAATTGGAGGAGGTGAAGCCTCCAGATTTTGCTCCTTTGTTGCCAGCCTGTTTCCAAATTTCGTATCTTGGGACAAAAAAACGGTATAGTTTTGTCAATGGACAAAGCTCTGTGTTGAAAATTTGGTCTTATTCCCTGATTCCACAAGAAGAGGGTTCATTTACACTTTCAGATTTTGTTTTACCTTTTAATGGGAAGAGTGCCCAGATTAAACCAGTTACTATTACAGTGACACCTAGGAGCCAACTTCAAGACTGGACTGGTTCTCAAAAAGATACTTGGTCTCGAAGTGGGTTTACTGATCCGTTTTATGGGGGCGCGCAAAAAATTGAAGCCAATATTGATAAGCAATCCCCTTTCGTTGGGGAGCAGGTGACTTATACGTTTCGTTATTTACATACGGCAATAGTTCCAAGTGTCAATGTTCCCAAGTATCAGCTTCCGTCTATGAATCAATTTTGGAAGTACCAATTGGGGGAGTCTAAATCCAAGATGGAAATTATAGGTGGTGAACGATTTCGAGTCACAGAAATTGAAGTTGCACTTTTTCCTATGATAGCTGGAATTACCATTATCAACCCTTCTGTACTTACCTTGCCAACCTTGGCTGAACTTAGCGACCAGTTTATTCCTAGGCAGTTAGAAACTGAGGAAACTATTAAGGTCATAGTGCGTTCGTTACCGGAAATCGGCAGGCCAACTAGTTTTGAAGGGATAGTTGGGAAATATCAAATTGCCTCGGAGGTAGAGAAAACTGTGGCTGGAGTTGGTGAAGCGATAGCAATGCACGTTAGAATTTCTGGTATTGGTAATATTGAGACTTTGCCAGATTTAAAAGTGCCTGAGGGAGTTGATCTAGTAGTTTATGATTCTAATATTATAGATACAACACAGGATACAAATGGGAAGATTAGTGGGACTCGAACTTATGGATATGTCATTATTCCAGCGAGCCCTGGCCGTTTAGAAATCCCGGTGATTGAGGTCTCCTATTTTGATCCTGACAAGGAAAAGTATGAAATTATACGTACCACACCAATTCCACTAGAGATTTTACCTGAGACTGAAATTGGAGCTAAGATAGCTCAGGCAGATTCAATTTCGGGCAGCACTAAAACGAGCACTCGTCTTGGAAGGTATGGGGTTTTCGCTTGGAGTTTTGGGGCTCTATTTATTGTTGCTATAGGTTCAATTTTCGTAATCAGAATTCTTAAGCGTAAGCTAGGTCAGGTAGAAGAGCAAAAGTTGCGGCAATTAGATGCTTATGATAATGTGCTGACAGGATTGGATAAAACTCAATCTTTTGCTGATCTTGCGAATGTCATTTATGGTTATATTAGTGATAATTTCGGGGGTAGCTCTGTTGGACTTAATCCAGAAGTTGTGAAACGGAAACTACTTTTAGAGAATATATCGGAGTTGTCTACTGATGAAGTGGTTGGGATTTTACGAAAGTGTGATATGGTTATGTTTGCTCCAGCTACTACCCCGATTAGCGAGTTTAAAGTAGCCGTGGAAAGATCAAAAAGTGTAGTTGGGAGAATTGAAGAAGAATTGAAGAAGAAGGAGTAGGTGAAACATGCTAATAAAGTTTAAGGGTAAAATGCCTCAAATTGATCAGTCTGTGTATGTTGCAGAGGGCGCCAAGATTATTGGCGATGTTACAATTGGGCTTGAAGCAAGTATCTGGTTTAATTGTGTGCTGCGAGGTGATATTGATTACATTCAAATTGGTCAGCGCACAAATATTCAAGATGGTACAATTATTCACTTAGATCATGGTTTTCCTTGTGTCGTTGGTAATGATGTAACAATTGGCCATCGTGCAATCATTCATGGTTGTACGATTGAAAGTGGAGCCATGATATCGATGGGGGCGACTATTCTTACTGGTGCACGAATTGGGAAAAATGCAATTATTGGTGCAGGGGCTGTTATCTTAGAAGGTCAAGAAATACCCCAAGGTTGTGTTGCCGTTGGCATACCTGCTAAGGTTACGCGTGAGGTGACGGAAATTGACATTAAGCGAATCTCCAAGGGAAAAGATGAGTATATAAAATTGGCAAACCTGGCAAAACAAAATCATGATTGAAAATAAAAATAGAGGGCAGCAAGAAGCTAAACAAGTTGGTTTTTTTCTTTATGATGATATGGATCCACTCGATTTTGCGGGAGCTTTTCAGGTGTTTGCTTCAGTCAATCGAATCCGTCCAGGGGCTATGCAAACTTTCACTTTTGCGTTTCGGTTGCAACCGATTAGGTGTGCAAATGGTCTGATTATTACTCCTGAAAGTAGCTTTGTGGACGTTATGAAGATTGATCTAATGATTGTTCCTGGTGGAGAAGGGCGAAGAGTGCCGATGGCAAACCCGATGATTCAGAGCCAACTTAGGAAACTCGCTAACCAGTGTGAGTTTATCGTTGGTGTTTCTACTGGAACGCTAATTCTTGCTGCCGCAGGCATATTACGTGAGCGCCAAGCCACAACTCATTGGTTAGCTTTAAAGGAACTGCAAGAACGGGATGATCTTATCCCATACTACTCCTCGAAAATCGTACGCGCTGGAAGGGTTCTCACTTGCGCAGGCAGCAGCCTCACGATTGATACTTCAATTTATATTATTCAAGAAACTTACGGGAAGCACTTTGCTGATGAGGTAAGATCATTAATTGAACATCAACATGCGAAAGTGCCAATGACAGTCTTCTAACTGTTAATCGTCTTTGTTGATACGAAGCCAGGTCGGAATTTCGATGTCAGTTCCTACGTCTTTTGGCCTATTTGGGTTTGCTTCGTGAGCTTGTCTGTTAGTAGGTTCTTGGGTGCGTAGCATTTCTGGCAAATCAAGTGTTTCAGAAGCAGGTGCCGAGGCAAATTCTCTATCATCATTGTTTCTTTTTGTGTTTGTTTGTTCTGTATCGTATGCTCGTCGATTAAACCTCGAGTTTCTGTTAGAACCTGATGTGGATCGATGTGAATCGCGAGGAGAACGGCGTGACCGATCTGGAAGACGGCTACTTTGGCCAAAGCGACCTAAAAATTCACTTGAATCTCTGGTATCTGCATATGTATCCTGATGATGTGAACTGCCGTGCTCAAAACCAGTGGCAATGACGGTAATGTGGATTTCGTCATCACTGAGGCTGTCATCGTAAGTCAATCCGAAAATAATGTTGTCTGTATCCGATTCTTCAGTGATTACTGCCATGGCATCGTTTAATTCTTGCATGGCCATATGTGATGGTCCTGTCAGGTTAACTATAATTCCGGTTGCCCCAGCTATACTGCTTTCCTCAAGCAAAGGAGATGATATCGCATTTTGTGCGGCAACTTGAGCTCGGTTGTCACCAGCTCCACGACCGATACCCATCAATGCACTTCCTGAATCTTCCATGACGGTTTGTACATCAGCAAAATCGAGGTTAATTTCACCTGGAATAGTAATTAGATCAGAAATGCTCTGAACAGCGTTTAGCAACACCTCATCTACCATGCTGAAGGCAGCTCGTAAAGCAACATTCTGATCTACGTATTCAGTCAAACGTTCATTGGGTATGACAATTACCGAATCGGTGTTCTCGCGAATCTCCTCCAGTCCTTCTATCGAATTGTCACCTCGTCGACGGCCTTCAAAGTGGAATGGCCTCGTTACGACGCCAATTGTTAGTGCTCCCGCTTCTTTGGCGAGCCCTGCAATAATTGGGGCGGCACCAGTTCCTGTTCCTCCACCCATGCCAGCAGTTACAAAAACCATGTCTGCGTCTTCAACAATGGCTTTTAATTTATCACGGTCTTCATCAGCAGCTACGCGACCTTTTTCAGGGTTTGCGCCTGCGCCTAATCCCTGTGTGGTTGTTGCACCGATCTGTACTCGTATGGCATTATGACAAGTTTTTAGTGCTTGTAGATCCGTGTTTACCGCATAAAATTCCACTCCGGTTAGGTTGGCTTCGATCATGCGTTTAACAGCATTATTCCCACCACCACCAACACCAATTACCTTGATCCTCGCAGAACCGATTTGCTCATCCTGCTCCATATCAAAGTCGATCATGCTTGCGTCTAATTTCGGGTCCATTGTGTTTTAGTCACATTCGGTAATGTAAGTAACCAAAGCCTCCTATACCTTATCTTCAACTATTAAAAGTTAAACTAAGCCCCGTGATTATAAACCAGTGGTGAGAGCAAAGTCAACAAGTTTCTATTTGAACCCAAAGTGAAAATTTAGAAATAGTCACTGAACCAATTTTTCATTTGTGATAGAATTTGATTAAATCGATCTTCGCCCTTGATAAAAGATTTTCCATCCGTCATGTGGTGATTTTGTGACCCTAACATTACGAGTCCGACACCAGTTGCATAAACTGGGCTGTTAACTTTGTCAATTAAACCTTTTAATGGGCGTGGGTAACCAACCCTGACCGGACATGGGAAAACTGGCTCTGCTAACTCAACCATCCCGTTCATTAGTGAAGTTCCTCCAGTTAGTACAAGACCTGCTGGGACATCAACGCCACTTTTCTTTATCTCTTGGTATATTAGATTTAGTGTTTCTTCCATACGACATTGTATGATTTCAGCTAGGAATTCCCTTGGCACGAATTGTGGCCTGTGAAGTCCTCCAACTGTGGGTATTTGGATAGTTTCGCTAGGATCAACCATGTCTACTAAGGCGCATCCTTTGAGGTGTTTAAGCTGAATAGCATCGTCAGGAGTCATCTTTAACAATTGGGCAATATCATGGGTCAGGTTGTCTCCACCTATTGATAGTACTTCGGTATGGCGTAATGCTCCGTCTTTATAAACTACAGTATCTGTTGTTCCTCCACCAATGTCGGCTAATGCTACACCAATCAACCTTTCTTCTGAATTCAAGACCGATTCTGCAGAAGCTATGGGCTCTAACACAACGGATTCAACTGCCATACCTGCATCGTTCACACACGTTGTGAGGTTTTTGACAGCACCAACGGCACCTGTAATAATGTGAACGTAGGCTTCGAGGCGAACGCCAGACATGCCAATAGGGTCTTTAATCCCATCTTGATTGTCGACTTTAAAGCGTTGGCGCAATGACATTATTTCCTCTCTGTCAGCAGGGATAGCAACTGCTTTAGCTGCGTTAATTGCGCGATCGATATCAGATTGTGTTATTTCATGTCCTTCACCTGAAACAGCAACAATCCCATGTGATGTTTGTCCCATGATATGGCCACCGGCGATTCCCACATGTGCAGACCCAATTTGGACACCTGACATTAATTCGGCAGCAGAAACTGCTTCACGGATTGCTGCTGTTGTTAGTTCCATATCGACTACGATACCACGCCTCAACCCTCGAGAGGGGGCAGTTCCGACACCCCGAATCTCGATTTTCTCTGGATCACCTTGCCAGGTATTTCCTATAATCACAGCAATTTTGCTCGTTCCGATATCCAGACCAACAACAATATTATCAATTGCCATCTTGCTTTCTCTCCATTAAGTACACAGCACCTTTAAATCTAAAATCTAAATATGTTCCTGTTTGCTTGTTAACAGATTTCTCTCGCTTTAGATGTTGGTAAAATAGCTTAAGTTGGTTGATACCAAGCACTAACTGGTCCGAAGATAATAAAATTAGGGGCATGTTCCTCAACCGAACACTAATTCGATTTGGTCCACTTGCATCAATAGAATTTAGTTCTGTAAAGATTTCCCCTGCTCTTTTTTTGATTAGGTCTAAAGTTTTTAAGCCAATTTGAACCTGATTAGATGCTAATTGGCTACCTAATTCAGCACCTTCTCCGGTAATTTCTACTAGAGGATCGCGCGAAAGATCGACCAAATTCGAGTATTCTAGCACATAACCGTACTGATCGACAATCATAAAAACCGGTTTTTTCCCAATTATACATGGGATTTTGGCAGTTTTTTTTCGTTCTGTGATATTTATTGATACAGTTTTTCGAAGATAGTGTTTTGAAACAGTTGCTTTTTCGATATAAATTAGTTTTTCAATATGTGATTTAACCTCTTTTTCCGAAACGTGGTGGATGAGGTCATGATTTATATATAATTTTGCAGAATCAATGATTTTATCCCGTGGATAGTGGTCATTCCCTTGGACAGTAATTTCTTTTAGTTGCAGAATAGTACTATTTAGGATTATGTAGTTTATATGTAAAAAAGTAATGAAAATTGCTACCATTAACCAAATAAGTTGGCTAATCCAATTTTTTGAGTTAGGTTGTGTTTTTGATGATTTAACTTCAAATGATGAAACGTGTGGTTGTGGTGCGTAGATTCTCATTTTGTTAACTGATCCAATAGTTTGTGGCTAACCTTCCAAATATCACCAGCTCCCATGGTGATAACGATGTCGTTAGGCTGGACAATGTTGATTACGTGGTTAACAATCTCGTCTTTCGATGAGATGTATGTTATGTTGTTATGTCCATTCGCGGCAATTGCTTTTGCCAGTTTTTCTGCGGTTACCCCGTCAATTGGTGCTTCATTTGCTGCGTAAATTGGTGCGACAATGAGAACATCGCTTTGGCTGAAAGATTTCGAAAATTCATCGGCTAGATGTTTAACTCGATCATATCTATGTGGTTGAAAGATGGCAATAATGCGTCGGTTATAGCTAGCACGTGTACCATCTAAAGCGGCTTTTAACTTGGTTGGATTGTGGGCGTAATCGTCAACAATAATAATATTCTGAGCTTCGCCTAAAACTTCGAAGCGTCGGTGCACACCACGAAAATTCTCTAGTGCTTCTTTGATTTGATTAAATGATAAGTCCATTTGTAGGCCAATTGAGACTGCGGCTAATGCGTTGGATACATTATGTTTCCCTGGCATTTTTAAATGGATTTTGCCAACTAAATTCTCATGCACTAATACAGAAAAATGTGAAGTAGGTCCGTCATATTGTATGTCTGATGCCATTACGTCAGATTGGTTCTCGATGCCATAAGTGTAATATTGTTTTTCGATGTGTGGTATTATCTGGCGGATATTTATTTGGTCTGAACAGACGATTGCCGACCCATAAAATGGAACTTTGTTAATAAAATTCAGAAAAGTGTGACTTATCTCCCCAACATTTTTGTAGTAGTCTAGATGGTCTGCATCAATGGATGTGACAGTAGCAATGGTTGGGAAAAATTTCTCAATTGATCCGTATGCTTCATCTGCTTCAACTACCATTATATTGCTGTTGCCTATTCTAGCATGGCTGCCTACATTTACTAGTTTTCCTCCTACAATGACAGTCGGGTCTAATTTTTCCAAGACAGTGGCTGTCATTGCTGTTGTTGTCGTTTTTCCATGCGTGCCGCTAATAGCGATACTGAATTTCATACGCATAATTTCTGCTAGCATCTCTGCTCCACGAATAATGGGGATTTTTTGATTACTAGCAGCAACAATCTCTGGATTCTCTAATGGGATGGCTGGAGAGACAACCACAACATCTGCATTCTGTATCTGATTACTGGAATGGTTTTTATAAATCTCTGCCCCAATTTTTGTCAAATGTTCTGTTACTTCCGTTAAACGCAGATCGGATCCGGAGACCTTGAATTTAAGATTTAATAGTATTTCAGCAATACCGCTTAAACCTGCACCTCCAATTCCTACTATATGGATATGTTTTGTTTTACCTAACATTATTTTTCTTGCATCAGATCATAAATTGATTTCGCAATAATCTGCCCTGCTTCGGGGTTACCAAGTTTCAGGCTTGTTTTGGACATCTCATCCAATCTTGTGGAGTCAGTAACAATATTGATTATATAATTTGCTAGTGTTTTACCATCTATTTCAGATTGATCTAAGATAATACCTGCACCTTTGTTCGTTATCGTTTCAGCGTTAGCTAATTGGTTGTTGCCCGTGGCATATGGGAGTGGAATAAAAATGGAAGGGATACCACAAGCGGTGATTTCAGAGATTGTCATCCCCCCTGCACGACACACCATTAGGTCTACAATGCTATAAATTTCTTCTATTCTATCAAAATATGGTTTTATTAGGTGTTTTACCGATGATTTACCATATTTGTTTATTACAATTTGTAAATCCTGTTTTCCTGTTTGATGTATTAATTGGAGATGTTGATTGTAGCATTCAAGATATTCTAATGCGTCGATTATCAGTGAGTTAATTGCTGTAGCACCTTGACTGCCTCCCATAATAAAAATTGTTTTGAGATCGGGAGCAAGTCCAAATTTTTCGTAAGTATTCAGATTCCTTTTAACAGCTGAGATTGATCGTCGTATTGGGTTTCCAGTTAACATTACTGCATCAGAAGGGAAATATGAGATGGCTGTGTCCAATGCTAAGTACGCCATCCTAACCCAAGTTCCTGCTATGCGATTAGTGATTCCAGGCGTTGCGTTTTGTTCTTGAAGAAAGGAGGGGATTTGGTGGATTCTAGCGGCCAAGAGCACTGGTCCGGAGACATATCCTCCGGTTCCGACAACGGCGTTTGGCTTCAGCTTAGCCAACAGATGAATCGATTTTATGATGCCAAAAAATAATTTTGCCGTTACAGGTAGCCACTTCAGCGTCAATTTTCGTGGAAAACCCGCAATTGAAATTGGTAGAAATTGGAAACCGTTTTTCGGTACTATTTCCGATTCCAGTTGACTCGCTCCTCCGATAAAAATGATGTCGGTATTTGGATCTAATAATTGTAATTCTTTTGCTATACCTATTGCAGGGTAAATATGTCCACCTGTCCCTCCTCCAGCGATTATAATCCTTGATCCCATTGAATTGGTTCAGATATCTCCATGAAAATGTCGTGATATGTTTAGCAAGATACCCACAGAAACTAGGGTCATGACCAACGAACTACCTCCATAACTAATAAAGGGCAAATTAATTCCTTTCGTTGGCAACATTCCAGTGGTAACACCAATGTTCATTATCATTTGGAGACCAATCTGAGTTATTATTCCAAGTGCAATTAAACTCTCAAATTGATTTCTTGTATGGCGTGCAATATGGATACCACGCCATACGAACAGCATGAAAAGCAAAATAAGCGTTATTGTACCAAGCAGGCCTAGTTCTTCTCCGGTGATAGCTAGAATAAAATCATTGTGTGGATGTGGAAGGAACGTTAGTTTATAAATACTGTTTCCTATACCAGCCCCAGTTATACCACCAATGGCTAATGCGTTTAGGGACTGTGTAACTTGGTAGTTTGTATCATAAGGGTTTGCGAACGAACGTACATAGTCTTGTATTCGCTCCATCTTGTAGTCATCGCCTTGCATCCATATGAAAACAAAGAACCCTGCAATCATGGCAACTAGAAAAATTTGTGATATGCGTGCACCACCAGTTATTAGAAGTAATATGATAACTGAGCTTAGTAGTACGGCAGAGCCAAAATCAGGTTGAATATACAGAAGAAAAAAGACCAAAGCAAGGATAATTAAGTTAGGTAGTACCCCTTGCTTAAAGCTTTTTATCCTTTCATGTTTACTGATGAGAAAATTTGAAGTGTAGATAATCATTCCCAATTTTACTAATTCAACTGGTTGGAACCCCAAACCTCCTAATCGAATCCAACGATGAAACCTCATTCCACTTCCTGACTGAACGTGATGACCAAGAGGTGTAAAAACCAGTAGCAACATGAGAATAGAAAAGCCTAGTATCTGTTTCGCATATTTAGCGTAAAGTTGGCAAGGTATAAATGAAACAGCTATCATGAGGCTTAAACCACTAATAGCTGCAACCAATTGAACTTTGAAATAACGTAGACTGTCGCTATTATATGTTTGATTTGCTAAAGCATTTCCTGCGCTGTAAACCATTACAAGTCCAAAACTAACCAGACAGAAGATTAAAAGCAAAAACAACTGGTCTGTCTTTCCTACGATGTCAGGGGATAATTTAACCGGTGGAGGGTTATTGTACGGTTGATTGTTTACTATGGACTTTGAATTCAAGTTTCGTCACTATTTCCCGAAAGGCATGCCCACGCTCTTGATAATTTTCAAACATGTCAAAACTCGCGTTAGCTGGTGAGAGGAGAACTGTATCTCCAGGTTCTGAATGTTCATAGGCAAGGTGAACAGCAACAGTCATATTTGCAGTGTTTAAGGTAACGATGTCTATTGGTAGTGCGTTTCGGATTATTTGGGTGGATGCTCCCAATAGAATAACTTTCTTAACCTTGGATTGGATTAGTTCAATAAGTGGCTCGTAGTTATTGCCTTTATCATAGCCTCCCATTATCAATATTATTGGAGAGTCTATTGATTCTAGTGCTGCACAAACGGCAATCACATTAGTTGCCTTCGAATCATTGATAAATTTGATGCCGTTTACTTCTCTGACGAATTCAAACGCATGTGATAAAACGGGGTGTTTGTGGGAGGCAAAATTAATTACTGTTGACCTTATATTTCTAGGGGGAATTTCGAAGATTTGGGCAACTGCGATCGCAGCTAGTATGTTTCGGATGTTGTGTTTTCCCTTTAGGCTAATTTCACTGATATTACACACTTGAATCAATTGGTTATGCCAGCTTATACAGATTTCATTGTTTCGTAAAAATGTGCCTGTCTTGGGTTCAGTGGAATCAGAAAAATGGATTGGTTTTGCGTTAGTGTTATTGGAAAAACGTGACACTTTTGGATCTTCAGAATTTAGGATAATCCAATGATCATCCGTTTGGTTTTGGAAAATTTTTCCCTTTATTTCTTGGTAGATTTCCATTGTTTGATGGCGGTCTAAGTGATCGCGAGCTAAATTCAATATCACACTAACTAATGGACAAAAATTGACGATTGTTTCCAATTGGAAACTACTTACTTCTAAAACTACAATGTCGTTTGCTCTCAAATGTTGCACTTCATTTGAGAGAGGTTTACCGATGTTACCTGCTAAACAAACTGTTCCGAAGTTCCCTTTTTTTAGTAGCTCTGCCGTGAGAACGGCAGTTGTTGATTTGCCTTTAGTGCCAGTTATAGCAACAATTGGAGTGTGGCATACACTAGCTGCTACTTCCAATTCTCCTTGGATAGGTATTCCTTCATGTTTGGCTTGAAGTAGAATTGGATTGTCTAGTGGAACACCTGGTGATACTACGAGTAGGTCTTTGTTTTTTATACATTTTGGTTGATGGCCACCGAGTATAAAATCGATACCTAAATCATTAAGGGCCACAATTTCGTTCTGTAGCTTGTTAGCAGGTTTGGAATCGGTTACACATATGCTCGCACCTAAATTATGTAAGAGTCTGCTTACAGCAATACCGCTTCTGCTTAATCCAAAAACTGTAATTTTTTTATCTTTAAATTTCACTAGCTACCTAAGTAATTCAGAGCTTAAAACGAGGTCATTTTTTGATGACTATTTTTTGCCTGTCTGTGTTGATCCCGTTAACTTTCAATATGGCAAAATACATTCCGCTAGCGACGATGTCACCATTTAAATTCCTGCCAGCCCAGTAGGCGGCTCGGTTTCTTGTACGGTAGTATCCTGGAGGTTTGGTTCCTAGCTCAATTTGGTGTACAACATGACCATCCAATGAGTAGATAAAAATGGAGATATCAGCCCAATCTGCAACATCGAATGGAATCCATGTATCAGGGTTAAAAGGATTAGGGAAATTTGGTAAAAATCTTGATTTTTCTGGATGGGATTCTTCCGCCTTTGTCAGGATTTGGCTGATTAGTTGTGAGGCTAATGCTACAGTTTTTGGACTACTGAATTTCGAGGCGATAAGAATCAGGTCAAATAAATCTACAGTACCATCAGTATTTACATCAGACCTCCTGTTAGTTCCTTGTTCGATCTTTTTACCGAAATCCTTAGCTACAAGGACGAGATCAGCGATGTCTACAATGTTATCGTGATTTATATCCCACTTTAAAACGTTTGGTAGCTGGATTGCTGGTGTTATGCGACTCCAACTTCGGCTCTCAAGTTGCGCCTTATTAGTTGCTTTTACTCTCCCATAGTAATTGCGTTTGTGTTCGCCTATGAAACTGTAATTTGTTTTGTTGCCATCTATTTTTTTGTCGACAATTAAGTCTAAGAATATACGTGTGTCAGTGTCAATTTGGACGTGGTAAGTCGCAATTCCACTCAGATCCTTGACGGGATCCCATGTTAGCGTGATTTGATTGTCTGATGTTTTCCAACGTATGTTCGATACCGTTTTTGGAGGAGAATTATCGATTCTGAATTCAAAGTGACTGGTGTCAGTCCAATATCCAAGTTGATCTTTGGCTCGGACGTGAAGCCACCAAATTCCATCGTTAAGCCCAGAAAACTTTAACTGATTATTTTTTATCATTAAATCTGGGAATTTGTCAGGAGTGTTTTGGGGGTGGTGATCAAGTACAAAACTGTATTTACGATCATTTTGGTTTTTGGGTTCGGTGATCAGGTCAATCTTGGGAGAATCTTTGCTATACCATTTACTTGGTTTTGGGTGTGTCGTGGAGGATATTTTAGGTGGTTGGAGTGGGGTGTGATCGACTACCAAATATTCTATACTGTTGACTATATTTACTCCTCCATGTGAGTCAGTTATTACTGAACGTAAGTTATATTTACCGTCCTTAATAAAGATGGTTTGCCATATATATGATTTTGTGCTATGTGGGATATTCTTCGTGATTAGTTTGGAAAAACGTTCATCGAGAGAATTGTTATAGTAATAAAGGTCTACGGTAAAATCGTCCCCTTCGGGGTCATGTGCTTGCCAATTCACTGTGAAATTTTTATTAGCAAGCGCATCCTCGGTTGGTGTCAAGAACTTAAATTCTGGGCTTGTATTTGGTCTTAGCGGGGTATGGTGGGCCTGATAAATTTCCTTTAAATTTGAAAAATTAGGAAACCCTAGTTTTTGCCAAGCCACTGCGATGTCGATGATATTCTTTGGCTTCCGGTCGACTAGAATTTGCCAGACTAAGTCAAAATTATCGGCGATGTTATCGTCATCAACACCTGGAGTCATATCTATAGAATTCGAAGTGTCAAACACATCCCAGAGGATACTAGCGATAGTTCCTTCAACAACTGAGCCATCTTTGTTTTGTCCTTTTCCATTGTTGCTGCCCGTCCACCAATTGTTCGCTTCAATGTTAGGAGTTTTCTCTCCCCATCTTCCAGTTACATTTAGAGCACGGTTATCGACTGCTGCTTCGCAAAATTCGGCCCATCCTTCGCTAAGAGCAAATTCGAGATCTGATACAGTTTCGAGCCGGTGTAGGGTTTGATGGTTTCCGCGTGGTACCTGTTCGTATTGGTAGTCATATGCTGCCATCATGACTGCATGGCCATATTCGTGATACATTGTGATATTACGCCATTGATCAACTCCAGCTGCAATTCGTATTTCTTCTCCAGTAACCTTGCCTCCAAATTGGTTAGCATAATAATATGAAAAACGTCCTGAATCCGGCCAAACAATTTTGATGTGATTCCGACTCCAACCTAGCCTGTTAAAGAAAAAGTTGTGTGCCTTTTGAATAGCGTTGTAAATATTGCCAAGTGCTCTATTTGGATTCCGTTCGTCCAGTATCACATCGATAACGACTCCTTCTTTACCCACATTTTGGATTATGTTCGACTTGATTTCGTAGATCTTTTTCCGACGATCGCTTATAGAAAGCAAATCATTGCTCAATCGAACTCCAATGGTCAAGTTAGGTATTTGCTCCTTATCTAGTCCTGGAAGATCGTTAAAAAAGTATGAGCCTTGGTCATCTGCGTATGTTTCTGCTACGAAAATTTGATTACTATATAGTATGATGTTTGGGTTTTGGATAGGTTTCTCTTTTTTTTCGTTGTCATTGAAGTAACTAATTTTGCCATGAACGTTGACTTGATCAATTGGCTCTACTTGGCGCCGTTTTTTAGGTTTGGGTGTGGTCTTAGCTACGGAAAATTGCTCAGGAGGGCTTGTTAAGATTTCTGCATATGTTGCAGATGAATGTAGGTAAAGATAAAAATGCTCAGCAATCGGTCTTCTGTGTGGGTTGGTAAAGTAGATAGATGCTTGTAACGGATATCGGCCTGGTTCATCGATAAGAAAATTTATATGGAATTCTGCATCTGATCGACTGGGTAAATATATGTAATCGAAGTTTTCTGGCGATTGGGGAGAGGTTCCATGAGGCAATCTAAATAGAACTTGGCAAACAATATTTTGGTCAAGTTCTGAATGGATTGAGAAAGTCAATGTGGTAATCTCACCGACTCGAGGGGCATGAGCAAGTTTTAGGTGACCGATAATATTAGGAGAGTGTTGCCTATGTGCTGAGACATTAGTGGGGCTAAAAGTTAGCAGGAATAGGAGTGGAACTATTAGAGCAGGTAAACGCACTTGGGTCAATTTAATCTGAGTTTGAATATCGCTTGAAGACTGTATAGTAGTTGAAAGTATTATTTACTTTGCTAAAATTATGACGTTAAGTATACTTTACATCCCAGTGCAATTTCAACATTCTAAATGAAGAAGGAACTATTGGATTATATTGATAAAGTTGGCTTAATAGGGGCAGGTCATCCTCATTCTCTTGCACACTTGAAGACTCTTCGTTGGATTGATCAAATTGTAGATATACCGGTTTATGATTCTGATGAATCTAAAACTCAGTATGCTAAAGAGGAGATTGGTAACAAAATCGGAGAGACATATACCAATCTCGATAGTCTACTTGGCCGGTCAGATGTGCCAGTTGTGTTTGTTTGTTTGCCAAATGATCGGGCTCCAGATGTTTTAATCAAATGTGCTCGTGCGGGGAAACATGTTATTGTAGAAAAACCAGTTGCGAGATCGGCTGAGGCGTTCAAGCGCGCACTTGATGCTGTTGAAGATGCGGGGCTTAAGCTTACGGTTTGTTTTCAGAACCGTTATCATCCGGTAGTACAAGATATCTTTGGTTTGATTCGCAATGGGGTTTTGGGGGTTCCGATGTCAATTGAGATGCGAATGGTTACGTCTCAGGTGAGATTTCGTGATCCGAATCACTGGTTATTTCAACATGATCTTTCTGGTGGTGGTATTTTGTCTTGGTTAGGTTGTCATTATTTGGATATGGCATGTTATTTTATGCAAGACCGTGTTAGTGAAGTCAGTGCAATTTTGGCAACGAACAGTGGAGAGCCAATTGATGTTGAAGATACGGCTTCACTTTCTTTTCGATTTCGCAGTGGGATTGTTGGCAGTTTGCATGCTGGTTATATGCTGCCATTCAGTGGGTTGGGTTATATGGGACCTAGTTATGATACATACATTGCAATTCGTGGGACAAAAGGCAATGTTGTATGGAAACCTTTTGAAAGTAAAGAATCATCTTTCACTGTCGAGAGTACAATAGCGAAGTGGGAAGCGTCACCACATCGTGTTTTCGGCTATCGGTTGCCAGAATGTGATGCCTATGGTGGGATGCACGGAGTGAAATTTGTAACTGATTTTCTAAACTCCGTTGTTTCTGACACCCAGCCAGCGGTGAGTGGGAACGATATGATGCATGTCTTGGAAGTTCTCGATGCAGCCTACGAGTCAGACACAACTGGTAATAGAGTTAATATTTAGTTACTCCGTGACTAGTTCAAATGATTCCAGTTCAAAATCAATTTCGACAGCTATTTCTCCACGTGTTTGGATTTGTGTGAATTTGATGAGTCCTACGTCAGGTGCCAGCCATTTTTGTACAATTGTTTGGTCAAGATCTTGGTTGAATAATTTCCATGAGAATGATTCTTGAATTTGAAAGACATTATTGAATATTCCTGCAGCAACGTTTAAATCCTCTTCGGAAATAACTTCAAATTCATCTGAGCCTCCACCGATTGGAAAAAGCTCAGGTGTTAGTTTAGCTTGGAAACTTTGTTGCCATCGGTTTCCAGGAATCAGTGGGAAACGATAAAGTGACAAAAAAGGTTCAAACATTATAGTGTCTTCTGTGCCGGAAGTAACGTTTTGAGCGTACTGAAGTATCTCAGTGGGGGTTAGGTTCTCGTCAACATTGCGACCTAGGTAGGAGAAATTATAAATGCGCCATTTTTGGTCTGGGTTGGCTGGATCATCTAGGTTTGGGGCATATTCCGGCAAATTTGGGTCGTATTTGCTTAGTACATAGCTCGAAACAGTTTTATCTTTTTCTAACTGAATTTGAATTTTATCGATGATCTCGAAAACAATTTTGTTTTTCCTGTTTTTGACATTACTATAAGTCCAGACGTTTCCGACGGCAAGTGGGTAGTAATCGCCTGGGCGTGTACTCCAGACTTGAATAATGAGAGATCCATTTGTTGATTTGTTTCCATCGCTGACATTAACATTGATCTGAAAACGCCTTTCTTCGCTTGGGGCGATCCAGATAGCACCATTGCCATCTCCTCGAATGATTCCTCCTGTTGATGACCATTGAAAGAACATCGGATCGTTTTCAATATCATATGTTTCTAGAAGGATCATAAGTTTTGATTCTGGCTCGACGATGTTCGATTCTGCTTCAAGTAATTTAATTTTTGGTGCGTAATTTTTGCTTGGCCCTTCGTTCTCGTCCCCACAGCTAGTTGTAATGACCAGCCAAATCGCTAGCAAAAGAAATATATGTTGTTTAATTCCGAGCATCTAAGCTCCTCGATGAAACTATAGTTATTGAAACGCTTGTTTGATTATGAAGATGACAGATGGTCTTTGAATTACGTTTAGTAATAGCTTAAGGAAATTAGGAAGTGGATCGATGGTGGATGTTATCTATGGCGTAATCTTCCCAAACTTACTTACGTTTTGACACGCTCTAGAATTTATAATTTGTAGAGAGATTGCTACTCAGTTGTTATCTTTGTTTGCCAATGATGCGGAAGTGAAGGTGATTTTTGGTTTTTAGTATGATGAGCGAGTATCAAAATTGCAAAGGCAAATCATGGCTGCAATTTCTGAATATTAACAGAAGTCATTTGTTTTTAAATTTTCGGTTGTTCGTTACTATAAGAAAGCAAGAAATAAAGATTCGAGTTATGTTACGTTGAAGGGACAAGGTAAGTTTGAAGGCTGTTCAAAAAATCAGGAGTACTTTCAAGCCAATTGGATTTGATAAGATGACAGGTGGTTTGATACTGTCGTATGGAGAACAGGGAAGAGCTTGGTGGGAATGTCAAATAATCTATCATTCCTTGGGATTGGTTGGAGAAAGCAACTTTTAGTAATTTGGAACAGCTCAAACGAGAATTCGAGGGGAAGTCAATGTTATTCTCCAATTTTTAACTCGCGGATTAATCGGGATAGATATGTACGCTGAATGTTCAGAACCTTGGCTGTTTTGGATCGATTTCCGTCGTTTTGTGCCAATATATATTCGATGTATTGTTTTTTGAACCCTCGCTGTGCATCCTCTAATGCTAAAGTCTTTTCGGCTATTTCACCTTTCTTCCAGTTTTTACGAAGACTCAGTGGTAAATCTTCTACTTGGACTTCTTCCTCTTTTCCTAATACCACTGCGTGCTCAATAGCATTCTGTAGTTCACGGACATTGCCCGGCCACGTGTGAGCCCTCAAGATTTGAACGACATCGGGGCTAAATCCGGCCTTCATTCTTTTCATTTCCCAACTATATTTATTTAAGAAATGTGATGCTAGTTTTGGAATATCTTCTACTCGTTCATGAAGGGTTGGTAATTCAATTGTAATTACGTTTAATCGATAATATAGGTCCTCACGAAAGCTGCCTTGCTTGATTTGCAATTCAATATTTTGGTTAGTGGCTGAAATGATACGAACGTCGCAATCAATTGGTTTCGTCCCTCCAACTCGGTAGATTTGTTGGTCTTGCAATACTCGTAATAACTTAGCTTGTAGACCAATTTGCATATCCCCAATTTCATCAAGAAACAGGGTGCCTTGGTTGGCTAGTTCGAACCGGCCTTCCTTTCGATTTGTTGCACCAGTAAAAGCACCTCTTTCATGACCAAAAAGCTCACTCTCAAGAAGATTGTCAGGTAACGCTGCACAATTGACTGGAATGAAGGGCTTTTTTGCCCTTGGGCTAGCGTTGTGGATGGATTGGGCGATTATTTCCTTGCCAGTACCACTTTCTCCGTGGAGTAAGACGGTTGAATTTGTTTGGGCAACCCGTTCGGATAGCTCTAATACCTGACGCATCTTTGGGCTAGTACCAATAATATCTTGGAATTTTGTATGATTTGTTCCTAATTCGTATCGTAGCGATTGGTTTTCGCGTTGAAGAAAATCGTGTAGATGCGCGTTTTCCAATGCAATTCCTGCTGCATTGGCCACAACTTCAGTCAAATATAGGTTTTCTTCGGAAAAGGGCTGACTATCAGCTTTGTTTAGCAATTGAATCGCGCCAATGACCCGATCTCGAGTCATAATTGGTACGCACATCATCGTTGTTGCAGCAAAATCTAGCTTCTCTGCGATAGATATAGCGTGCTTCTTTTCTTTCCGGGCGTCTTGCGTAATTAGAGGTTTTCCTTCTCTGACAACGGATCCCACGATCCCTTCTCCTATTTCAAGAGCAATCTCTTTGACTTCCTCGCTTTTTTTGCCAGTTGCTGCGGCAACGTTAAGTCTTTTTTTCTCCTCATCCAGCAGCCATATTGAGCTGGCATTTGCTTCCACCACAGTCGCCAACTCTGATAAGACCAAGTCAAGGATTTCTTGTATATTCAGAGAGGAATTGACAGTGTGGCTAATATCCAATAAAGCATGATATTGGTCTGGTGATATAGAGTCAACGATTTGCTTTTTAATATCCACCACAGATGTTTCTCCTTGGTTGATAGAACTTTTGACCAAGTATAGCAAAACCAATTTGCTAAAGCAAGTTTAGGAACGATAGATCCTTTGGATGATTAGAAAGTTGATATGTTCCGGACTATGCTCATAACATTTTTAGTATGTTTTGTTACTTGGCTATTTGTTAAAAACTAGTGGCTAAAATTCACTAATTAAGGAACATAATGGTTGAACCTAAATCTATTTATACCATATAATACTAGTTAAGTTTAAAAGCCAGGTAGATGGTTATAAATGGTGTTGGTTTCTAGTACTCTGTTTCGTTTTTTTGTTTCCAGCTTTTGTGGTTAGTTGATAATTTTGGATTGGCCATTAATACTCAGCGAATTTCAATAGTTGCCATTTAAATTTGTTTGTTTTTTCTCATGGTTTTACAGTTGTACTATTCCCGTAAATGATCAATGGTTTATTTCTGCTTTGGATTACAAAGCGTATGGGTGAAATTAGTATTTTATATTTAACTTTGTATGGGGCTCGGGTTGGCGGTGGGGAGGTCCAGTATGAATATTTGATCAAAGGTTTGGATCGGAAAAGATTTTGTCCGATTGTCATTTGTCCAAGTAAAGGAGATTTGGTAGAAAGTTTCCTTTCGGAAGGAATTCCAACACATGTTCTTAAACTTCCAAGATGGTTACATGTGCAATCGGTTTTGACAAAGAGGATTGCGGTTAAGAAGATTGTCCAATTTGCGAAAAAAGCGGGCATTGATTTGATTCATTCAGATCACCGGATGAATCCCTACATGCTTGCTGTCAGCCGTGCACTTTCCATACCGAATATTGTTCATGTTCGTAGTCAAATGCGTGAAAACCATGCAAAATGCTATTCCCTAAAGCAAGCGTCTTCGGTTGTCTCAATTGGTTATAGATATCGAGATGCACTTATTCAGGATGGTGTGCCAGAAGAGAAAATTGAAGTCATTTTCGATGCCGTTGATACTAGAAAATTTAGGCCGAAAAAATCAAGGACAAACATTCTTGTTCAGGAATATGCTCCTCGTGCTAAAGTGTTAGTTGGGTTTGTTGGGCGTATTGAATTAGCTAAGAGGCAGTTTGATTTTCTTAAAATTGTAAAAGACATACTTGCATCTGGCCGGGAAGCACATTTTTTTGTTATTGGCGATATTTATTCTAAGCAATATTACTATAAGCTCAAAGCTTTTTGTAATCAGAATGGGCTGAATTCATACGTTACCTTTACGGGACGGATGGGTGATATGCCGAATGTGTTGGCGTCCCTTGATTTTTTGCTAACACTTTCAGGTGGATCTGTTATGATTGAAGCTATGTCGTGTGGTATTCCTGTGATATTTTTGACTTCGACCGATCCATCAAAGTTGCACATTGTACAACATAATGAAACCGGTATTGTTGTTTCGGACAAAAGTCTTAGTTCTGTTACAGAAGCTGTTATTGACTTGATTGATAATCCTAACTTGCGAGATGCATTTGGGATTGCTGGACGTCAACGTGTTGAAGCTCACTTTGATGTCACCCAGATGGTACAGAAAATAGAAGGTATATACCAAAAGTTAGGGAACAGATGAAAAATTTCAGATTTAGTCGACTCAGGTTGGACTTTTAAGTTATAGAATGTTCTGGTTAGGTTTGCTATATCTTTAAGTTTGATCAAGCGTGAGGTTTAAAGTTGTTAGTTTTAAATATTGACTTGAGGAGAGAATAGTTTGAGAATGTTGAGAATCTTGGTGATCTTAGTTCTTGTGCCTGTGGTTGCGTGGACACAGGGTCCTCTGATCGAAAATAGCTCGTTTGAACTTGGTACTGAATCTCCACAAGGGTGGGAACTTTCAGGTGGTGCCTTTGGAAAATGGGAACTTTTTGGTAAAACTGGAGAACGTTGTATTTCGATTAGGGGGAATGGCAAATCAGGAGATCTGTCATTTTGGCGGTCTTCTACAAGTTTGATTTTGCCAAACCGAATTTACCACCTCAGTTTCTCAATCAAAGGTTCTGTAGGGACTGAGGGCGGGACTGCTGTAGCCGGTTCAAACCTTGTAACACGCGATTTTGTGGTAGGAGTTGGTTGGGAACGGCACGAGTTGATATTTACAACTCCTGTCAATACGCTTGGTATTTTTCTCCGTTTTGGACAATATGAAACTGCAGGGAAGATTTTCTTTGATGATATTAGTATTGTTGATGTCACTCCAGTTCATCGTACAAGGTACGATTTGGATTTAGGTGAAGGTGAACTGATTCACTCTGGAGTATATACTTTTCAGCCGGATTATACTAGTGTGGCTAGTAATGCCTCACGAAATTTGATCCGACATAATGCCTATTTTAACACTGATCGTTGGCTTTTACCCAAAGATTCGGAAGTTGTTTATCGGCATGATTTGCTTGGTTATCAACAGACCAAGGGAACGATAAGTGTTCAGATAAATGTTCGTGATGGAAACGAATGCATCATTGAAATCGGAGTGGATGGGGGTAATTGGACGGTTGTTGGTGAAGTCCGTAAATCTGGTACTAAAGTTTTCTTACTTCCAGATGATATCTTGCCTGCGGAAGATATTTATGTACGTTTGCGCTCAACTAGTAAGGCTGAGATTTTGTCTTATCAGTATCAAAGTGAAATTGATGATGCCTCAATTCATCTAATAGGCGAAACTCATTATGCTGAGGTTAGCGTTCCTTTCAATTCAGTGGCAGTCGAATTCGAAACTGTTGGTGACTTGAAAACTGGGAATAAACATAATGAGGTAAGTTTGTTGATTGCTAACCTTCAGGATTTCGCAGTTGAATTGGAAGCATCTCTCTCGATTCAGAAAAAGGGTAGTGAGGCGGCCATGGATTTTGGTACTAAAGTAGTGTACATCGGTTTCTCCGAAACTTGGCGTGTGCGATGGCCGAACTATGAGCTTATTGAAGCTGCAGATTATACCATGACTATCCAGATAAAAGATGTTTTTAATGGGGATACAGTTTATAAGGCTGTTATTCCATTTAGTGTGTCTTCACTTTATGATGCTAATTTTGGTAGATTGATTGGCCAGACTAAAACTGTAGGGTCTGTATGGTGGACAAATGGTGCAAATAAAGTTAGTCGTGACCGAGCTGTGCCGCAAAAAGGAGAATCATTGATTAGTTTGTCTGCAGCCAAAAATGAATTCGAATCGTTTCAATTGATTATTACCCCTGATCGATTCTTGAATAAGTTGCGTGTTCAGTCTAGCAGTCTAATTTCCAATGCTAGCGAAATCCCAGCTACTAATGTGGAGTTAGGAATGGTTAACTATGTTCTAGTACGACAGCCAACAGACCAAAGTGGTTCAAAAGGATACTGGCCAGATCCGATTCTTCCTCATAATCGGCCTGTACAGTTGAATCCGGGGCAGAATTATCCATTTTGGATAACTATTCAAGTTCCGAAAGATATTGCTGCTGGAAAGTACCGAGGGTCAATATCAATTTCTGGTACCATGGGGCCTCCTCCTCCGGTTAAACCTGTTGAAGAACAAGTTCAGGTGCAACAAGTAGTTCAAACTGTCCATGGCGTAGAAAAAGATAGTGATTGCGCGAATTTTTCCGAAGAAATAGGGGGGACTCTTGAGTTGGAACAGTTTATTACTGCTTCTAATTTGGATAAGCAGAGTTCTAGTTTCGAGGAAGGAAGTTTGTGGTCTGAAACTTTTGAAATTGAGTTACAGGTCTGGGATTTTGAGCTATCTGACGATACTCATATTCAGTCTGCTTTTGGAATTGATCCCGATAATATCAGGAAATATCATCGTCTTGAAAACCAAGATGAGCTTGAGACAGTTTTGGAGAAGTACTATGAAAATTTCGCAGCTCATCGAATTTCGCCCATAAACCCGATGGTGTTGCATCCAATTCACACTGATTTTGAGGGTCACTGGTGGGAAGGGGGGGAAATTATTGACACAGATAAAGCTGAAGGTCTTTTCAGTATGCGGATTGAGGACGATCAAAAAGATCGAGATGTTTTCGCTGTTGGGAAAAAGCTGATTTCGGTGGACTCGACGAAAACTTATGAATTCGGCTTTTTCGTTAAAACTGCTGAGAAGGGGCAACCGTACGAGGTTAATATTCTATGTTATGATAATGATGAAAAGACCTTGCGTGAGATTTCATTTGATTATGTAGGGCGTGGCATATGGCAAAAGGAGGAAATTCGCATTGGTTCCTTGCCACAAGGGACAAAATCGATATCTATTAGATTATCACCTGTTTTATTAACAAATTCTGGGGTGGAAACGGGTGTTGCTTGGTTTGATCGATTATCTCTGTATGAATCTTCCAGCCGTATGAATTTGATTCCTGATCCCAATTTTGAAAGGTTGATTGCTGATTGGAATATAACTTTGGATACCGCGAGTTTTGAATCGGCTGCTAGGAATTACATTGATGGATTAGGTTTTAATGCCTTCCAAATACTGCTGGAGGGGTCAGGAAGTAGCAATTCTTATGAGAGAACTATTGGATTTATTGAAGGTTACGAACCGGGGTCATCTGAATATAAAACCCTTTTTTCAGGTTATTTAGCCAAGCTAGAGAAATATCTTGATCAGAATGGTTGGTTGGAGAAAGCATATGTGTTTTGGTTTGATGAACCGGAGCAAAAAGACTATGGCTTTGTCCGAAAAAGAATGGATCAGATTGGTAGTTCAGCACCTAATCTAACTCGTATGCTGACTCATGATGTTGTGCCAGAATTAGTGGGTAGTGTCGATCTCTGGTGTCCTCTCACACCCAATTTTGATCAAGTTTTGGCACAAAACCAAAAAGTTGCAGGGAATAAAGTTTGGTGGTCTGTACGTAATGCTCCGAAATCTCCATATGCAGGACTTTTTATTGATCATCATGGCATTGAGCTGCGAGTGTGGCTGTGGCAGGCATGGAAATATGGTTTGGATGGGATTTATATTTGGAGTACAAATTATTGGATGAGTCCGCTTTTACATTCTGTTAATGAATTACAAAACCCATATTTAGATCCAATGAGTTATCAGTCAGGTTATGGTTTGCCAGTAGGTTATGTTGGTTATTGGGGGAATGGTGATGGCCGTTTCCTTTATCCTCCTATAGAGGGATTGGATGGGGCTAAATCGATTGAAGGGCCAGTTAACTCAATTCGCTGGGAAATGCTTAGGGAAGGCATTGAGGATTATGAGTATTTTTGGGTGTTGAGAGATCAAATTGACAAGCTTAAAGCGGAAGATCCTGAGAACCAGCTCCTTCGTGAGGTAGAAGGTTACCTTATGGTGCCCACAAGTATAGTTTCTAATATGACAGATTTTACTAAAGATCCAGAGTTGCTATCTGCACATCGGACGGATGTTGCCCAATCGATTGAAAAACTAATATACCGTTAGGTTTTAAGGGGGGGATCAAAGCATACTAATTGGGTCAATGTCCACAATTTTTTCGATTTTGGTTGTTTTAGAAGTAGCACGTGTTGATTGATTCATAATGTGGATTGTTTCACGAAGATCATCAGAGCTATCACATTTTACTAACAGGTGCCAGCGGTATTTTGCCTTGATCTTGGATAGTGGCGCGGCAACAGGCCCACGAACTTCGACATTTGGGAAACGATCTGCTTGGATTAAGTCTAGGGCGTTTCGTAGATTGTAGGCAGTGTTGATTACCTCTTCTTCGTCAGCCCCCCTCACTAAAATCGTAGCTGCGTAATTAAATGGAGGATAGTTCAGTGCCTCCCGAAACATAATTTCTTGGTTGTAAAAACCTGTATAATCATGATTCTTTGCGGCTTGTATACCGTAGTGATCTGGCATATAGGTTTGAACAATAACCTCTCCTTCCAAGTTACTCCTACCAGACCGGCCTGCAACTTGTGTCAGTAAATTAAATGAACGCTCGCTCGCGCGGAAATCGGGTAAGTTTAGGGCAGTATCTGCAATGATAACACCAACTAGAGTGACGTTTGGGAAATCCAGCCCCTTTGCTATCATTTGTGTACCAACAAGTATATCGATTTCTTGATTTTTAAACTGGTTTAATATTGTCTGATGTGCATTCTTCTGTGATGTGGAATCAGTATCCATTCGTTGGACTTTTGCTTTGGGAAATGCTCTTAAAGTTTCTTGTTCGACCCGCTCGGTTCCCAGCCCAAAATAGCGAATGTTTTCACTCGTGCAGCTTGGACAACTCCGTGGTGCACTTTTTTCTGAACCACAGTGATGGCAGATCATCCGTTGTTTACTGAAGTGGTAGGTCATTGATACTGAACATACCTCACATTTTTCAACGTGTCCGCAGTTTCTACAGAACACATAGCTTGAGTAACCACGTCGATTCAGAAAAAGAATAGTTTGTTCATTCTTTGCTAGTCTCTCCATAATTCCTGAGAGCAGGGATCTCGAGAATATAGAGCGATTCTTAGATTTTAGTTCCTCTCGCATGTCGATGATTTCCACTTTTGGCATTTTCCTGTTGCCGATACGTGATGGCATTGAGATTAAATGGTACTTTCCTTGTTCAGCATGGTAGAAACTTTCGAGTGAGGGGGTTGCTGTTCCTAAAACAACAATGCAGTTTTCGAGTTTTGCTCTTTGAATTGCCACATCACGTGCGTGATAACGTGGTGATGAATCCTGTTTGTAGGACGTTTCGTGTTCTTCATCTATTATAATTAGTCCTAGGCTGGGGATTGGTGCAAAGATTGCTGACCTAGCTCCAATAACAATTGGGGCTTTACCTGAATGAACTTTTTGCCATTGATCGTGGCGCTCGCCATCGGATAGGCGGCTGTGTAAGACAGCAATCTTTGTCCCAAAGCGGCCAACGAAACGAGAGATAGTCTGTGGTGTTAGTGATATCTCAGGAATTAGAATGATCGCACCTTTTTTTTGGCTGAGGACTGTTGCTATTATTTGTAGATAAACCTCTGTTTTGCCACTGCCTGTGACTCCGTGTAAGAGAAATGTTTGAGATAGGTTAGCTTCAATTGCATGGTGTATTTTTGCTACTGCATTGGTTTGGTCAGGATTGAGTGAAAGAGGGGTTGTTTTTTCGATGTGCTTGGAATTCCATGGGGTCCTAGTAAGTTCAATTGATTGTAATTCTACTAGGTTCTTTTTTTTCAGTGCTTGAAGTGTTGCTGAACTGGTATTGGTCGTTTTCAGTAGTTCCACGCTGGAAATTGGTAATCTATTATAATTAGATATTAAGAAGTGCAGTATTTCAGCTTGCTTAGGAGCACGCTGGAGAGTTGATGTTATTTCTTTTTTTATTTCGGGAATTGGTTTAGCTAGAGTGGCAAAAGTACCATATTTTTTTTGAGAACTCGGCCTAAAGTTGATGTGAATATCGATTAATCTTTTCTTTTGCAATAGAGCTAGTACTGAACGTAGACTTGATGAAGGCTTCTTTACATGTTTTGCGAGTTGATTTATGGTAAGATCCCCGTTATTAGAAAGTACTATTAGGATTTGTGCCTGTAATTTTGCACGCGTTTTAAGCTCTTCGATTTCATCTTTGGTTGCAACAAGGTGTATGGTTTGTCGTTGTTTTGTACGGATCGCAGCTGGCGCTGCACACTTCAGAGCTTCACCCCAAGATGAAAGATAGTACTTTGAAACCCAGCTCGTGAGTTTCAGAATTGAATCTGTAAACACAGGTTTTTCATCTAAACAATCGGTGATAGCTTTAATTTTAAAATCCAGATTCTCAATTTCCGGTTTGTCTCGAAGGTTAACGATTACTCCCTCACGAACGCTGTTTCCAAAAGAAGCTAAGACACGGCAACCGATTTGGGCTATGGGGGCAAAATGGTTCGGAATAGAATAAGTAAAGGTGATATCTTCCGGGATTGGAAAGGCCACCTGTGCAAACTTCATTTTATGCTTGAGTTGAGCTCGACCATGATTTTTTTCATATCTTCCCATACTTCGCGTTTCCCTTCTGGATTGCGCAGGAGATAGGCAGGATGATAGGTAGGCATTACTTTTGTGCCGCGGTATTCATGGAAATTTCCGCGTAGTACAGAGATCTTTACTTCCGTACGTAGAAGCATCTGTGTAGCAAAGGTCCCCAAGGCGCAAATGACCTTTGGTTTAATTAGCTCGATTTGTCGAATTAAGTAAGGTTCGCAGGACTCAATCTCTGTCCGTTTAGGATTTCGGTTATTGGGAGGCCGGCATTTAATCACGTTTGCAATATAAACTTTGTCACGGGTTAACTCCATGGCTTCAATGACCTTGGTTAGTAGCTGTCCTGCGCGTCCAACGAAAGGTTCTCCGTTTTCATCCTCATCCCTACCGGGAGCTTCACCTACAAACATGAGGTCAGCATTTTCATTGCCTGCACCGAAGACCACATTGGTACGTGTTGTATGCAATTCGCATTTCTTACATCTATTTGCTTCTTGCTGAAGCTGATTATAACCGACTTCGGAAAATTTGGAATATTCCGGGTCAAGTATTTCGGTAAAACCAAGTTGCATCTGTTCCTCCACGTATTCTCTAATTGTCGAAATGACTTGCAGATATTCTTGGATTGAGTTTACCATTGCTATGTTGGAAGATAGTTGGTGCTGATGTGTGTTAGTCATTTTCTCAATTGTCGTGTTCTGATAACTGAGGTTGGGTCACGGGTTGTTGGGAGAGAAAGGTCTGACTTACTCTATGAAGAAGGGAAGAAATCCCAAACATCGTAAAAGGTAACAAATAAGAAAAATAGAGCTATGAATACAAAGCTAATATGTTGGATGATGCTTTGTGTTTTTTGGCTTAGTGGTTTCCCTCGTAGTTTCTCGATTGTAAAAAACAGTATTAGTCCCCCATCGGTAATCGGTAGTGGAAATAAATTGACAATACCAAGATTAATGCTGATGAAAGCAACAAACCATATAAATTGTTTTAAGGCCGCTTGGGCAACTATTGCGGTTATTCTGAGAATTCCAACTGGACCGCTAAGAAGTTTCGGTGAGACATATCCAGTTACGAGTTTTTGAAGTGTTGTGAAGATTTTAGAGATAGTGACATGACATTCTTCAATACTCCTCCCCCAGACTGTGAAAAGATTATATTTTTTGCTCTGACTTGGTTCAGTTAGCTCCATTTCCGAGATGCCTGAGACAAAATGCAGTCCCCGCCAATTGTTTGTGCCATCCTCAATTTTAGGAGGAACCTCAATTGTGATTATTTCATTCTTACCTGATTTCGTTGGTCGAAGTAAATCTAATTTTAGTGGCTCATTCCGATTGGTTGATGCTATTTGCTTTAAGAGCTCATTGACTTTTGCTAATAATTTATCTCCTTTATTAATGGTTGGTTCTTCGTTGTTAGTTTTGGTGGTTATAGTTGATCTTCCGTTGATTTTTAAAATTTGGTCACCGGTTTGGATGCCAGCTTTTTCCGCGTCACTACCAGTTTCCAAGTATGCATTTATTGATCGGTTTAATTTTATATTGATGTTTATTGATTTACCTTTACGGATTAGACCTAGTGCGATTATTTTACCATTATGTTTGGTTATCGAATCATCTATCATCTTTGAATGATGAATGATTTGCCCGTTTATGGTGTTGATTATGTCGTCTGTCCTAATTTTTCTATGCCATGATCGATTAACTAGTAGCTTTTCAGCCGCTAAGATACCGAGTTGTCCTATTTTTCTAGACCCGCGGGATACTGCTATTGGAGTTACTGAAATAGTTTGTGTTCTCTGGTTCCGAATTAATTCTATTTCAAGTTTAGTATTGGGTGCTAATGCAATCTCCATGTGCAAATCTTCCCATTTTTTTATTTGAGTGCGATGTTTTTCTCTCCCCAAAATTTTGTCTAGAAGGTGTGGTTCCCTATTTATTGCCGTAATTTTGTCTCCGGCTTGTAACCCAAAATTCTTGGCAGGACTGTCCTTCATTACATAGCCAATTACCGTTGTTGTTGCTGAGTTGCGGATGGGTCCTTCACCACCGATCATATAAAAAATTGTGAAAGCCAAAACAGCGAGTAGGATATTAGCGACGGGACCTGCGATTGCTACTAGTATGCGACGACCAACAGTAGCTGTATCAAATTCACCTGTTGGGTTTTCAACTGAAGGGGTTCTATCTCCGGGAGTGCGCTCATCTGGGTTCTCTCCTGCCATTTTCACATAGCCACCGAAGGGTAAGATAGAAAGGCAATAATCAGTTTCGTTGCGCCTAAAGTTGATTATCGCTGGGCCAAACCCTATAGAAAATTTTTCAACCCTAATTCCACACCATTTTGCAGCTAGGAAGTGACCAAGTTCATGGACAAAAATGAGGAGTCCTAAAGCAAGAAAGGCAAGGAACCAATAGAGAGCATTTGGCCCCCATTGAATAATCCACTCAAAAAAAAACATGGTCATAATTTCCTTTTTAGTTTCCGATGATTTTACTGGTGATTTCTCGCGCCCACCGATTTACCTCAAGAATTTGGTCAAGTTCTGCTTCGTAGATCACATCGTGTAGATCCATAGCACGGCGGATGATAATAGGGATGTCCATGAAACCAATCTGGCGGTTTAGGAATGCGTCAACAACAACTTCATCAGAACTGCTTAATACGATTGGTAAGGTGCCCCCTATTTCTGCTGCTGTATAAGCGAGATCTAAACATGGGAAACGTTTGAAGTCCGGTGGCTCGAAATTGAATTGGCGAATCTGCGAAAAGTCGAGCCGATCCGCTGGGTTCTCTAGGCGGTCGGGGTAGGTTAAAGCATATTGTATTGGTAGCCGCATATCTGGGATACTTAGTTGAGCTAGCATGGAGCCATCTACAAATTCGACCATCGAGTGTATGATACTTTCAGCATGAACGACAATTTCAATTTCCTTGAGTTCGAGTTCAAAGAAATATTTTGCTTCGATGACTTCAAGTCCTTTATTCATCATAGTTGCGGAATCAATTGTGACTTTATTTCCCATTTCCCAATTAGGGTGTTTCAAGGCTTGTTCGGGTGTTATGTCCTTAAGCTGGTCACTTGAGGTTTCCCTAAAGGGACCACCTGACGCGGTCAAAATCAGCTTGTGTATTTTGTCTTTTTCAAATGGATTTGGTAAACATTGGAAGATAGCACTAATCTCACTATCCACTGGCAAGAGCTTAACATTGTGCTTTTTTGCTGTTCTCTGTACTAGAGAACCGCACATTACTAAAACCTCCTTGTTCACAAAAGCTAGATCTTTACCGGCCTCAATTGCCTCAAGTGTTGGTAGTAAGCCGATGCTGCCTCCCATGGCTTCAAGGACAAGTTCTGCTTCCTCAATCGTTGCTACTGCTGAGATTCCCATTTCGCCTGACATAACTTCAACAGATTTTAAATCGCTAAGTCGTTGTTGAAGGAGTTTAGCTGCATTTTGGTCGTAGAGGGCGACAAGTTTAGGGTGAAACTGACGCGCTTGTTGTTCAATTAGATCTACTGATGTATTGGCTGCCAGCGCTGAAATTGTAAATAGGTCAGGGTAAGTTTCTATAATCGATAAAGCACTTCTCCCAATAGATCCAGTAGAACCAAGGATTGCTATGTTTTTCATTCCAGACCAAGTGTTAAACGAAGATAATAATATAGTGCAGGAGTTGCAAATATCATACTATCAATTCGATCTAGAGTGCCGCCATGACCGGGAATCAATGTGCCTGAATCCTTGACGTTAGCGGCACGTTTGATAATGGACTCACTAAAATCACTAATTTGGCTGGTTATTCCGATGATTAGGGCTGCCAAAATGGCTTCCTTTATGCTAATATGGTTAGGTAGTAGAAAATGCCAGAGCACAATTCCACTTATGACACTAAAGAGTAATCCGACCACCGTGCCCTCGATTGTCTTCCCAGGACTAATGTTTGGACGGATTTTATTTTTCCCTAAATGCTTCCCATAGAAATATGCGATTGAATCACAAGCCCAGATGGTGATCAGCAGAAAGTAGGTAAAACTTTGTCCATCCCTCAAGTCTCGAAGTTGAATTATATGGTAGCCAAAAGCCCAGCCTATGTAGATTGCACCAATGACTAGAACCGCAGTAGACAGAAAGCCGGAATCTGCTTCATCTTTCAGAATTTGGATTAAAAATGATCCAAAGAGGACACATGTAATAGAAAATCCTAAGAATAATCCTATGTTCTCTTGGTTGACGATATTTTCGAAAGCAAGTGAGCAGAAGAGGAGAGAGAAGAAAGAAATTACAACCTGACTTACACCGGTAGTCCGTGTCAACTGACAAAATTCAATGAGAGCTAAAACTACAATTGTGATAGTTATAGCTTTGTAGGGCCAACCTCCAATCCATACAACCCAAAGGCAGAATGGAATTAAGATTGTTGAACTGGCAACCCGCTTCCATAGCATCAGAATTCTTGCTTCATCTTGGCCCTTTTTTGCTAAATTTCAAGTAGTTCGCTTTCCTTTGATTTGGCAAGTTCTTCGATTTGGCCAACATAAGAATTGGTCAAATCTTGTACGTCCTCCTCATAAGCGTGTCTATCGTCTTCAGATAGTTCCTTAGCTTTCTCCATTTTCTTTAAGGAACTGTTAGCATCGCGTCTGATATTTCTTATCGAGATACGACCCTCTTCCGTAATTTTGCCAACGAGTTTTACTAATTCTTGTCGGCGTTCGGTTGTAAGCTCAGGAATTGGTATGCGAATTATTGAGCCATCACTATTCGGATTAAGCCCCAAATCGGATTGGCTGATTGCTTTTTCGATATCTTTTATAGTTGATTTATCCCATGGTTGTATTACGACTAAGCGTGCCTCGGGTGTTGTAACTGTGGCAATTTGGTTGATTGTGCTTTTCGCACCGTAGTATTCTACCGTGACATTGTCAAGTAAGGATAGGGAAGCTCTTCCTGTCTGGATTTGAGAAAAATCGCTGGTTGTGGCTTCAACAGCCTTTTCCATCCGATCTTCTGTCTCGAGTATTAGCATGTCTGGCATTTTATATGACTTCTCCTAGTAAGCTATTGACCAAGAATAAAGAGTTCAAAACGCCTTATAATGATATTTTCGCCAAGTTGGCTGATTGCTTCTTGAATCAGATCTTGAACAGTTTTATCTCCATTACGAATATAAGTTTGTTCGAGTAAACAAACTTCAGAGTAATATTTTGAAAGGCGACCTTCGATTATTTTATCAATAATGTTTTCAGGTTTATTAGAGTCAATAAGTTGCTGCTTAAGAATCGCTTTTTCCGTGTCGAGATCTTCTGTGGAGACGTCCTCTTTCGATAGATATTTGGGTTTGGATGCAGCCACTTGCATAGCAATATTTCTTGCTAATTCATTGAATTGTTCTGTTCGTGCTACGAAATCGGTTTCACAATTGATTTCCAACAAAGACCCAATTTTGCTCCCTGAATGGATGTAGGATATGATCAATCCTTCTGAGGCATCGCGATTGCTTTTCATCTCGGAAGCCTTTAATCCTTGTTCACGTAAATGGATAAGCGAAGCCTCAATATCACCATTTTTTTCTGCAAGTGCCTTTTTGCAGTCCATGATGCCAGCTCCTGTACGTTTTCTTAAGTCGCTGACCATCTTTGCCGTAACTTCCATTATAAAATAAGCCCCTCTCTGTTAGGAGTTTCTAGATTTTAATCTTCTTGCTGAATAGCTGTTTATTCGTCGCTTTCTTCGTTTACTGCCTCGTTTGACTGCGCTGTATTTCTTGATCGTCTGCGTCGACGAGATTGTGAGGTTGTATCTGTTGGGTCTTCCTCGAATTCCGAGGCAATATCTTCCGTGTCTTCTTCTAAAACTTCATTTTCTTGCTGAATAGCTGTTTCATCGGTTGATAATTCTTCTGTGCCTTCTAATACTGTTGCTCGGCCTTCAGTAACAGCATCGGCCAAAACAGTACATACGAGCTTGATGGAACGAATAGCATCATCATTCCCAGGTATGGGGTAATCAATAGGATCTGGATCGCAGTTGGTATCAACAATCGCAACAATTGGAATACCAAGTTTTTTAGCTTCTTGTACAGCAATAGCTTCTTTGCGTGTATCTGTAATAATCACAGCAGATGGCAGACGACCCATATCCTTTATTCCGGATAGGACACTGTTTAGTTTTGTTTTCTCCCTGTCAAGACGAAGCGCTTCTTTTTTCGGAAGTTGATCGAACACACCTTCTTCTTGATCTTTTTCTAGCTTTTTTAGTCGTGCAATACTGTTCGAAATTGTTTGATAATTAGTTAACATTCCGCCCAACCAACGGTGGTTAACGTAAAACATCTGGGCACGTTTTGCTTCTGTTTCAATTGATTCTTGTGATTGTTTTTTCGTGCCTACAAAAAGGATTGGTCCTCCTTCCATAGCTATGTTCTGGATAAAGTTATAAGCCTCGTGTAACATCCTCAACGTTTTTTGCAAGTCAATGATATAAATGCCATTACGTTCTGCAAAGATGTAACGTGCCATTTTGGGGTTCCAACCTCGTGTTTGGTGTCCGAAATGGACTCCCGATTCGAGGAGATCTTTCATCGCTACATTCAAAGTGGACTCCTTGTTTGCTGATTCTTTGGGTTTAATGTCCATCTTTAAGCCGTGTTGCACCGAACCTTGCTAGATAACTAAGGCACCCATGATGCAGAACTAAAAGATGTGATTTTTAACCGAAGGAAATATAACATATTCACCTATGAGTGTCAAACTATATTGGAAAAGGGATTCTCTCGCCAATATAGATCGAATTTTAGTCGCTGAAATGTGAGAAGTCATCCGATTTGATTTTGATAGTTTCCATATTATATCGAGTTTCCGATATTTTACCTTTAAATATAGATAGATAAATGTAATAAATTAGGAGCTTACTTGAGTAAGTACTTAACTGATGAGTAAAGGAAATGTTAAGTCTAGATCATTCGCTATTTTAAGGTTCAGTTCTCTAAACTTGAGTTGGGCGGAAACATCTAAAAAACATTTTAAGATTGTAAAATCTAATCGGGTAATAAATAATCGGGAATATGTTTGGTAGTTTTGGATTGATTTGAATCAATAGCCGCAAAAACCATAGCCAAGCTGTTTAGGTTATCGATGCCATTGGACTCAGGAATGCGTTGATTCTCAATAGCATCTAAGAATTCCTCAAAGGCTACCAGTTGTCCTTCCTGTGGAGGACTGACAGGCATTACTTCTTCACGGGGAGCATTTCGGTTTTCGTGATCGGCCCCTTTTCGTCCAATATAAAGGTTTGGATATAGCATAGTTAGTGTTCCTGTTTCTCCTATTGCCCTTATTTCACCATACCAATCGGTCATGTCACCTGATGAGATAGCGTCTGCATGGTAGGTTACAGGGAGTCTATTTTCCATGGTAAAATGTGCTATTCCTGTAATGTCTCCGACAAATTGGCTGTTTGGAGTGTTCCAACTATCTGCCCAAACACTCACTGGGTTGCTCCCAAGTAAAGCTCGAATTAGGTCAAAATGGTGAATGCTCATTTCAATAAATAGTGGATTTGACATTTTATGACGGAATTCTCCCCAAGAATAATATGGCGCCCGAAAATAGTGGGTCATGTGACTAAGTCGGCCTATTTTTCCATTATTTGCGATTTTTTGGAATTGACGAACCCATGGGTGAAATCTAGCTTTTTGAGATATCATGAAAATCCTATCCTGGGCTTGTGCGAAAGTTAGAATTCGATGTGCCGATTCTAGTGTATGAGCGATTGGTTTTTCCGATAAAACGTGCAAGTTCGCAGATAATCCGTTTATAATAACTTCTTCATGATGAGCTGGTGGTACGATACAAAGTAGGGCATCGGCTTCTACTTTTGCAATTCCCTCTTCTAATGAGGTGAAGCAGGCTGATTTATTGATACCAGTGGCTTTTTGTCCTTGTTCCAAATTATCGGTATCAATGTCAATCAAAGCAACATGCCGAGCTTTATCAGAGTTCCTGATCGTTGATAGCCAACTTCCACCGTATCCACCGACACCTACCTGAATAATTTTGTACATTAATTGTGATCTTTCATTTGTATTGTTATTATTTTGTTTGTAATTTAGTGTACTGAACTATTATTGTTTTAATATGATTGACTAGGGATTTTATCTTCGTTATTGCCTTAGTACATTTGCACCATTCCAGCAATTTAAACAATACCGTCAGCAGTAGGTTTATAGATAAAATTTTCAGTTCACTCTTTTTGATACAGACGCCCTTACCTCCATTATAGTTTTTCCTCCGATTATTGATAAGTAAAGGTTGGAATTTATTGCCTTGAAATTTGAGTAAAGATATTCGGTGGTAGACTGTTCACAAATCTTTAGTTAAGTGCTTTCCTTAATTAGATATTAGTCTTATTTTTCAATGTTGAATTTAAGTATAGAGGCTTTTGGTGAAAGTTGCCATACTGTTTTTAAAAAGCTCTGTCCCTAATTATTGGGTGTTTCTTGTTGATGGATTTCTGTTTGTTTTTGTTGTAGTGTTGGCAACTATATAGATTGCGATTTGTTGGAGAATGTATGGGCTTATACGGTGGTAATGTTATCTTAAGAACATCATGTTGTGTGATTGATGCCCTTTTACATTGGTTAGAAACGATGGCATACAGGTGTTATCATCGAGACAGATTTGTTTTTAAGCAAAATATAGAGGTGACAGGTAAAAAAGGGTGAAAGTTATAATTCAGGATGGGATGTTAGGTTGACCATTAGAGCAAACGTTTAATAAGGTTAGCCAGATTAGTTTTGATGGTATTGAAGTTTGCATGAGAGTTGATTCTCGACATCATCTAATTTGGTAAGATGGTGGTGTTGGTAAATTGAAAGTTTTTTCTTGAGGGATACAAACTTGAAAATTCGTCGATTTCTCTTGGGGATTCACGACGTTTGCATTTGCTCACCCACGGGATTCAGTTCGGTTTGAAGGTATAGCTATCTTGCAACGAATTAATCAAAGTTGGACCAGAACTCGGGTCGACGGTAATTCTTGTTCCATTCTTTGGAGACGCAGGAATTAGGCAAGAAGGTTTGACATCCGAATGATTTATCGGCGGTTGGGAAATAGTTGTAGACACCGCCGATAAATTGAACGTTTAACTTGGAATTGGACCAACGATTGATGCCACTGCACACCAATTTATTATTGACCAGATAGGTTCTAAATCCGTTGGGGCGTATCATGATATGGGGAATGCAACTACATTTGGTTATGATGTTGTTCAAAAGATTCATTAACTAGGTGGTGCAATAGTGCAGATGCATATTAAAGACACTGGTGGTAATCACCTTGATGGGGGGGATGTCAATTTTTCCGCTGTTGTCGAAGCAACACATGCAATTAATTATGATGGTTGGTTAGTACTTGAAACTCTTGCCAAAGAGTATGCAATTGTTTCTGCTACTGGGGATATGGACTTTGTTCGTGGAAATTACGAACTGCCGGTTTGAAGTTGCTAATTTTGCCCGTTTCGAAAAACGTTGGATCTTTCTATATCGTAGGTGGGGTTGTTAGTTACGATTTCTACTACTAGTCATTGAGAACTCGGTAGCTATATCCTAATCATATTATTTATTAGCGTATTACTTGGTTATGTATTTGTATAGTGATTGGAGTTAGGTTATGAAGTGGGAGAGGTAAGGGCGTCTGTATCAAAAAAAGAGGTAACAAACTGTCTTGTTACACTACAACAGTTTGTTACCTCTTTCTGGGTAGAATCATTTTACTAAATTGCCGCAGGCCCTTTCTCTCCAGTACGGATCCGAAGCGTTTCATCAACAGGAAGGACAAAAATCTTCCCGTCTCCAATTTTTCCAGTTGATGCTGCCTGTTGTATAGCTGCAGTTACTGGTTCAACGTCTTCTTCACTTACGACAATTTCCAATTTGATTTTTGGCAAAAACTCAACTGTATATTCGCTTCCACGGTAGAGTTCTGTATGGCCGCGACTTCTGCCGAAACCTCTTACTTCAGAGATAGTCATTCCGCGCACTCCAGCTTGAGTTAAGGCTTCCTTGACTTCTTCGAGTTTAAATGGACGAATGATACACTCTAGTTTCTTCATGACATACCTCTACAATTTGGACTTGTGTAGGGAAAATAAATTTGTTAGTAAGCAGACTTTGTAGTAGTGATAATTTCTGCCGCAATTTTGTAAGGGTCACCGTTGGAGGCGGGTCTTCTATCTTCAAGTCGACCTTTCCAGCCATCATCAATCGTACTTACAGGTATTCGTATAGATGCACCTCGGTCAGAAACACCATAAGAAAATGAATCAATTGATTCGGTTTCATGTAATCCTGTCAATCTCTGGTCGTTATCCGCACCATAAACTGCAATATGTCGCTCTATATTTTTTCCAAAAGCCTCACATATCTGAGTGAAAATCGCCTCATCGCCGGCCTCTCTCATTTTGCTGTCTGAAAAGTTAGCGTGCATACCAGAACCATTCCAGTCACCTTTGACGGGTTTAGGATGCCAGTTGATAGCAACACCATGTTGTTCAGCGTTTCTTTCAGCCAAGTATCTTGCTACCCAGATTTGATCTCCAGCATCTTTGGCACCTTTAGCGAAAATCTGAAACTCCCATTGCCCGGTTGCTACTTCTGCGTTAATACCCTCAACATTTATGCCTGCAGTTAAACATTGATTAAGGTGTTCCTCAACGATTTGCCTTCCGAATGTATTTCCAGCACCTACGCTACAGTAATATGGACCTTGGGGGCCTGGGAATGCTCCGGCTGGAAAGCCCAGAGGGAGATTGGTTTCAGGATTCCACAAAAAGTATTCTTGTTCGAAGCCAAACCAGAAATCGTCGTCATCTTCATTAATTGTGCTTCTACCATTGGATTCGTGTGGTGTTCCATCTGCGTTCAAAACTTCCGACATAACTAGATAACCATTTTTTCTATCGGGATCAGGGAAAATGGCGACGGGCTTAAGCAAACAGTCTGAATCATCTCCTGAGGCTTGTTCAGTTGAACTGCCATCAAACGCCCATCCAGGGCAATCCTCTAGCCTACCAGAAAAGTTGCTTCTAATGAGGGTTTTACTTCTAAGACTTTGGGTTGGTGTGTAACCATCTAACCAAATATATTCCAATTTTGATTTTGTGCTCATGTTTTGGTCTCCTAATGAAGTTCTAACGTTACTAAAAGCGTAATTCAGTGATGGTATATTATTCTTAGCAATTGGTATGCCAATCTGAATAAGGTAACCAAGAGGGAATTATATCATGAATAGAAAGAAAATAATAGCAGGTTGCAAGATAATTGAGCAAAAAGGCTCCTGAAATTTAGGTAGAGGCTAAGTCACGAGAGAATCGGCTAGCTTCGGGTTCTGCCTGTCCAGCATATTTGTTTCCGGGTTTCCGTTTATATGGAACACGAGATGGAGAAGATAGTGTCTCAAAAGTGAACGCACATATTCTCATTCCCGGATATAGCATCACAGGCATTCTGCCCAGATTTCCTAGTTCCAATGTCGCTGTCCCGACCCAGCCTGGGTCAAAAAGACCTGCTGTGCTATGAACAATAATACCTATTCTTGCTAAGCTGCTTCGTCCTTCAAGGCGTGCCATGATATCGTCTGGGATTTCGAGCGTTTCTACTGTAGCTGCCAAAACAAAGTCACCTGGTTGAATTGTAAATGCCTCTCCTTCGGGAATGACAACTTTTCGCATTAGGTTAGCAAGATCAAATTCAGCTTGCAAATCAATGGCAGGATGTTTACTGTGCTCGAAAACCCGAAAGACATTGCTCAGCCTAAAGTCAATTGAGCATGAGCCTAGTTGCTCTGTCAAATCTGGTTGTGGCGAGATTTGGATTTTCCCTGCTTCTAAATACTTAACAATGTCTTGATCTGATAAAATCATTATCAATTGCCTGTCATGTATATATGTTATTAATCTTTTGCCTAGAGCATCCACAAATTGGGAGAGAGCTAGGTTTTTGAGGGTCGTTTTGTTTCCTTCTTAACTATTGCCGCATAAAAGAAATTATATTGGTGTATATGTGCTTGTATCCTGCTAAGTGGTAGACTAAGGTCCAAATTAGTGAATTTTATCTGGAAAGAGCCTCTTTCATTAGCGATTCGTAATTATTGTTCTCTCTTATCGTTTGGCCAGTAATACATTCCAAAAGAGTAATTTATTTAACAATGATCATTTTCCGTGTTAGCACATAGGAGTTATCGATTTTCAAGGTATAGAAATAGATGCCACCTGCAACGGTTTCACCATTGTTATTTCGTCCATCCCAATAGGCTGCTTTTGATTGCTGAGTGTAGGTGCCAGGTGAGCGGTATCCAAGTTCAACTGATCGTACAAGTTGACCATCCACATTGTGGATCTGAATGCTAATATCACCATCGCTTGAGAGTTGATATGGGATCCATGTTTCAGGATTAAATGGATTGGGGTAGTTAGCAAACAGTTTTGTATGTCGAGGTACTTCATAGACAATCAAATTTGGTAGTTGGACAGAACTACATGCAATATCCTCTGCCGTAATCTGATACTCGATTGGGTTTATACGGAAATGATTGTCTTTAATTGTTGCACTTACTTCTAAGTAGTCACCAACTTTGGCTGCTTGTTGGTGTAGCATATCGACAAACGTGACTTGGTAGTTCCTTGATTCTGAAGTTAGAATTGCATTTGTTGTTCGATTGTGGATGGTGATGACAAGATTTTTTGTAGAGATTGTATTATTCCGTTCCGTAATTTGGCCATTGACGGAGAATATGGGGGTTTTGTCTGTAATTTGAATGGATGGTGAGGTTGCAACAGAACGTATTGTTTCAAGTTCCATTGGACCCATCTGCCAGGGTGAGCCGATGATTTCAGCTTGACCTTCGGTGCGAGCGGCTACAATAAAGGATTTTCCTCCAGTTACCTGAACATCACCGTCATCTCCAGGTTGAGTGACAACCTTGAATTCACCGTTTGTGACTACAATGATTGATGTTGCATTATTGCGCATTCCAGGCAATTTGAGCAAATCACTAACCACAGAAACTTGACTTGTTTGTAGTGGAACCCCAATTAAGTTTAGACCCCGACGTAGCTGAATTTGACTTTGTCCTTGATTGCCAAGAGCACTTCCACTAATTGATAATGTTGTGCGGCGTTTCATCACTGTGATAATGCCGGTATCATCAGTAATTGGCTTATCGGCACTGGTATTTCGACTTTGGTTTCCGAGATAGCTGCGCCAAGTCCGTTTTTCAGTATCGAAGGTGATCAGTAAATTGACGTTGTTCTTACCTCCGAGTATATCATAGACATCTCCAACTGTTTCAACCTGAACTTCTTTTTCATTAACTAACTCAACGGATAATGGGATATGTATCATTCCAACTCCTTCTGGTATTTCTAAGCTAAATTCAGGAGGTCTTTGGAACTCGACGGGAAGATCTTTCACAGTTTTCTTTCCGTATGTGTCAGTGACTTCTATCCGGATTAGGTGTTGCGTACCACTGAGTTTAATCTCCGTTGGTATTCTGGCATAGGCTAGATACCTTCTCACAGTCGATCCTATTTGATGGGAGCCAAATAGCTCAATTTCATCTCGCGCAGGTTCAATTTCGGAGATATTCATCAGAGACAATTCAGACCACTTTGGTTCGTATGATGGAGTATTTTGCACAGAATCTGAGATGAATAGCATTGGTTTACTTTGAATGTTGGTGGTATATTCAACAGTAAAGCGATCACCACTTTGTAATTCTAAGGGTGAGATTCTAAATGCACTAAAAAAGCTAGTTTCAATGGTAATAGTTGCTTTAGCTGCTCTGGAAGTGACATTACCGTTTTCGTCTGTCATTTCGATCTTTATTTCCGCATTGATCCCTCTGTCACCACCCCGAATCATGTATTCGCCAACATATTGGGTTTCGAAGTTGCCTCGGGAAAGTGGTAGTGGTTCTGTTATCCCTTTGATCTGGAATGTTCCAATGGCGTTAGCTTCAGAAACGACTAGGATTTTGAATGTATCACCAATATTAAGTGCTCTATTTTCCCTAATGATTTTAGTTTTACCATCTGATGCTTGCAGAACTGAAGCAGTAACCGAAAGGATTTCTGCTTCAGTGTCGATCTGAATTGGTGTGCTGGTTGTTGTCTCCGTTTTGTTTCCATTTGAGTCAAAAAGGGTGACTGTTATGGGAACAGCAGTTGCTAGGGCTTCAGCTTTCGTTATTTGGTCTGAGGTAATCTGATATTTGAATCCCCAAGTTGTGTCGTTGGCTTGTTCGTCGTTTTGGAGTCCATTATTATATAGTTCACCTTCAGCTAGTGGAGGAGTAATGGTATCTCCACCGATTCTGTACGTACCTCGAGCTGCAATATCGAAATTATCCCGTTGAATAACTTTGATTGTCACAAATTTACCTATTGAGGTGCCAGTAATGACACTAGATCCTCCATCATGACTGGCGGACAAAATCGCAGGGCCAACGTTATCTAGGACATAAGCAAATGGTCTGAAATAGGTTTTTCCACCAACTTGAATTGACAGTGTTTTGTCACCAGGTAGTAGTGGTTTCTTAATCAGATACTTGGCGTTAATATTTCCATTTGCGTCGGCATTACTGTATGTAATATCTTCAGAAAAACCAAGATCAACCTGAACTGAGGCATAGGCGGGATAACCCGCTCCTGTGACGAGGATAGCTGTACCAACACTTCCTTCAGAAGGAGTAATAGTTAGGTCCCCGGAGACAACAGCAATTTCGGTTTCTGCCGCATTTTTTTGACCATCTACTCTTATGATTTGTTTGCCTTGTGCTAATGGGGGCGTTGTGATTGTCAATTCAAAATTGCCTGTTGTTGTACTTTTAACTTCGTCTTCAAAGCTTATCGATATCCCACCAATTGTCACAGATAACGTTTCGTTTGCACCCAAACCTTTGCCTATAAGTGTAATAGGTTCACCCGGTTTGAATTGGCTATTGGCAGTTGGTTGATCAATAGATCCTAAGATCGTTAGTTCTGATTGTATGGTTGGGATTGTATTGGGATCACTATTTGTACTATCTGTGACAATAATTTTGAAAGCTCCTCCAGGGAGGTTTTCTGGTACTACAAAGGCTGCATTGAAGGTGCCAGAGGCATCGGTTTTAATTGTCATAGGTGTTGTTCGTAAGATAGCTCCACCTGCAATTCTTGCAGAGATGATGTCATTTGCTTTGTAGCCAAGGCCAATTATAGACACAGCATCACCCGGTTTAACTCCTGTTACAGGAGTTACAACTTTAGGTACTATATCGAGCTCAGCTTGCAAGTTTTCAACAGACGTGAAACGCAGTTTGGCCTGCCCTCCAGCAATAGTTGGTATTAAGAAACTTGCCTTGATACGACCGATGGCGTCTGTTTTTATGCTGTTATTAGTTTCAACACGGCCGACAGGAACATTGTTTTCGTCGGTTTCGATCTTCAATTGATAATCTTGAGCAGTTACTGTGTTTTCCGTTCCATTAGGTAGTTGAATTAATAGAAATCCGAGATTAGTATTAGCAAGTGGTGCGCCATTATCAGTGACTGCTAAGCCTGTAATTGTTGCCCGCTCACCGTTATTAGCTTGGGCTGGTTGCATCTCTAAACTGGCTGTTTGCATGTTGATCTTGACAAACTGGACTGTCCCCGTAGTCAAATTTGTTGCGTCATTAATTCGAATGAAGGAATTAATCCGTTTATCCGCATCAGGTGTAACAATGTAAGGCCCAATTGGTATGGAGAATTCAAAAGAGAAACTACCATCGGAGGTTGATTGAACACTCAAGTTTCTTAAGGTCATTAGACTTGTTTCACTATCACCAAATCGAACTGTTAGTTGTGAATTGGCACTATACCCATCTCCTTGAAGTGTAACTTTTTGCCCTATGTCGCCAATAGTTGGGCTAAAGGCTGTGATCTGCGGTCTAATAGTAAATCGATCAGTTTTACTTTTCTGAGAAGTTTTACCTTTAACAAGGATCAATTTGGTACCACCAATTTGCTTCAAAATAACGAAAGTAGCAACAAATTCTCCTTCTCCTGAGGCGTTGGCAAAAATGGACTGATTACCAAAGTCAACTCCTATTTCCTCGTTTGGGCCAAAGTTAGTACCACGGAGAGTGACAATATCTCCAATTTTTGCTTCTTTGTCAGAACTGCCAAGGTCAGTAGCATCATCATTCCCATCAGAATTATCGGTGATTACTAAAGAAGGCTGTCCAACTAATGGGGCTAGGGTGAACGCATCTGATACTGTTTTAGTTGATATTTGTCCGATTACTTTGACTACAATTGAGCCGTCGGCTTGGTCAGCTGCAATGAAAGTTGTTTCAAACGTTGCATCAGAGGAGGTCTTTGCGGTAATGACTTGTTCCCCAAATTCAATACGTAATTGTTCATTAACACCGTATCCACTACCTGATATTGTTATTGTGTCGCCAATACTAGCAGTTTTATCGATACTTTCTGTATCAGTATTGTCACCATTTCGGTCTGAGTTGTCTGTAATGGTAAAACTGGGTTCTCCCAAATCTGGAAGGATAGTAAAAGCGGTTGATTTATTTTTACCTGAAGTGTTGCCTGTAGCCGTTAGCGTTTTCAGTCCCTCGTTCTGAGGGCTAACAACAAATACTGAGACGAAACTACCTGCACCTGTTGTTGGTGTGGTAGAAGATTGGCTGCCAAGTACAAGAGTTACTGACTCATTAGCACCAAACCCTGCTCCTGCCACAATAAGGGCATCACCAGCACGTGCTTTTAGATCGGTGCTACCAGCATCAGTTGGATCATTGTTTCCGTCAGAGTTGTCGGTGATATTCAAAGTCACAGCATCTGGTGTTGGTTGTGTTGGTTGTGTTGGTTGTGCTGGTCCTGTTGTTGGAGTAGATGGTTGTGCGGCGATGCCGGCTGCGATATAAAATAATCTTTCTAAACCTCCACCAGCTAGATCGTCACCCAGAAATGATGTTCCATCAACATTATCCGCACGGATCGTGATCGCATTTTGTGCCACTGCGGGGACAGAAAAGTTATAGAGATTACTTCCTGAACTGCCAAAGCTCCCGAATTCACTGATGTCAATATTAGATAGGCCTGCAGGAGATTGTTGTCCAATTTGTATTTTGATATTCTTTCTGGGATTAAATCCTGTTCCATTAATGTTAATTATTTCTCCAGCCTGACCAGTGTTTTTATTGAAATTAATTCGAGGGATAACTATAAATTCATTTGCTGTTTCAGCAATGCCTATACTGGAGGCAATAACACTGACTTTACCATTTGGAAGTTCGGGAACTTCATAATTTACTCGAAACGACCCCCCAGAATCTGCATTAGCCTTTACCTCATCAGTTCGAACAAAAATGCGAACTTCCTCGTCTGGTTTGAAACCAGATCCAATTATGCCGAGAGTTGCGCCAACAGGAGCAGATTTACTGGAAAGGGAAATTGAACTTTCAACTGAAAATATGGCTGTTTGTGTCGAGGTTGTTTGAGTGCTCGAATCTATTGTATTAACAGAAATTACTGCTGCTCCTCGTGGGTGATTTGGAACTAAGAAGTCAAAGCTAATTGATCCATCTCTGTTGATGCTGACATTACTAGTCAGATTAAAGTTGCCAAAGAAAACTTGAACTTTTTCTTTCTGATTGTATCCATTCCCTTTGATTGTAGAGGGAGTTCCTTTCGGTCCAGATATCTTGGATACCAAGGTAAGTTGTCCGGTGATCTTGAAATTTGCTGTTGTGGTTCTTAGGCTAGTTTGCTCGGCCGTTAAACGGATTTCGGTGTTTCCTCCCATTTGTTGGTCAACGGCAAAGGAGAAGCTAACTTGGCCCTGCTGGTTTGCTTGAACGATTGGAAGTTGCATGCTGCCAAATGTTGAATTGATCTTCTCCTCTGGTGCAAACCCAGAGGCATCAACGGTAACTAAGGTTCCAACTGGACCGCTTTTGGGTTGCACGTTGGTGATATTAGCTGTTCCTGTAACGGAAATGAGGCTTTCGGCACGAACTGATTCACCAAAACCATCGTCAATGCTAACTTGATAATCTCCTGCAGGAATGTCGGGGAATGTAGTTTCTACCAGAAAAGACCCATAGACGTTTGCTGTGATGTTTTCACCTGTGTTGGTAGTACCAACTTGGATTTTCTGGTTCGGTTGACCTGGGGCAAAACCAATACCTTTAACCTGTAGTTTTGTCGCTGACAATTTAATTGCTGTTAATTTAGGAATAATCTCAAATTCTAAGGCTTGAGTGGGGTTGATTACGTTGGTTGTGACTAATTTTCTCCCTGCGGTGGTGAAAACGGTATCTTGGGGAATGGTGAAACTCATTTCAAACACACCGTTTTTATTGGTTTTGATTCCATCTGTGTTATAACTGCCTGCTCCCTCATCCTGTAGGCCTGCTACAACGCGAGTATGGCTGGATGTTGTGGTTTGCAATTCTAGTTGTCCAACAACGACACCAGAATTATCAGTACCATTATCATACCCGAATCCACGAATTCGAACTCTTTGGTCTGGTGTTACGCGTTTTGATCCAGATATTTGAAGTTGTCCTCCAGAATTAACTTGGGAAAAAATAAGCTCCGCATTGGTGGATGTATTCGTCGTGGCAACGGTAACGGTAACTAATCCCGAGGTGAATCCTGAAGGGGCTGGGATTTTAAATTCAACTTCATCAAATCTGCCGCTGCTATTGGTTTTCGGCTTAGGGTTCCCGTATCTGTCCAGTAGGTTTTCGTTGGTAATTAACACTGAATTTCCACCGGATTGAGGTGTTAAAGTCACCGTGAGGGGTTTGTTCTCTTCAAAACCATCGCCCCACAGGTAAATTGAGCTGTTATCACTGCCAACAGGTTCTGGGAAACCGCTCCTTCTGTTTGATATGCCTCCAGGTTTGATCCGGCCTACGACTCGGATTCCGACAATATTAATTTGTGAGGTTGGAGCTGAAGTTGTCAAACGGACTACTTTGGGGCCGTAGCTCATGATCGGTACTGTAAATGTTCTTTCGAGGAGCCCATCAGTTCCGGCGCTTTGCATTCCCATGTTTATCAAAGAACCTTGGCCTGAAACTCCAACTTCAAAGCTGATAGCTTGAGTGTTTAAAAAACCATCTCCAACTATACTCAAATCATCTCCAACTTTTACATCAATAGGAGTGAACCCAACAGGGGTAATGGCAACTCCATTGATCGACAAAAGTTGCGCTGTAATTGTAAATGTTGTGGATGCTATATCTCCATCTGTTCCTGTAGCGGTTATTTTCTTGGTTCCTCCGACTATCCTAGGTATCTTTATATCAGCTGTGAATTCACCGTCTTTGTTACTGATAATGTTTTGGTCAATATTGATTAAAACATTATCAATTGTTAAAGTGACTAGGTCGTTTTTAGCAAAGCCTTTTCCACGCAGTCGCATAAAGGTGCCCACTTTACCACTGCTGATACCAAGGACAAATGTCCCATTTTGGGCTATGACCCCCTCGACGTCAAGAGACGGTTCAACGTAAAAATAACTGTTGACTTCCACTGAACTATCCAACCCTTTTATTGTTAAGGATTTTACGCCGCTGGTTTGTAATTGTACAGGTTGTGTATAATAATCAAATTGGCCAAGAAAATTTGCGTTGAACTGAGACCTTTGGGTAGGTTCACCAAAGTCAACAACGATCGATTCATTGGACCTGAAACCATCGCCCACGACACGAATCGCCGTGCCGTTCTTTAGTTTGGCAGGGCTAACCAAACTGATTCTGGGAAGTGCTTCAAAATTTGCGATCCCGCCATCGTCTGTGGTTACCATTATTAGTCGATCTGAAGCGATTGGTGGTACTACAAATTTAACTTTGAATCGCCCGAGGCTGTCAGTCTGGATTCTATCATTGGATGTGAAACTACCAATTCCTTCAATTTTTAAACTGTAATTAGTTGGGGTGACATGAACACCGTTAAATCGTAGAGCACGGATTTCTGCTGCGTTAAACCCTGTCCCTTTGACTGTTATTTCAGTGCCTATATAGCCAGATGCTGTTTCAGGTGTGGTAATAGACAGTTTCTTTCGTACTTCAAAACTACCTCTTGTTGTCGCAGGAATATCAGTTGTGTTGACTAGTTTGACCCCTCGTGTGACTGCTGGAACAGTGGCTAAAACCTGAAATACACCGCTGATATCAGTCGTAATCTTACTACTAATTGGATTGATAAGTCCAACCCCGGTAGCCGTGACGCTGATTCTTTGTCCATCAAAGGTGATATGTCCTACTTCCTTCTTAGGAGGGAAACCAGTACCAATAATAGTGACTTTATCTTCGGAGGAACCAAAAAGTGGCGTTACATCCACCCGTTTAGAATCAACTTCTGACAGAATAAAAGGAGCCGTAGTATCTGTAATTGTAAACCCTCCGCCTGTACTACTGACTGTGAATGTCACAGGGCCTAGCGGTAAGTCTACAGTCTCACCAAGGTCTCCGAATTTGAACGTAACTTTATAGGTTCCTGCGCCGCTGACTTCATCTTCAGTACCTGTTGTTGCTGTTTCTTCTGTCGCTGGAGCACTGACTGATTCTACAGTCGTACTACCCAGAAGCGGAGTAATTGAAGGAGTTTTGACTTCAACTGTTGCTCCCGCATGGTAGCCGCATCCTGTGATTTCTATTTCCGTATCAGCGGTTCCTGTTAATGGGGTGAAGGTTAGTATCCTACCTACAACATCAATCCCCCCAAAAACATCGGGTTCTTCATCGGTATCTGTCTTTGTCCTGGTACTGACTGTTATGTCTTTGTCAATGTCTTTGACCTGAATGTCGATCCCTTTATCTGCTCCTAGGTTTTTAGTATTAAAAACAATGACAAAAGTTCCATCAGATCGCACAACTGGATTTAACAAACCATGTGTTTTATACGTAACGTCGATATCTGAGGTTGCCTTTAACACAACTGCTAAGTCGCTTCCCGCTGTAAAACCACGTCCAGCCAGTGTTAGTTCCGCACTACATTCAATTGTTTTGTTGGATTCGCTGCGCGGTTTACCATTGATTAGTAAGCGGGTTAGTTGTCCAACGATTTGGACTGCGTTTTTGCGACTATCGGAAGATCCGCTTGCTTGTCTGACTGTTAGATCTTTTACACCAGTAGGTTGTGTGGAAATTCTAAATTTTGTCGTGAAAGTGCCGTCGTCGCGTGCAGCAGTGTCACCACTAGAGATATCGATAGCCTGTGTAGTTCCAAAATCAATATATATATCCTCATTCGGCATGAATCCTTCACCAGTGACGATAGCTTCATCTCCACATTGTACAGTACCCCCATTTGGTTCAATGCTGGTTATTTTGCCCAAAACAGAGAAAGATGCTGTTGCATAGCTGCTGTTGTTGCCAATGACTTCGAGTTTCCTGCTGCCTCCACCAAGTCGTGGAATGGTGATTGCTTTACTAAACTTTCCATCGGCTCCAGCAGATGTCGTATCGACGGTTTTATCTTCCACTTTAAAAGTTAGGTTTTCAGACGCAGCGAAGCCATTACCATTAACTGTTATATTGCCACCAACTTGTGCACTTTTGGAATCCAGAGACACGGAACTGTGGATTGTAAACCCAACACTTGCTTGGCCATTAACTGTAATTTGCTTAGTTCCGCTTGGCTTTTCCGGGAGGTAAAATGTAGCTGTTAATGTTCCTATCTCACTAGTTAGAAACGTTGCCGATGTCGCTCCTTTCGAATCAAGTACGTCAGTTCCATCAAATTGAATCGTCACCGTTTGGTAAGATTTGAATCCATTACCTGATAAGGCAACTGGAGTTTTTGTTGTGCCTATAACGGGCTGAATTGAAGTGACTTTTCCCGTCACTTTATTGCCAGCAGTTGGGAAGGTTACAGCTGTGGCTGTTTCTCCTGATATTGTAGCAACAGCTGTAATCTGATGAGATGTACTACCTGCTACGACTGGAAGTGGAAAGCCCGAACTGAAGGAACCAGATGAATTAGAGATAACTGTAGCAACAACAGTGGAATCGAATTTTACTTCAATACGTGAATTGGCTGGATAACCCTTTCCTTCAGCTGTTACAATTTGACCAACAGTTACATCACTGTTTGGTAATATGTTTGTAATTTTGCTGCCTACAGTATATTGGACTTCGCTCTTATTATATTTAATGATGTGGGTTCCTGTAGGTTTTTCTGGAACCTTAAAGGCGATGTCGAAATTGCCATTTCCATCTGGAGTTGAACTGTCAATGGTCATGGTTGTGTTTCCAAATGACACGTCCCCAACTCCTGGATTGGTAGTTGCCTTGGCTGTTATTGTATCCCCAACCTGTCCGGAATTTTTTTGGATTAGGATAATTGGATAGTCAGTGGACCCTTGGAGATTCCAGGACAACATACTTGCTCCTCGATTTAGAGTCGTTTGTGGCTCACTACTAGTAATAGCGGTTCCAGTTACGGTAAGTTTAAATACACCAGTTCCACCTAAGCTCAGCATGGCAAAGCTGTGCGAAAAGACACCATTTGCGTCAGTAGTTAGATGGGATAAGTCTACCGATACACTGGAGCCATCAAATTCGTGAACTTTGACAATTAGCTCCTCATTTGTTCCCCAACCATTTCCTGCAAGTGTAATAGATTGACCAACGGAGATATTGGTTCCTAAGTTTGGATTTGCTGAAGTAATTTGATTTAGGATTTGTACCGTTTCAGTTGCTACTGCAGTCAATTGCGAAGTAATACCTGAAGCGATGATTTTCTTGTTCCCATAGGTTTGCGGGTTGATTTTCAAATCGGTTGAACTGATGTTGCCGTCTGTATCTGCTTGGATTTGAGTTAGAGGGACTGGGGACACATCGTCGGTCGTTAGTTTGATGTCAACTGATTCACTTGCTCCGAAACCTGCACCAGATACCGAAAAACTTTGACCTACTCTTTTCGATTGACCTGCAACTACAGTGAGTTTCGGAATAATTCGGAATTCCTTTGTAACATCATTATTATTATTAAAGTAATCAAGTTGGTTGTTGTTATTTGTGTCTTCGCCGTCGTTGAGTTGACTGTTGTTGTTAACGTCTTCTTTGTTAATCCATATTTGGTATAGGTTGGTGGATTTTTTCGGAATTGTGACTCTTATGTGGAATTTGCCATCAGTATCGGTTTTAATGTTTGTTGAAGAACTGCCTGGGTCAGAACCAACTACATACGCATCAATTGACAAGGCGGAATATGTGTTTGCTGCTTTTAATTTCAGGACTGGCACACCAATGTCAGCACCACCAAGATATCCAGTTCCAGTAACATCAATTTGTAGTCCGGGGTGGCCGATATTCTTGGATATTTCTAGCTTAGGTCTACTATCAGGCAGTGAGTAGAGGAAGTTCATTACTGGATAAGGCGAAGATATTGTGCCCTGAGCTTGTATTTCTAGATTGCCGCCATTATTCAATTTGGCTGTTACGAAAGAGATGGCAAATTTTCCTGGTGGTTGTAAGCTAAAGTCTAGTTTCCCAACTTTTATGACTTCATTTCTATCAAATTTAATGCTGACTTTTTCGTCATCATCTCGGCCACTGCCAGCAAAGTTCCGACCTGTAACATATACAACAGCGTTTGCTGTGCCTGAATTAGCTCCCAAGTCTCCTTGTGGGTCGTGAAAAGTAATAGAAGGGTTAATAATAACTTCATCGATTTCTACGACTTTGTTTCCAGAGACATTACCAGCAATAGTTACATCGTGTGTAGGTTGCCATCGGACATCACCAATCTGCGCGCTTACGCTGAAATAACCGTTAGCATTGACTGGGTTATCACTTGCTGGGAATTTGTAGGTTAAATCTCCGATGTTAACTGTCAGCGTATCTAATTGGCTAAAACCTTGTCCTGTAATGGTAATGGTGTCTCCATACTTAACCTCTTTGGGGTGAATTGATGTAATCGAAGCTAAGAGGGTAAATGGCATCTTGGTCCCGCCAAGTGTAAATACTATTGGTCCTCCAACATGGGTGGGAATTTCGAATATTACCTCGTAGTTTCCAGAAGCATCTGTGACTACTTTGTTATCGTTACTAATTGACCCGACGATTGCTTTTAAAGCATTGTCAGTTTTTGTAATTGTTCGAGAGCCATTGTCAAGCTGGATTGTACCTATGGTAAACTTGGCAACACCATGGAATCCAGTGACCTTAAGTGAATTGCCGACGTAGCCTGTGTTTCTATTTAGGACTGGTTGGGTTAGATTGAAAGTGAATGTGCCAAGGTTGCCAATCTGTACTGGATAGCTAGTAGCTGGTAGATCGGGAACGGAGAAGGTAATCTTATAGTCACCATTAAGGTCTGTAACAACTTGATCAGAATTAATTTGCCCTTTTATTGCTGTTAGATTATGTGTGGCCTTCGTAATTTGAGTGGTGCCAAACATGATTGTCCCAACGGTTTTTACGCCAGCTCCATGGTTATTAGACATGGTGATGGTAATACCAGGATGCCCCTCAGTTTGGTCTACGACCAAAACTGCGACAGAATTCCAACTGCAGAAAAAATAAAATAGAAAAACTAATGATGAGATTAGGGCTGTTCTTCTCACAAATTCTCCTTAAAAGCCTGAATAGCAGATTATTTAGTAGGCTGCTTGGCCTAAAAAAAATACATTCCCAAAGTGTTTATTAGGGTAAATCATACATAGATGATACAATCATCGAAATTGGGGTCTTGTATATAAATGTCGAAAAAACATGGTAAAAATTAAGAAAAATCGTCAATCAATATTATAACACAATGAAAGTTTTTACTCAATTACCAAATACCAGCATATAATAATTGTTTTGGGTTCTGAGTTTGCACATTGACACATGGTTGCTGTTGTGAAATAAAATGTCCTGATCAGATCCTTAAAAATTTGTATGATAAGATTAGTCTGAATTCAAATATGAAATTTGATAGGTAATAAAATGGTCGATGAATATTTTGTGGCGCGTCAATTTACTGAAAAAGGTGGTTTTACATCTGGTATTGAAGGTCCTGCGTGTGACCAGTATGGCAATCTGTATGCGGTCAATTTTATGCGACAGCATACAATAGGGAAAGTTACTCCAGACGGCGAAGCCAGTGTGTTCATTGAATTACCGAACGGCAGTATTGGAAACGGGATACGCTTTAATGACGAAGGTTATATGTTTATTGCTGATTACACAAATCATAATGTTCTCAAGGTTGATATGGTTACTAGGGGGATTTCCGTTCATGGTCATGCCTCCCAAATGAATCAACCAAATGATATTGCTATTGGTAAAAATGGGGTAATTTATGCTAGCGATCCTAATTGGGGTGAATCAACTGGGCAAATCTGGCGTGTTGATACTGATGGGGTAGTTACTTTGCTTGAGACTGATATGGGTACAACCAATGGAATTGAGGTCAGTCCAGATGGTAAAAGACTTTATGTTAACGAAAGTGTTCAACGTAACATATGGGTCTATGATTTAGCTGGTGACGGCAATATACATAATAAAAGGCTTTTAATTCAATTTTCTGATTTTGGTATGGATGGTATGCGTTGTGATATCGAAGGCAACATACTTGTCACACGTCATGGGAAGGGAACTGTTGCTAAGGTTTCACCGGCAGGTAATGTAGTACTGGAAGTTAAGTTAGAGGGCGTGCATTGTACAAATATTGCATTTGGCGGATCTGATGGTCAAACTTGTTATGTAACTATGGCAGATCTTGGGAATGTACAGGTATTTAGGTCAGATGTGCCTGGTAGGAGCTGGCAACTTTTCAAGGATTGGGGACTTTTGTAAGAATGTTGCCATTTTATGAAGTAGGAGGGATTGGCCGAGTTTTTGTGCCTTCGCAGTTTCGTGATGTTGCGATGGATGATGTTAAAATAAAATTTTTTGACGATCGTGATCTTGAACGGCCGAATCGGATTTTTAAGTATATAAAACGAGGTGGAATTGCTGCTTTATCTGGAAATTCAGACCTTATTTCAAACACCGTAGAATTTATCGATAGAAAGAAGGCAGAGTTGGTAAAATCCTCCTTCAATCAAGAGAAGAAGGGGCGGAAGCGTGACTTTAAATCGTCGGACAGGTTGCGTGCCCAGAAAAAGCAATCTTCCCCATTGCTGAAATTGATGGTTTTAGCTGATGCCTCTGGGCTACTGCAAGTTGAACCAGCCTTTGATCTTCCATATTTGCTTGAATTGGTTGGTGAGAACCCGGGAGCAAATCAAGATTGTCCGTTTCTCATCCCTATGCCTACATTGGAGAAAATTCGGAATTCACTTCAGCAAACTTATGAAACTGATGCTCTTGAGACGTCATTGGTTGTTTCCGAAAATGTTCTTCCTCCACAGTCAAAAGACACTATCCATCTATTTCAACAGGGGTTTTGGTGTGTAAAGGATTCATTGCCCATGAAAGCTTCTGTGTTGGATTTAGGTTGTGGCTCTGGGATTTTGTCTGTTCTTGCTGCACGTCGATTGGCCAGTTGCAAACCAAGAATACTTGCTTCGGATATTTTGCCGGAAGCGGTTGCTACAACCAGAATCAATCTTTATCGGTTTAATTTGTATGGTGCTCATGTTGAAGTAACCAAGGCAGGAGATTTGTTTGAACCAATAGGGGATAACAAGTTTGATTTGATTGTTTTTAATGCTCCTTGGGTAGTAGCTAGATGTCGTAGTCGAGCTGAAATAGCAATCCATGATGAAAATCAGGGTACTGTGAGGCGCTTTCTTGCTCAAACGCAAGATCATTTAACTAGTGGTGGCCAGGTTCTGTTTGGGTATGCTGATCATTCTGGGCAAAAGATGGTTGACAATCTAGAGGCTATGTTTGAGGCACATGGATTGTTAATACAAGACGTATTTCGAAAACGTGTGCCTACGCATCGGTCCAAGAAGAAATGGGAAAATATTACAGTTTACAGGTTGTATGGAAGTTAGGGTTTTTGGTTGCGTTTATTCGTTACTCATGCTAAAATCCGAAAACGAGATTGAAATGATTTTGTGGAGAAGATAATGTCAAGTGCACTTATTGTTGGCGATGGCCCAGGTGGTTTGAGTGCTGCCTTATATTTGACCAAAAATGATATTGAAACTACCATTTTTGGTCAGGATGAAACCCCTATGCATTATGCTATGTTGTACAATTATCTGGGAATTCCCGAAATGACAGGGAGTGATTTTCAAAAAATTGGGCGTCAGCAGGTAACGAGTTTTGGTGCTAATCTAGTTGAGGCCTCAGTAGATCAGGCTGAAAAAACGGACGATGGGTTTACTGTCACCACCAATAGTGGAGAGACCTACTCCGGAACGTACCTGATTATTGCGACAGGTTCAAGCCGAGAGCTAGCCGAAAGTTTGGGCTTGAAAAGAGGCGATGATGGTGCTATTGGCGCTACGCGCGAGGCCGAAACAGACGTTGAAAATCTGTTTGTTGTTGGTCGTACTACTCGTCCTCATCAAGTCCAAGCTATTATTTCAGCTGGAGACGGGGCTTCGGCAGCTTTGCTGATTCTCTCTAAAGAGAAAAAAGAGGGTAAACGTTTCTGTGATTGGGACGAGGTCGAAAGTTAAAAATCGAAAATAGATCCTCCGAACTACAATTAAGGTTAGCAACCTTATAGACCAAATTTTAAACTCAACACCAAAGCCCAAAGGGAAATCTCGATTTTGCTTCTGGGCTTTTTCTTTTGAGGTGAATATATGCGGTACCGAATTTACTATCTTCCCTTTATTTTTTCATTTTTGGTTGGTTGTTTTGGTTCTCGGCAGTCTACAACGACGTCTACTGTATCAATTGATCAGGTCAAATCGGAAACCCAGTCAAAAAAAGCAAGCCGCGTATCTGGTTCGGATGTTAGTCTCGGCTATCGACGGATCAATCAGCCTGATCCTTTTGATTTGATGGATGTAGCCATTTTTCAGTTGGACAATGGGTTAACCGTTTATCTAACAGAAAATAACGAAGAACCTCGTTTTTATGCTGAGGTTGTGGTTCGTGTTGGATCTAAAAATGATCCAGAAGATGCAACTGGCCTAGCGCACTATTTGGAACACCTACTTTTTAAAGGAACACAAGAATTAGGAACGATAAATTACCAAAGAGAAAAACCTCATTTGGATCGGATTACACAGCTTTATGAGCAGCATTTTGAGGAGACAAATCCGGAAAAGCGTAAAGAAATCTATGTCCAAATCAACGCAGAATCACAACTGGCCGCTCAATATGCAGTGCCGAATGAATTAGATAAATTATATCAATCTATGGGAGCGTTTTCTAAAAATGCTGGAACAGGTCAAGAGTTAACGTTTTATCAGGTAAATTTACCTTCCAGTCGATTGCGGCAGTGGGCCAAAGTCGAGTCACATCGCTTGTTTGATAAGCCTGTTTTCCGATTATTCCATACTGAACTGGAAACCGTCTATGACGAAAAAAACCTGGATCTTGACGATAAAGATCGGCTAATTCGAGATGCTGTTTATCGACGCGTGTACAAAAAGCATCCTTATGGAAGATCTACCTTAGGGACGATTGAACACCTGAAGAAACCTTCATTGGTCAAAATATACGATTTTTTTAATACCTACTATGTACCCAACAATATGGCCATATGTATTTCGGGTGATATCAATATTGAAGAAACCATCCAGATTATTACTGAAAATTTCAAAGATTTGAAACCGCAGGTTTTGCCTAACTCCAAACAGTGGGAAGAAAACCCAATTGATGGGATCACGCGAGTTACTGTTCAGTACCAAGGAGAGGAATACGTGATGATCGTCTTCAAAACAGCACCACAAAATCATGCTGATGTAGAAGCTCTTATGCTCTTTGATATGATTTTGGATAATGCTACTGCGGGGTTAATTAATCTCAATTTGAATCAAAAACAGAAAGTACGGAAAGCTGGTTCTCGTCCGATTTTGAACAATGACTATGGGACCCAAGAACTATGGGGTATTCCGAAAAAAGACCAATCTTTGGAAGAGGTCGAGCGATTACTTTTAGAGCAGATAAACCTAATAAAAAAAGGTCAATTTGAAGATTGGATCATTCCTGCGATTGTGACAGACTTCAAAAAGTTCCAGAAGGCAGGTTTGGAAAATAATGAAAGTCGTGTTGGGGCTCTTCGGAGTTCTTTTATCGCTAACCAAAATTGGGGACATGCTATTCGGTCGATTTCACGAATGGAGAAGTTGACCAAGGAAAACGTGGTTGCTGTAGCTAACAAGTATTTTGGTGATAACTATGTTGTTGGCTACAGAATTGACGCTCAGCATGAATTACCGCAAGTTGAGAAACCGAAAATTGATCCTATCGAGATGGACCCGACTCGCCAGTCAACCTTTGCTGCATCAATAATGGCAATGCCAGTATCAGAAATTGAACCTGTTTTTATCAAATCCGAGCAAGATTACCAGATTACTGACTATTATCCAGGGGTTAAACTTTATCATTCCGAAAACCCGGTCAATGACTTGTTCACTCTCACTTTCTCTTTTGAAGTGGGCAGGCTCCACGATCAAAAATTGGGTGCTGCCGCTCTATTGTTAGATAAGTCTGGGACATCTCAATTCACGTCTGCAGGATTGAAAAAAGAGTGGTACAAACTGGGGGCCGACTTTAATTTTTCGGTTGGCAGTCAATCAACTTCGTTCACTATCAGAGGGTTGGATGAAAACTTTGGTCAGGCGTTAGTCTTAGCATTGGATCTGGTAAAACATTCACAAGCCGACTACGCAACTTTAAGTGAGCTGATTCAAATTGTTTTGGCTAACCGAGAAGACGCGAAAAAAAATTATCGTGCTATTGCTCAAGCTATTGCCGAATACAATCTTTATGGTGATCAATCATCGATGCTCCAGATGATGTCCAATGAACAAATCACTCAACTCAAAGTTGACGATCTCACTCAGACAGTTGCCAATTTATTGACTTATCAGCACACTATTAGTTACGTTGGATCATTATCAGTTGAAGAATTACAAAACCAACTTCGTCAACACCATACACTAGATGGTGAATTGCGAAGTTCTCCTCCATACGAGTTTTTTGTCCAACGTGAACCTGAGGAAACAGAGATCTATTTCTTTGACAAAGAGATGGCACAAGCCTATGTTCGCTTGGATTTTGGTGATGAGGTCTATAACGAAGCCAAACGTCCAGTTATCATTCTCTATAATGAGTATTTCGATGGTGGTATGTCAGGGGTGGTATTTCAGGAAATGAGGGAAGCTCGCGCTCTAGCTTATGCGAGCTATGCTCGTTATGCAGCCGGTAGCCGTATTGGGGAGCAGAACCAGATGTTAGCTATTGTGTTGTGTCAGGCTGACAAAACACCAGAAGCGGTAGAAGCATTCATTAGCTTGATTGACAATCTTCCTATTTCAGAAGAACGGTTTGATATTGCTAGGGAGGCTATCATCAACCGCTATAAGACGTCCAGAATTGGGTTTCGTGAAGTCATTGGTGCTGTGCGTACTTGGGAGTATCAAGGGTTGGAAGTTGACCCGCGAATTAAACGCTATCAAAAAATCCTGCAATCAGATATTGGTATTTTGCAAGACTTCCATCGATCCAACATTACTAATCGTAAGAAATTAATATCGATTGTGGGATCAAAAAGCAAGATTGACATGGAAGCTTTGGCTAAGTATGGTAAGGTTACTGAAGTTTCCTTAGATCAAATCTTCGCTTTTTGATCCTAATAGTTCCTAAGTTTATTAACTTCGTGATTCATGTTTCATTATATTCAATGTGTTAGGTTTGTCTTTAGTTCACCTAGTATCCATGCTCCTCCTAGGTAGAGTCCTAACCCTATTGGGACTAATAGCCAGAGAGGAAGAAAAGTCTTGAGGAGAATTAAACTCGCTCCCATTGTGAAGGATAAGATGCCAATTCTGAATACAAAGCTTACTTTAGCTAGGCGAGAGATTTGGAAGTGTATATAAATAAATCCAAATATCAACAAGAAACTTTCGCTGGCGATCATCGCAATTGCACAGCCAATATGGTTCCATTTGGGAATGAGTAGAAAATTAATGCTGATATTCAAAATTGCCGTCAGTGCCATCAGAATGGTGAATGCTTTTCTTTTATCAGTTGCACGGAGTACTGTGATAAAAATGGTTGTCAAGAATGTGAGGCCTCCAGACCAACTGAGCAATTGCAGCCCTCGGCTGATTTTTTCCCATTGTTCTAGTTGAGAAAATAACAGAAAAGTGATTTCGTCCGCAAGTATAGACAAGCTTATAGCGAATGGCAGGCCTAGTAAAAGCATTTTATGGACTGCATTGGTATAACTTTGACGAAAAGCGACTGTTCCCTCCTCGAATTCACGGGACATCATTGGAAACATGGCTCCCATGAAGGCTCCTGGTATAATTGTGAAGGCATTGACAATAGTGAAAGCTAGTCCATACCATGCGTTGGCGAGTTCACCTTCCACACTCAGTTTAGATAGCATTACCATGTCAATCCGGAAATAGATTAGGTTAAAGATATTGCCTATGGCAAAGGGTAATGCTTGTACTAGAATTACTCTCCAGATTGCGAAGTCGAAATTGAACGCTAGTTTGGTGAAACGAGTTCGGACGAGGCTAATACTTAAAATGAGATTAACGAAGCCCGCGATCAGCACAATTACGCAGAAGTCTTTCAGGTCTACACCCAAAATAATGAGTCCACTACCAACTACAGTAGCCATGACACGTTCCGCTATGACAGTAATTGCTTCATAATGCATCTTCTCGAAAGCTCGGAAGACACAGCGGAAAAGTTGAGCAATTCCATTAACTAGTTCAGCCAAGCCAAGGAGTTTAATCAACGTCATAGTTTCTGCTGAATACCCCAATAATTTACCGGTTATGACCATTAAAATAAATGCTATAGTAGAAAGTAAAAGCCGGATAATCAAAGTGTTACCCAGAAAATGCCGTGATGCGGTGGTATACAAGGTCATTTCGCGTATCAAAGGAGCTTGCATTCCAAGTTCAGTGATACTGGCAATTAGACTCGTAACAAACATGGCGAGTAAGTAACTTCCAATTTGTTGTTCAGTAAAATAGGTTGGTAGGATTAAAACTGTTAGCAGGAGAGAAAGCAATCTTCCAATAGTATGGGAAATTAGCAAAGCCGATGTGTTTTTAAATACAATTGACATCGTTTAGGGGGGGCCTGATCTGACGTAATTTGGTGTGATTGAAAGGTAATCATCAATATTATCAGATTGAAAACGTTCTGCACCTAAATGGGCAATATTTATACCACGCGGAACGTGAAAGGCTGGAGAAGCTAAAATGGGCTTATTTAGCCTTTTGTGAATATCTTCACTGTAACGTTGGAGGCCATTTCCAGCAAAAACGACGGGATTCTTTCCAATATTGTCTAGGCGATTTAAAATTTCAGTAAGTGGGATACAAAGGTCTTCTGTTTGACGGATAAGATCTCTTCCTCCTTGGAATATAGCTGTGTATACTTGATCCCGACGTGCATCCAAGATAGGGCATATTAATTTATTAACGTACTGTAAATTATAGGCGATTGCTTCAAGTGTTGATATAGCGAGAATTGGTTTTTTAATGGCATAACATATTGACTTTGCTGTTGCTACTGCGATACGGATGCCTGTGAATGAACCGGGACCGATAGCAACAGCAAAGGCATCAATATCTCTGATGTTTAGATTCCCCCATTCCAAAACTGTTTTGATGGCAGGCATCAGCCGAGAAGAGTGGTTTTGTGTTATGTCTAGGGTGTGTTCAGCAATAGGTTCTTGATTTACAAGTAAGCCGATACTGCCGATAGTAGTCGAGGTGTCAATTCCTAGGATCGTTGTACTTTTTGCTTGCATACTTATTCCGATATGTGCTAAAATCCATTTTCCAGATGTGGGGGATTAGCTCAGTTGGGAGAGCGCTTGCATGGCATGCAAGAGGTCACCGGTTCAAGTCCGGTATTCTCCACCATTTTTTAACTTGCTTTCCTAAATTTACCTACCTAGTACGAGCCGTTCAACCTACAAAATTAAACTGAGGTAACTCAATTTTGGAGAAGATTCGGGAACTTGTCGCCTTACTTCAGGCTGGGATTGAAGAATACGATGACCAGTTGAAGTTATTGCAAAAGGAACGTTTGAAGTTCCTCCGATTGTCAATTACAGATGAGTTTGGGGTTGAAGAAGGTGATTCGTCAAAAGACTCTTGGATATTACATCTGGCACAACTTGAAAAATCACTGGGCTTGCGACTCGACGCACTCCGGCGAGCAATCAAGGATTCTGCAGCTTCAATAGACTTTTAATTTTAACCTTTTTATAGTGTAGCATCTCCATTTGGGTTGATTCTAATCGATAGCCGGCAGTTAAATATTGTAGTATTTTTTCTTGTTTTTTTCAACCTGAATGATGATGCTTGAAAACCAAGAGATTTCCATGATAAACTGTATTTCAGTTGTCACCTAAGTATTGTTATTGTCCTCCATCTTGGTTTTTTGGGTTTTCCATTGCTGAGATTTTTTATGAGTTCAGAAGATACCCCGAACGTTCAGGATAATAATCTGCTAGTTCCTCCAGATATATTATTTAGGACAAAGCTCCTGTTAGGGATTATTGTTTTTTGTTGTGTGTTATTGTTGTAGGCCTAGCCTATATTGTACGAGNAAATTGGTTGGGTGCTCNTGATGAGATTTCTGTCATAGCTCGAGATTAAGGTGGAGTTCAGTCAAAGGAAGCTAATGTTAAGAAGTTTGTTGTCGACTCGTTTTCANCTTTAGGACCGACTTCTAGGGCTTCTGTAGTCACTGTTAAGTTTTCGCAACCCATTGCTGATGACCTTTTGTCTGAAACTCGTTTTGAAGTTNCTGTGGTGGATTAATATAACATCCAATCTAAAAGTGAGCATAGATGATTTTTCTAAGCAAAGTTCTTAAAAAAAATGTGATAGTATTAGTAGTGCTATTCACCTTTTTCTCTGTTGGTATTAGTTATGGAGAAATTTCTGTTTCGGTTTATTTGAGAAATGGAGATCGGGTCACCGGTCGCTGGCTAAATGCTGATAACCGTGTCATTAGGATTGATTTTAATGGGCAGGAAATATTGGTTCCTTTGGACGAGATAAGTGATATTTCAATTACTTCAAATGCTATATCCGAAAAGTACCTGCGGAATGCTGAAGACCTTTTAAAGTTAGGGTTACGGAATCAAGCTAAAGAACTCTTACGATTATCAATCCGAGAGTCCCCTCAGAATGCAAGGGCCTATTTTCAGCTAGCGGAGCTTTTCCAAGAAGATGGTGAAACAGATGATGCTGTCAAATATTTTGGATTAGCAGCTGCGGTTGATCCTTCGTATGATTTGTCAGAAAAATTTATTCTATCTGCTACTGCTTATCTATCGAAGAATGAATTTGCGAAAGCTGCTGAAAGCTACATCCTGTTATTTGAAAATTACCCTGAACATGAGCAATGTGCATATGCTGGTTATCAAGCTGCGTTCCTTTTAGCAGAGAAGGTGAAAGCATTTGATCAAGCTCTTGAGTTGTTGATGCAGGTTTCAGAGAAGTTTCCAGAAAGTGATGGCTATGAAAGAGCTCAGTATTTGATTGGGAACTTGCAGGTAGAAACGAACCAAGCTGAGTTAGCAATATCGACTTTGACCAATTTTATTTTGACTTATACAACGAGTCAATGGCTTCCTTATGCCTATACTATGCGTGGGAGAGCATTTTTGAAACTTCACCAAAATAGTGAAGCAATCACAGATTTTACCACTGCGATTGACATGACTCAAGATCTGAAATTACAACAAGAAATTCGCCAAATGCGTGATAGTAGTGCTTGGATGATTTATCGAGTCTCTGATGGGCTACCGAGCAATAAGGTAAAAGCCATAGCTGTCGATGGCACGACAGTATGGGTTGGGACATCCAAGGGACTGACTGAGGCAGATACCAGTTCTGCTTTTTGGGAAATTAAAACAGAAATTACTACTCAGCTTGAAGAGATGTTTGAAGGTTCTCCTTTGAATATCCAGTCTTTGGCGGTTGATGAAAATGAGTTATGGATTGGCACTATGAATCATGGTGTTATACGCTATAACAAAGCAACGGGTAGCATCGAGAATTATACACAAGATCATGGGTTGCCACATAAATTAGTATATGATATAAAGATTTTTGGAAGTGAAGTCTGGATGGGAACTTTTTCTGGAGTTGCCCAATATAGCAGGTCTGCCGATGGGTGGCGTGTATTTAATCGTGAGATTGATGAATTGCCTGCTGACGATATTGTAGCGCTAGAAGTGACTCCAAGGACTGTTTGGATTGGTACCTCAAAAAGTGGTGTTGCTTTTTATGACCGAGAATTCAATTATTGGAGATCTTATGGTGACTTAGAAGGTCTTGATTCGATTGTAGGGAATTCGATTGTCAGCTTCGATACCATTGGCCGTCAGCTTTTCTTTACTTGGTATAATCAGGCTAAGGAAACTAGTGGTTATACTGAGTGTGATCTTGATAGCCTGAGCAGTTTCTCAGAGGAGGTTGTGCGAGGAGATTTGGATAGTCTCGTTCGTCCTGAGAATATTCACATTTCTGTTACAGAAAATGAAGTGTGGTTGGCAACCAGCGATGGTGTTTATAAAAATTCTCGCGAGACTGGAGAATGGGATCTCATCTCTTATCCGGAGGATCGGATAGGGAATCCGGTTATAAATTCAATAGAACTTGGTGATAGTATTGCTTGGATTGGTACTTCAAATGGACTGGCCAGAATCAATACCAGTGCACTAAATTTGCGTGAAGAAGAATTAAACCCCAAACTTGAGGAAGAGGAAAGTTATGAGTGATCTAAATGTTGGAATTGTTGGACTTGGATGGGTTGCGGGGGCACACATTGACACATTCAAGGCAGTAAATGGTGCTAATGTTACTGCGATTTGTTCACGTCGTGAGCATAACCCAGACGATTTGGAAGAACAATATGGTATTCCATTGAGGTCCTATACAAATTATGAGCAATTCATTGCCGATCCAGATATTGACATTATTGACATATGTACACCACATCCGTTTCATCCTGATCAAGCGGTTGCAGCTGCAGAGGCAGGGAAACATTTAATTATTGAAAAACCTATCAGCATAGATTATGAAGGTGCAAAGCGTATTCAATCTGCTGTGAGTTTAAACGGGGTTAGTGTGTGTGTGTGTTTTGAATGCCGTTTTAGTAAACATTTCACTTTGATTCGGTCTCTGGTAGATGAAGGGCTGCTTGGAGATTTACATTACGCCGAAGTAGATTATTATCATGGTATTGGTCCATGGTATGGTCAATACGATTGGAATATCAAGAAAGATTTTGGTGGTTCTAGCTTGTTGACTGCTGGGTGCCATGCCCTTGATTCTATGTTGTTTTTCATGGATGGGAAGGTAGAAGAGGTAACTAGTTATCAGGCCAAATCGAGGAGTCAACATTTTGGTCCCTATGAATATAAAACTACCAGCGTCACTATTCTCAAGTTTGAAGGGGCAGAGCGGATTGCGAAAGTAACTTCGTGTGTAGATTGCCTCCAGCCTTATTATTTTCATGTCCACCTTGTCGGTAGTGCTGGTAGTCTGTTGGATAACCGTATTTATTCTGAGAAGTTGAGAGGAATGAACAAAGATAAATGGTCGACGCTTGAAACCTCGTTGATTGATTCCGGCGATGTTAGTGATCATCCTTATGAACCACAGTTTCAAGCTTTTATTGATAGCATTGGAAGTGGGAAACCTATGCCGCTAACCGACTTCAATACTGCTTTTGAAACACATCGCGTTGTTTTTGCTGCTGATCTCTCTGCTCAGGAAAATAGGCCTGTTAATCTTTCAGAATTTGAATAATTGTAAGGACAATCTATTATGGAAAAATGGTCTTCTTGTGGTTTTGAATTCGATACTAGCCCGGAAAGGTTTGGTGAATTGCGCTCATCAAATGACATTCTTGAGGATGGTCAAGCGCTGCGTCACAGGATGAAGCAGGATGGTTATCTTTTATTGCGCCAGATTTTAGATCGGGATATAGTCATTGAAGCACGGCATGAGTTAGTTGAGCAATTGGATTCGATTGGCGATATTGACCCTCATTATCCTTTAATTGATGCCATCCTCAACCTGGAATCTAGTAACAAGTCTATGAGTGCGACGGGGTTTGCTAAGAAATTAGGGGCTGGGAGAGCCATTCGCCGACTTGTTCATCAAGGTGAGATGATCAAGTTTTATAGAAGATTTTTTGGTAGAGGAGTTCGTCCTCTAGATTTTGTTTGGGTGCGAACAACACGGGTGGGATCATCTGCCGCTTGTCACTACGACTGGGTTTATATGGGACGGGGTTCTAAACTTCTACATACTAGCTGGACTCCTATTGGGGATGTACCTAAAATAGAAGGATCCCTCGCTATTCTGGAGGGATCTCACCAGTTTGATGAACTTATCAGTACCTATGGTTCAATTGATGTGGATGATGAGCGAACAAATAAAGAATATAAAGGACAATACACCTCAAATCCGGTTGAAGTACAGAAAAAATTTGGGGGAAAATGGTTGACTACCGATTTCAAAGCCGGTGATTTGTTGCTCTTTACTATGCATACGATGCATTGTTCTTTGGATAATAAATCGCCTAATAATCGCATTCGTTTGAGTGTAGATACCCGGTACCAACCAGCAGATGAACCTATCGATGAACGTTGGATTGGCAAACACCCTATTGGACATGGAGAGCAAGCTAAGCGGAACAGCGGATAGGTTCTGTTCGTTCTTCACTATATATTGATTTTGTTTAACAACTGAAAATTTTTGGAGGATACTTTGAGGCAATGGACGTCGTGTGGATACCAATTCAATACTAGCACGGAGAGGTTTGGTGAACTGCGTTCATCAAATGATATTCTTAAAGATGGCCAGGCTCTATCTGAGAGAATGAAGGATGATGGCTATCTGTTTCTACGTGGTGTTTTGGATAATGATTTGGTGTTAGAAGCTAGGCATGAGCTACTGCTGAAAATGGCGGTTAATAACCAGATTGACGATGATTATTTAATTAATGAAGGTATTGACCCAAGTTTAAAAACAGAAGTTGATCAAACAAGTTATCGCGAAGGTCGTGCGGTTAGGCAATTAGCACACCAGGGAGAAATGACGGAATTCTATGAAACCTTCTTCGGTAAACAGGTTCAGGCTTTCGATTTTATTTGGGTAAGAATCGTTGGGGTTGGAGTATCAACTGGTTGCCATTATGATTGGGTGTATATGGGTAGAGGATCGAAAAGTCTGCACACAAGTTGGACCCCACTTGGCGATGTGTCTAAAGTTGAAGGGGCATTGGCTATTCTGCATGGTTCCCATAAGTTTAGCGGTTTGATTAGTACTTATGGGTCAATTGATGTAGATGATGAGCGAACTAATCAAAAGTATGGAGGATGGTATACTCAAAACCCTGTTGAGGTCCAAGAGAAATTCGGGGGGAGATGGCTGACAACTGACTTTGAAATGGGAGATTTAGTTGTGTTTTCAATGCACACAATGCACTGTTCTCTTGATAATAATTCTCCTAACAACCGAATTCGTTTGAGTTTGGATACCCGCTATCAACCAGCTGGCGACGAGACAGATGAACGTTGGGTTGGAGAAAGCCCGATGGCTCATGGTGCCGAAGCTAAACGTGGATAATAATTTCTTCCCTGTGGTGGTTGTCTCAGTTAGTTACAATAGCTGCTGAATACCCCGCGTTTTTGATGGCACTGATAAGTTGTTGGTTTTTAACTTTATTAGGATCAATTTTGACAATTGCTTTGTCAGGCATGGAAACCTTGGCACTAACAACTCCGTCAACTTTTGTGAGTGCGGACCGCACTCTAGCTACACAGCTAATTCCTCAGGTCATTCCATCGACAGTTAAGGAGATCTGCTGAGCGATTCCCTTTGCTTTTGTTGTTTTAATCTCTTTACCCTTTTCCGATGTTGTTTCCAGCTTGTGTTCAGAAGCACAGTTAATGAAAAGCATTGTTACTGATACGAGCAAAAAGAGAAGTTTTACCGAACGCATTATTTCATAATCCTTTCCTTAAATTGAGTGTCGATTGATATTCTATTTGTTTAGAATGAGTCATGTCAAGTTTATTTGTTTTGTGAGTTTTTCAGTATGAAGAAGTTCTTAATTTTTTCTTCCATTTTATTAATTCCTTCTGTAGTGGTCTTAGCACAAGTGTTAACATTTGATCAGGCTGTTCAGCGTTACCGAATTCGAGTGCAGAAAGATCCAAAAAATATTGAGATGCATCAGAAGATGGTAGATTATGCGGCTAAGACAAATCAGATGAAAGTCCCTTTAAGTATTTATCAAGCTGCTTACAAAAAACAACCAAAAAATCCAATTGTGATTTATGTCTTGGCTTATGCTTATCTAGCTAATAATCAAGAAGACAAGGCGTTTCCGTTGTTGCAGCAGTGTGTGATGACAAAAGTCGATATTTGGCAGGCACATTTGCAATTGGCTAGGTATTTTAAGAGTCATGGTGAGTTTGCAAAAGCAATCGTCCATTATGAAAATGTAAGAGACCTACATGCCAAATCGATAGTGTATCGTTTTGAAATGGGACAGGTTTACCGAGAACTTGGGGCTTTAGATGCTGCTGAGGGTGCTTTTGTGCAGGCAATCGATCATGATAAATTTTCGGCTCAGGCATATTATGAATTGGGTCAAGTTTATGCGCTCCAGAAAATGGCTGATCGAGCTATTGAACAGTATCGAAAAGGAAAAAAATTAGATCCCGATAATCCTGTTGTGCGATATCAGCTTGCACATATTTTTATTGATAACGATGATGGACGCAATGCTATCCTAGCATTGCGTAGTGGTATGAGTGTAGATACTCAGTATTCCCAGGTTGCTAACCGATTGAAAAATGTTAGTAGTCTACAAGCTTTATCAATCTTAAAACAAATTTTGAGAGTAAAACCAAATAATGCACATTTGCAGTATTTTGTAGCGAAACTATGCAACAAAATTGGTGAAATAGAACAAGCTGTTTTTCACCTGAAAAGAGCTAAGATTTTGGATCCAATGGATGCAAGTGTGCGGTTTTTGCTTGGGCAGTTGTATGAAGAACAGTCTCAAACTCAGATGGCAACTGCAGAGTTTGAAGAGGCAACTGCTCTCGATAACGTTCAGCTTGAATTATTGCTTAAGTTAGCTGAAACATATCAGCGTCAAAATAATCAGGAAGAATTTACTAAGATAGCTGATCAAATACTAGAAATAGATGCGAATCAGCCTGAAATCCATTATCAGCTTTCTCTATATTATGATTACCAATTTCAGCAGAAAAGGAGAGAGGGGTTAATAGAAGAATCAGAGGCTTTATCAAAAAAAGCGGTTGAACATGCTGATCGGGCTGTAAAATTAGCACCTGATGTTGCTAGATATAATCTTATACTTGGGCAACAGTACGATCGTCAAGGGATGTTGAAAGCTATCCGTTTTTATGAGAAGGCTATTCAGCTCGATCCTCAGAATGCGGAACCATATTATCGCCGGGGATTATTTATGTCTAATTTTACGTTTGGGGCGGCTAAGGTTCTCCTTTATGAACCTGAACTCGTAATGGAAGATCTAACACGGGCTGTTCAGTTGGATCCAGACTCAGCCGGTGCCCACTACGCTCTAGGAGTTGTTTTCGACCGTATGGGTAATGTGCAACAGGCGATGTTAGAATTTAATAAGGTAGCTAAGCTTGACCCAGCTGATCCTCGCCCTCATTTGTATCTCGGCGAAAAGTATGCTAATAATAGCCAGTTTCAGTTAGCAATTTCTTCTTTTGCGACAGCAATTAAAATAGATCCAAGTAATGTTGAAGCGTTGAAGGACTATGCGTTCTTGTGTCTTTCACATGACCAAGATCGATTGTGGCGGAATGCTAATAGAGCACTTGAGTCAGCGATCAAGATCCGAGCCAATGATGCTGAAATTTTAATGAACTATGCTTATACACTTTACTTGAATGATGAATTTCAACGAGCTGTTGAGTATTACCAACGTTCCCTTGAGGTTCGACCCAATTGGGAGAAGACTTACTATAACTTGGCCTTGGTGTATGAAAGAACTGGTCAAAGGGGTTTAGCATTTCAGGCGTATGAAAAAGTTATAAATATAGCACCGAGGAGCCGTCAGGGCATCAAAGCACTTGAGAAAATGAAAAAACTTAAAGGAACAAATTGAATGTTAAGGTATCTGATGTTGATTTTATGGTTATCATGTTTCTTTGCCTTTGGTCTCTTTGCTGGGAAAGAAAACGATTTGTTTTTGGAGGAGGGCAAAATTGTTATCGATGGTGAGGTATCAAAGGCTCTTGGGCAATATGACGATCATCTTAAAGGTATAATTGAATTTCTTGTTTGTTCTAAAGGGGGTAAAGAGTATGAAAGTCTTATTGTTGTTGACACAGATCCAAAGTTGATTTTTGACATGGTTCTCTCTCTTGGCGTAGAAAGAGGGGTTCCTGCAGTTTACGATCAAGATTTTAACCGAATGGTTGGGCCGAAAGGAACTGGATTTTTGATTGATGTTGAATGGCGTGTTGACAATAAAGAGACACGAGTTAGGGCTGAAGAGTTACTTTACAATGTTAAGACCGGGAAGCCGATGCCATATGTGGCATGGATATTTTCGGGATCTCGCCAAGTGTATGATGTAGAAAGTGATGATGAAGATGAGTTAATTCCACAGGCGTTCATTACTAAAAGTATCGTGTCGCTTCAGAATCTTGACGCAAGTGCCCTTTTTCAAGTACCATTGCTTGAAGCTGTTGGGAATACATACAAGAAAAACGATCGATTGTTACCACCATTGGGTACAAAAGTAAAGTTGGTAATTGAAATGAACCGACGAGTACACTTATACATGACGATTACAGGTAGAGTGCAAGGAGTTGGATTTCGTTATTTCACTGAAAGAAATGCTAAGGATTTGGGCTTAGTTGGGTATGTCAAAAATCTGCCAACTGGACAAGTGGAAGTGGTTGTAGAAGGGGATAAATTGGAGCTTGATCAATTTGTTCAGTTGATGGGAGAAGGGCCAGCGATTGCGAAAGTTTCCAATGTTAAGGTTCAAGAACGACCCCTCACAGAACAATATAGGACCTTTGAAATTCGGTGATGAAGGTTTCTCAACAAGAAATTCAGGAATTGATTGATCAGCTAGATTCTTGTGGTGTTCCCCAAATTAAAGAGATCTATCAAGCAAGGAACCGGGTTTCCAAAAAGAAAAAAAAACTCGGGATCTTTTCCGGTTCTTTTAACCCGATGACAATTTCACATGTTGAGATGATTGATGCCGCTCAGTCTAGATTCAAGTTAGACGAGATACTCTTGGTTTTGGCTAAGACAAATGTTGACAAGGAAATTTTTGGTCTGCCACTTGCCAAGCGACTCATAACATTATCTCATTATGCTAAGAATCGAGAAAATTTTTCAGTTGCTGTTTCTAGTCATGGTCGTTACATCGAAAAGGTTGAAGCACTTAAATCTATTGTCCCAAGTGGAACAGAATTTTGTTTTATCGTCGGATATGATACCTTTGTTCGTATCTTTGACAGTAAATACTATGTGGATATGTATACTGAGCTAGATCAACTTTTCGGTCAGTGTCGCCTAATCGTGGCGAATCGGGGCAATCATGATGACAGAGCTATCCGTAATTTTCTGTCTTTTTCGGATAGGGAGGTTTATGCGGAGAAGATTGATTTGATTACATTAAGTGATTTTCACGCAGGAGTTTCTTCAACGGATATTCGCTCGAGATTGGAAAATGGTCAATCAATATCTGAATTGGTTCCTGCTGAAATTCTACAATTAGTTGTTGGATTCCTATCGAAAGGTCGTTAATCAATCTCAAGTCAAAAATCTTGATTTGTCAGTTGATTTCTGTATTTGGGGCTTGCTAGATGGATTCTAAGCAGAAACTGTAGATAGTAAGGTTAACGGTTTTTCGAATGGTACCAATTGAGATTGCCGGATTTCTAGTTTTTTATCTTGTTTTTTTAGGATGATTAAATTTTGTCAACATTTAATCTTACGTTTTGGAATTTTTGCATATTAAGAACATGTGATATGAGTAGTCGGTACGTTTGTTCTAGTTTGATGGCTTGTGGGAATTGTAACTGGGAGAAAATAGCGTAAGATGTACATGTTTGGAATTAGTCGAAATCGATACATTGAATTATAGTAAAGGGAGAGAATTCGTGGATAAGGATAATAAAGTGCGTCTTGGTTTTGTCGGAGCAGGTTATATGGGCCAATTGGCTCATATTGCTAACTATGCGACAATTGAAGACTGTGAGTTGGTTGCTTTAGCAGAAGGGCGTGCTGAAACGGCAAAAGCAGTGGCCAAGAAGTACGGAATTCAAGAAGTTTACTTAGATCATCATACTTTGCTTGAGAAAGCCGAAGTTGATGCTGTTATTGGCATTATGGGGTTCCACTTCTTTTATTCATTGGTAAAGGATTTGTTGTCCAGTGGTAAGCATACTGCTACTGAGAAACCGATTTGCATCCAATCTGCATCGGCTCGGCATCTCGTAGAACTTGCTGGTGATAATCAGCTTATCTATCAGGTTGGATATATGAAGCGTCATGATCCCGCTGCAAAAATTGTTCGTCAGACAGTCTTAGACTGGAAAGCTTCTGGAGAGGTCGGTAATATGACATATGTTCGTATTACAATGCCTTCTGGTGACTGGAATTACCAAATTGAATCACCTGTGAACATGGGGGATTCTGCTGAGCAGTATGAAGGTCAAACTATAGAGGTTGCTCCAGAGTGGATGGGTGACTTTGGGCAACAATATATTGGATTCATCAATTTTTATATTCATCAAGTAAATCTGTTACGTTACCTTATTGGTGAAGATTATATTGTTGATTATGTGGATCCAAAATCTCGAGTGTTAGTAGCCATATCAGAAAGTGGAGTTCCATGCACACTTGAGATGGCACCTTGTGGGCATAGGGATCGGTGGGAAGAGCATTACAGGATTGGTTTTGATGGTGGGCTAATCCAATTGGATCTTCCTGCTCCGATGGCACGTCAGCGAGCTGGAGATGTCACGATTTATAAAAATACTGGTTTTGGAAGCCAAGAATATGCACAAGAAATTCGCCCCGTTTTGCCTCAGCGTTGGGCTTTTTTGGAGCAAGCGCGGCATTTTGTCCATTGTGTTAAGAATGGACAACCAACAATTTCTCCCGCTTTGGATGGTGTTAAGGACTTGGAGGTTTCCGAGCAATATATCCGAAAGCTTATGTAGGCTGGCTAGGGTTGTTCTTTTAGTATTGGTATTTTGTGGATGGTATAGTTGTGTTGTTACCGAGTGTGTTTAATGAGGAGATTGGGGTTATGGAAAACGTATCGTCTTATGCTGGTTTACAATCTGCTATTCGTGAGATGGAAACACCGGAGATTGAAACATGGGAGAACGCTTATAGTGACAAAGAGTACGTCGTTGAGATCTCTCATCCGGAGTTCACAGCAATTTGTCCGAAAACAGGATTACCTGATTTTGCAAGCATTAAGATTTCTTATATGCCTGACAAATGCTGTGTAGAATTGAAGTCTTTGAAGGAATATTTCTATTTCTATCGTGATGTTGGTGTATTTCATGAGCACGTCATAAACAAGATTCTAGAAGATTTTGTTACGTCTTGCAACCCACGTAACGTTGATATTGAAGGAGACTTTAATATTCGTGGTGGAATTAAAACAGTAGTTCGTGCAAGTTACACAAGGGAGGGGTAGGGTTTCGTCATTTTTTTCGTCTTTCGTTGAGCCATTGTTCTAGGACTAGGAAAATAAGTGCTAAAGCAAGAAAATATTGAAATCTCTCTTCGTAATGTACAATTCTTTTTTGTTTAAATTCGCGTTTGCCAAGAGATGAGAGATCCTTGTATAATTCATCGATTTCTGTCCCAGAAAGTGTGGCTTGATAGTAGGTACCACCTGTCGTTAGTGCTAGGTTTTGTAGTAGTTTATCGTTCAATTTAGTAACGATCAGATTCCCATTCCGTCCTCGCTTATATTCTTCTCGTTTCGTGTTTTTGTAAACAATTGGAATTGGCGCTCCGTTTTCCGTTGATCCTAAGCCAACACAAAATATTCTAATACCTTGGTTATGTATGACCTTGGCGGTTTCAATGGTTTCTTGTCCATGATCTTCGCCGTCGGAAAAGAAAATTAATGCCTTGTACTTTTCCTTATTCTGATCAAAGACGCGCATGGCGGTTTCCATGGCATCACGGAATTTTGTTCCTCCTTGTGATATTGTATCTACATCCAGTGCGAACAGGAATGTTTGTAGAACTTCATAATCAGTGGTAAGCGGACATTGGACAAAACTACTTCCAGCAAAGGCTATTAGTCCAACGCGATTCCCGTTTTGTTTCCTTATTAGTTGGGAAATGCCGTTTTTAGCTTTCAGAAGTCTGTTCGGTTTGATATCCTCAGCTAGCATGCTGGCTGATAGGTCGATGGCAATAACTAAATCTGATCCCATTTGTTTTATCGTTTGTTTTGTGCTTCCGATTTGTGGCTGGGCTAATGCGAAACTGAGGAACAGATATACTAATAGTAGAAATAGTAAACGTATTTTTTGAATTCGGAAATCAATCCACTGAGTGAGATGTGGCAACAGGTTAGCATGGCTAAACGTACGATATAATTGTTGTTTACGTAAATAGCCGAATATAACTAGCAGTGAGAGGGGAATAATGAACCATACGATTGGCAATAAGGATGGATTGCCAAATCTAACCCAGTTTAGCACAATATCGAGCCTGTCTATAGTAGTTTTTCGACTTCGTTTTTTAAAACTGAGTTTACACTCTTAGTCCAGTGTGAAGAATTGACTATACTTGAGATTAAATTCATCTGTCATCTGATCGAATTTGTTGAGAGTTAGCGTCTGGCACTTTACAAAATTTTCATATAAGTCGTTTGATAATCCGATCTTGAGGTATATTACCAGATTAGGTTTTTGCCGTTTTTTTGACTGGAGTGGATGAATTCCATTCGGTAAAAAAAAGACGCTATAACCTTCTGAAAACAACCATTTGTGTAGGAGATCTACTTGTGTGCTTTTCCTAAGATCCGTCAATTCCTTCTACGGTGAAGAGTTTTCCGGGATAAGGATAGTCTTCCATGAGTAGATTGAGCATTTCGCATCCTGACAGTATTGTGAGTTTAATGAGTTTTTCAGCTCAGGAGATTGTTGTCAAAGTTGTGATGGGCTAGAACAGAAGCGCCAATTACTCCGGCGTCATCTCCTAGTTTAGCGGTTACGATTTCCACACCATCCATGGTGTTTGGAAGGGCATATTCTGCTGCAAATTTACGGATTCGCTCGATAAATTTATTATCTAAAGCTTCAACGACACCTCCACCTAGTATGATCATTTCGGGGTTCAAAAAGTTGACCACTGAAGCGATACCGATTCCAAGATACTTGGCTGCTCGTTGCATTACCTTAATTGTGACTTTGTCACTTTTTGATATGGCTTTTGCTAAAGTCCCACTCCGGATACTGTTTAGATTACCATCGTTCAATTCCAAAATATGGCTTTTCTTCCCCTGTGTTAGGACAGCTTTGCGAATCTGTTTGGTAATCGCTGTTCGACTCGATATTGCTTCAAGGCATCCTGAATTGCCACAATTGCACTTGGGGCCATCTGCTTTGACAATTATGTGACCGATCTCGCCAGCTGTTTTATTTGCACCATGAAAGAGTTCCCCATTTAGGATAATGCCACCTCCAATTCCCGTTCCAACAAAAATCCCAACGAGGCTGTTAACCCCTTGTCCTGCACCATGTTTAAATTCGCCCATAGTTCCAACGTTCACATCGTTATCAAGGAAAGTTGGGATCTCAAGTCGATCTTCAAGTTCTTTTTTCAATGGAACATTATACCAATTCAGGTTAGGTGCGAATATAATAACACCATCTTGCGGGTTAAGTGGACCTGGGGCACCAATCCCGATCGATTGGATATTATTTTTACTCAGACTTGCTTGTTCTATTGCCTTATTTATGCAATCGGCGATACGATCAATTACCTTTGTTGGATTTTTGTGCGCTTTCGTGGCTGTTTTCGCTCTTGAAAGAATGGTTCCATCTTCGGTGATTGTGGCTGCAAGAATCTTTGTTCCTCCCATATCAACTCCCACCACATATTTTTTGGAGCCTTTGTGAGTATTAAGAATCTGTGCTTCTTTTATAATTCGTGTTGCTATTGGTAATGGTATGTTTGTGTCAGCTTGTAGATTCTTTGCATTTGCGTTGACAATATGCGTTACTGATTTGTATCCGCCTTGTCTTAGTTTTTTTGCAAAAGAATCTCCTACTCCCTTAATGGAAGTTAAATCCTTCATTTTCTTTCTCCTTCATTTTACCTGATAGTTGATAAAATCTGGTTTGTGATTTTCCAAGAATTAGTCTTACATTTTGGGAGTTAGTATTTTGTTGATATCATATCCTAAGAATTAGGACACAGAGTTTTCAAGATTCTTGGCATTTTGGCGTAAAAGATGATCTACTAGAACCAATGCCATCATGGCTTCAACAATTGGTACAGCTCTGGGTAATACGCAAGGATCATGACGACCTCGGGCGGAAAGTACAATTTCATTTCCATCTATATCTACGGTTTGCTGATCTTTTCGAATTGTAGCTGTAGGTTTAAACGCGGTTTGAATTAGAATGTTTTCACCGTTAGAGATGCCTCCTTGTATACCCCCTGAATGATTGGTACGGGTACGAATTTGCCCTTCGTCATTATAAAAAGAATCATTATGCTCGGAGGCTTTCATCGTAGTGCTGTTAAAGCCAGAACCAATCTGGAAACCCATCGTCGCTGGAATGGACATCATACCTTTGGCTAAATCGGCCTTCAGTTTATCAAACACTGGTTCTCCTAGCCCCACTGGCACATTTCGAGCAATTGATTCCACTACGCCGCCAAGCGAATCACCTTCTTGTCGAGCACGGTCTATACTGTTGACCATTTCCTTGCTGGCTTGTGGGTCAGGACATCGTACCAAGCTTTGTTCTATTTGGTCTATTGTAGTTGTTTGTGGGTTTATTTCGGCAAGCACTTTATGAATTTGTTTAACGTAACCAACAATCTCGGTTCCACATTGTTCATATAGAATTTGTTTTGCAATTGCACCAGCAGCAACTCGTCCAACTGTTTCTCTCGCACTTGCTCTTCCACCCCCTTGCCAGTTACGGATACCATATTTTTCTTGGTACGTCATATCTGCGTGAGAGGGGCGATATACATCTTTCAAATGCTCGTAGGCGGATGGTCGGGCGTCTTTATTCCTAACCAGTATTAGAATTGGTGTGCCTAGTGTTTTGCCTTCAAAAATACCTGATAAGATCTCGACTTGATCTGGTTCTTGGCGTGGGGTAGTGAGATGGCTTTGGCCTGGTCTTCGCCGGTCAAGATCAAACTGGATACGCTGAATATCAACTTTTAACTTTGCAGGACATCCGTCAATAACGGCACCGACAGCACCTCCATGAGATTCACCCCAAGTTGTAACTCGAAAAAGCTGGCCGAATGTGTTCATCAGAAAAAGGTCTCCAGGTTCTACCCCAAAATCAGCTTGACAAACTAGGGGGGATTCATTAACCTATGCTTTTAATTTCTTGCTGTGTTTAGCTATTAAATGCATTTTCCAACTATAACATAGGAACATAGCAAGAACAATGATAAATCCTCATGTGTGTTCAATCGAATACTTTCGGGGTTCCGATCCTTTAATTTCCTTCATGAGAATCCGATACAATTCACCTGTTATTCTTACCTTTTCTATTGTTGTTGTGTTGGTTCAACTTGTTGATACTTATCTGGTACCCGAGTTTACTGAAACAATCTTCTTGGTTGGTGGTACTATTTCTTTAATAGATCCCCTTGATTATTTCCGTCTTTTCTCACATGTACTTGGTCATACTGATTGGGAACATTTGTTGGGCAATCTGACTTTTGTTTTATTGTTAGGACCCATTTTAGAAGAACGTTATGGCAGTGATAAGATCCTGATAATGATTGGTATCACAGCTCTTTTTACTGGAATATTGAATGTGGTAATTTTTTCAACTGGACTACTTGGTGCTAGTGGTATCGTTTTTATGTTGATTATTTTAGTTTCTATCGTCAATATGAAGAAGGGCGAGATTCCACTGACTTTTTTGTTGATAGCTACTATTTTTATCGGAAAGGAGTTGATTAGTGCTATAACGTCCGATAATGTTTCTCAAATGGCACATGTAGCGGGTGGGACAATTGGCTCGGTTTTTGGTTTTTCCATCAGGCAAACAAATCGTGAAAACGAATTGGTTGATTAACTGGATCTTATAAAGAGGGAATATTGAAATCACTACGTGCGAAGCCTCTCAAAGACTTTCTGAAACGAATTGAACGCCCCAAATTAGAGTTAGTCTTCGTTTTACAGGATGTTGAAGATCCTGTGAATGTTGGATCCTCCTTTCGGATAGCTGATGCGTGTGGTGTTAAGAAAATTTTTCTAACAGGAATTAGTGCGTGTCCTCCACATCCGGCTATTAAGAAGGTCGGCAGGGGAAAGGCTCGACGCATCAAGTGGGAATATGCTGAGCAGGCAGCAGATGTAATCATAGGTTTGAAAAGAGAAGGGTTTACTAGTTGTGCGCTAGAAATTACTGCAGATGCACAATTGTATTACGAAGTGGAATATCCGGACAAACTCTGTTTGGTGGTTGGTCACGAGGATCATGGTGTTACAAAACGAACTTTGTCTGTGTGTGACATGAAGATTTTTCTCCCTATGTATGGTAAGGGGACTTCCATGAATGTGCATGTCTCATTGGCAATTGCTGCTGCACATATTCTATATCGTAAAAGCATCACACAGCGTTAGAATTGAAAGGTAAGAATGAATTATACAGAAATTCTGAAAATCACAAAAGATATTGCCCGTGAAGCTGGTAGTATTCTAATGGACCATTATGGGAAAATACATGATATTAAATATAAAAGTCCTGGGGATGTTGTTACCGAAGCAGATGTAGCGTCAGAGGAATATATTACCGAAAGGCTCAAATCTGAGTTTCCTCGCTACACTGTTTTGGGTGAAGAATTCGGTCTCTCAAAAACAGAATTGGATTCGGACTGTTGCTGGGCAATTGATCCACTAGATGGGACCGCGAACTATGCAATGCACTTTCCTATCTTTGCGGTTTCAATCGGACTATTATGTAACGGTAATCCAGTTGTTGGGGTTGTGTATGATCCCAATAATAACCGAATGTTTTGTGCGGCTAAAGGTCACGGTGCTACGATGGATGGCAAACCTATTTCAGTCAACCCGAATGCTAAAATATCATCCGATGGACTTTTTGGATTTGCCTCTCGCATGTTACATACTAACCATCATTTTATCGGTAATTTTCTAAAAGGACGTAGTTTGGGGTCAGCAGCTTTGCAGATCTGCGCAGTTGCATCTGGGTTTTTTGATGGTACAACTGATCTTGGTACCAAGCTATGGGATATTGCTGCCGGAGCGATAATTCTCGCAGAAGCTGGAGGGAAGATTTCATCACCACATGGTGCTTCAATCTTTCCGTTGGCCAAGGATTCGTTGGCGTACAATAGCCATGCTGTCGATTTTCTTGCGACTAATGGAGCTCTTCATGATGAATGTGTGGCTCGTTTCAAGGAAGGAAAAAGTAATTCTGTAGCTTAAACTGTTTTCCTTGACCAGTGTATTTTTGTAGTGATATGATTAACAAGTTTTGATTTAGACTGAGGGAATAAAGTTGATGGAAGATAACCTTGCAGAGGAAAATAGAAAACTCGAATTCCATTTATTAGAGGCTGATGAAGTTTACCGTATTCGGATGTATGGAGATCCGGTTTTACACGAAAAAGCTTTGCCTATTGAAGCAATTACAGAAGAGGAGCATCAAATAGCAAAGAAGATGCTAGCAACTATGTACAGTAATCCTATTGGGATTGGCTTGGCTGCAACTCAGGTGGGGATTCTGAAGCGGTTGATTGTTATTGATATTGATCGTGATGATCCTGATAATGCCCCGATTGTTTTGATTAATCCGGAAATTCTAGAACATGAAGGTGAGTCTGTTATTGAAGAGGGCTGCTTGAGCATTCCAGAGTTGAAGGCTGAGGTGAAAAGACCGGAAAAGGTAATAGTTTCTGCTCGTACCTTGGATGATGAGGAAATAGTTATTGAAGATGGTTCGCTTCTTTCACGTGTCCTTCAGCATGAGATTGACCATTTAAATGGTGTGTTATTCATAGACCACTTAAGTCGAAAGAAGCAGAAGCGGTTGAAAGCGAAATTACGTCAAATCAGACAAGAATATGCTGAGATTCCTGCCTAATCAGATAGTTGCTTTTGAGGTACTTGCTTGGGGTAGCAGAATAGCATTTAAAACTGACTTTCAAGACAATCGTTATTTTAATCATGATTGGTATTGTGTACTGTTTGTTGATAGTCAGCGTTTATGTTTGTTATTATCTAATTTTAGTTATATTATTATTAAGAATTGCTTGGCTAGGTGGTGGCAGTTAGTTTAAGTATGTGATAGGGGAATTTTATGTCAACGTTCGATCAAAAATTGGAGCATCTGGATGAAATCCTAAAATCATATGGGAAACTTATTGTGGCTTTCTCAGGTGGGGTAGATAGTACCTTTTTGGCAGAAGCGGCAAGTAGGGCGGTTGGTGATAACGCAGTAGCGGTGACCGCGATTTCTGATTCGTATCCTGAACGTGAGATGAAGGCTGCACAAAGGATTGCTGAAGAAATTGGCATTCGACTTGAAACGGTTAGTACTGGTGAACTTGAAATTGAGGGCTATGTAAATAATTCAGTGAATCGTTGCTACTTTTGTAAAAGTGAGCTGTTTGATAAGCTTCAGGTGATTGCGGAGAAGTATAATATGGGCACAATAGTTTATGGAGCTATTCCGGATGATATTGGGGATCATCGCCCGGGCATGGATGCTGCGAAAGAGATGGGAATCCGGGCTCCACTAATTGAAGCTGACTTAACGAAAATGGATATTCGTCAGGCCTCAAAGAAATGGAAGTTAAAAACGTGGGATAAACCAGCCTTTGCTTGTCTATCATCCCGTTTTCCTTACGGGACTAGAATCACAAGAGACAAATTGCGACAGGTGGATCAGGCGGAACAATTTTTGTATGATCTTGGTATTCACCAATTTCGAGTTAGGCATCATGATAACTTTGCTAGAATAGAACTTGACGAAGATGGTATTAATGTGATGAGGCAAAAGAACATTCGAAGACTGATTGACCAGAAATTTAAGTCACTTGGTTATCGTTGTGTGGCGCTTGATTTGCAAGGATATCGGTCTGGAAGTCTGAACATGGGTGTTACTACAGTGATTAAACTGGAATCTAATGCAACAGTTGAAACTTCGCTGAACGGTTAGGATACAAGTGGGTAAAAAAATTATTGCTGCTATGAGTGGTGGTGTTGATAGTTCTGTGACAGCTGCCTTGATGGTGAAAGCGGGTTATGATGTGATAGCTGTGACCATGAGACTTGGTAACCATGATACTGTTGAATTTGATGCCGATAAGCCAAATTGTTGCTCACTTGAAGGTGTGGAAGATGCACGCCGTGTTTCGCGATTGTTGGATATTCCTTTTTATGCCTTTAATTATACGAATCAGTTTCGGAAGAGTATCGTTGACTATTTTGTAGATGAATATACTGCTGGTCGTACACCTAGTCCATGCGTGATGTGTAATAAGGATTTAAAGTTTGGTAAACTACTTGACCAAGCAGATCAACTTGGTTACAACTATGTAGCTACAGGCCATTATGCACGTATTGAACAAGATGTAGAGAGCGAGCGTTATCTTTTACGTTGTGGTGTTGATCTGCAGAAAGATCAATCGTATTTTCTGTTTTCTTTAACCCAAGATCAACTTAGCCGTGCGATTATGCCACTAGGCGAGCTCAACAAAGATCAGGTTAGGGCGATTGCACGTGAATATAATATGTTGACAGCTGATAAACCTGAGAGTCAAGAACTTTGCTTTATTGCAGATGATAATTATAAACGGTTTCTGAAAGATCGAATTCCTGATCAAATTCAGCCAGGGGCTATTGTTAATCAGGATGACGAAAAACTCGGTGAGCATCAAGGCGTTCCGTTTTATACCATTGGACAGCGTCGTGGGCTTGGGGTTTCTGCTAAGACCCCGCTTTATGTGATGCAAATTCGGACAAAAGATAATAAAATTGTCGTTGGTGAATCACAAAGTCTGATGCGAGACAGCATGCAGGTAGAAGATTTGAATCTAATTTCAATCAGTAAATTGGAAGCCCCTATCCGAGCCAAAGTCAAAATTCGTTACAAAGACTCTGGGGCAATGGCAACGATTCTTCCATTAGGTAAAACATCAGCCAAAGTGCAATTTGATAGTCCACGCAGAGCTATTACTCCCGGACAGGCCGCCGTTTTTTATCATGATGATTTGGTTATTGGTGGAGGGTGGATTTCTAAGTAGTGATGTAGATGATGAAAACGATTATCGTCTTTGCCTCTGTATTACTTGTTTGTGTAATAGCAGCGGTTTTCGCCGTGTACTATTTTTCTCGAGATTCCAATAGAGTCCTCACCAACCAAAAAACAGGGGCGGATCAAGTATTCAAGCTGTCTGATGAAAATAAGATGATCTACGTTTTCGATGAAGCTCGTGGTAATATTGCTAATCCAGATGGAGATAGTGTTCGGTTTTTTATGGTACAAGCAGTTGGGTCTATACCTACTGGCAAACATATATTGATTCAAAAAAAGGTGGGTTATGCGAAGGTCGCTCGTGCTAAGATAAAGGACTTGATGATTACGGTTATTAGTAATAAAACAGCTATTGAACTCCAAAATCCTTTAGTGAAAGAGGAAATGCGATCGTACTTCAGGATGGAATTTAATCGGATTACGCGAGAGGAATTTTCTAGAGTGCATCCCCAGGCTGATCCTAAAGATCTACTGTTATCAACTTATATTGAAGATTTGTATTTCCGTACATATAATGTTCAATAGAGGCCGCTGTTGTGATTCCAATTACACTTCGTACCCGAAAAAACATTTTCCTTGGTTCAGATGATTGGCAAGAATTTTATTTCAAACGGCGTTTTGATCCCGCTAAGACAGCTATTTTAATCTGCGACATGTGGGATCTTCATTGGTGTGCAATATCCACCAATCGTTTTAATCGGATTGCCCACCAGATGTCAGATATTATTGAGTCTGCTCGGGATCAAGGTTTTCGAATTATACATTCTCCATCTGACTGCATGGATTTCTATAAAGATCTACCGCAACGACAAAGTATGATCAGTCTGTCTCGTGTTCAACCACCCGATTCGTTACATATTATTGATCCTCCTTTGCCTATTGACGCGTCTGATAATGGTTGTGAAGATGACCCTTCACCAGAACCTTATTCTGCTTGGACCCGCCAGCATGCTGCTATCCGGATTGCGGAAGGCGATTTGATTTCTGACAACGGTGGAGAGGTATATAGTTTTTTTGCGGGTGCTGAGATTAAAGATATGTTCATTATGGGAGTAGCTGTAAACATGTGTGTGTTAGGTAGAACGTTTGCTATTCGCCAAATGACAAATTGGGGCATTAATTGTGTCTTGGTTCGTGACATGACGGATTCTATGTATAATCCAAAGATGCCGCCTTATGTTAGCCATGACAAAGGTACTGAGCTGGTTGTCCAGCACATCGAAAAATATTGGTGTCCTTCCTGCCTTAGTGAGGAGTTACTTTTCTGAATTAAGTAGTATGTTTTCAATTCGACCTGCCAGCATTTCGATGAAAAGTGGGTGGTTGCCTACTGTTCCCGATCGAGTCATGTTTATCCCACACGATTGTGCTGTTTCGTTGGCCGCGATATCAAGATCGTAAAGTACTTCAACATGATCACACAAAAAGCCAATTGGTGATACGATTATATCTCCAACATTTTTTCCTTTTTTTAACTTAATCAGATTTTCGATATCTGGCTGAGTCCAGGGGATAGAGGGATTATCAGGCGCACTTTGGTAGGCAGTTTCGTAGTCTTTATCAAGTTTGGACGCGATCAGCTTTGCAGTTGCGAGGAATTGTGTTGTGTAAGGCGACCGTTCCGCAGCGACCTGAGGAATGGCGTGTGCAGTTAGGATCAGATTTGCTCTTTTAAATCGTTCAGGCCCCCAGTCTCGGCATGATGACCGGATTAAATCAGTAATAGCATCGACAAAACCATTTTCTTTGTACCAAGGTTTTATATAGTGTACAGTTAATGATCCATTCGTTGAGTTTTGAACAGCATCCTGTACTTCTTTTTGATAACGTTCCCAACTGGCATTGGATTGGAAAGATGATAGGATAATTCCAATGACATTCCTAGATCCGTTTGCGACCATTTGTTCTATAGCTTCCCCAAAAAATGGTGACCAGTTTCGCATGCCGACATAAACCGGAAGGTCGAGTTTTTTGGTTTTTAGAACGCCTCTCAGGGTTTCAGCTTGCTTGAAAGTCAGTTCGTTGAATGGAGAGAAACCACCAAAGTGGTTGTAGTGTTTAGCTACTTCTTTAGCTCGGTTCATGTTTTTATCTCCAACGATGCATTGAACGAAGCATAGTGCTTCGCTTCCTGGGCAGGGATTTAACCGCTTACAGCAACCTGGGGTTGGTCCTCCAAAGCCAATCAGAAATACGCCGTCGTATTGATTCACAATTTGCTACTCTGGTTATGAACATAATCAACTAGAGCGGCTACTTTATCAACAGACATAGTTGGTAGTATGCCATGCCCAAGATTGAAAATATGACCGTTTCGGCCTTTAGTTTGGTCTAATATGTGTTTGGCACGTTTCTCGATTTCTGAGTAATCAGCATAAAGGACGCATGGGTCCAGGTTTCCTTGTACTGCGACTTGTCCAAGTCTGTCCCATGCTTGTTTGAGTTCAACCCGGAAATCTAGCCCAATTATCTGACCACCTGCTTCTTTCATGAGTTCAAGTAGCATTGCGGTTCCAGTACCAAAATGGATTAATGGCGTTCCGTCGACAATAGCATCAATAACAGATTTTGTGTAGGGTAATACGAATTCGCGGTAGTCAGATGGGCTAAGACAACCCACCCAACTGTCAAAAAGTTGCAATGCTTGTGCACCAGCGTTAACTTGCCCATTTAGGTATTTGGCAGTAGCAGAACTGATCAATGACATCAAGTCGTGCCATGCCCTTGGTTCGCTGTACATCAAGGTTTTTGTGTTTTCGTAATTTTTTGAACTTCCGCCTTCTATCATATAGCTTGCTACGGTAAATGGAGCTCCTGCAAAACCGATTAATGGAATATCCGGTTGGAGCATAGCGCGTGTGGATCGAACAACGTCAAACACAAAGCTCAAAGATTCTGCTGGGTCTACTTCACGTAGATTCCTAATTTGGTCGAACGAGCGAATTGGATTATGTAAGACAGGGCCTTCATTTTTGATGTATTCCAAGTCCATACCCATTGGTTGCAGAATGAGCAGAATATCGGAAAAGATAATCGCTGCGTCAACACCAATACGTTCGACGGCTGTTATCATAACTTCAGCTGCCAATTGTGCGTTCTTGCATAGATCTAGAAAAGGCACTTTTTCCCGAATGTCACGGTATTCTTTCATGTACCTTCCAGCTTGACGCATTAGCCAAATCGGTGTGTAGTCGGTAGGTTCACATCGGCACGCTTTCATGAACATTGAGTCGTAGAGTAGGTTAGGCGTTTCTGTCTCGATCATACTGCTCCTCATTTTAAATTTTTTTGCTTCCTTGGACGAAAGTAGCACATATTTTGGCACCAACCGTATGAGTGTAGAACGAAATTGGTCCAACCCATACGATTTCACATCGAGGATATCCACGTTGTTTCATGTCTAGTAAACAACGTAATAATAAGGCTTTCCCAATTCCTAAGCCTCGTAATTTTTCATCAACCCCTGTTGGGCCGAAGCCTCCGCGAAACATAGTAACATCGTAAGAAGCAAAACCACGGATTGCTTTATGTTTATCCCGTGTGATAAAAGTGGTGATTGGGTCATTTTTTAGTCCATTACAGGATTCTTCTGCCCACCCTTCTCCCCAAGTATCTGAAACCCATTGGAGGTATTCCGCGTGGTTTTGCGGGGCTAATCGTTCGATTGTCACCTCTAGGCTTGATAATAACTTGTCAGATTGAGAGAAGTCAAAATCATTTTTTTGTAGATCAACGCTCATATTATGAACATAGTTATCTAGTTGGTAACCGTTCGAATGTAGAAAGCAAAACGCGTCGGTATAGCGTACATCTAGGCCAGGTGTTAAATAATAAGGTGCTGCATTGAGAACATGGATTTGATTACAACCTTCAGACTTGAAAAGTGCCTCCAGCTTTTTCAGCATCGCTTTGCCAAACCCTTGACGTCGATAGGTTTGATCTATTCCAAATAGCTTGAGCCAACCTTCTTCCCTTCGAGTGACTCCAATCATACAACCTATTATTTTTTTATTATCGAATAGTAAAAAACCGTGTTCGTTTCGGTGGCTTGGATCGTCAAATATACGCTTCTTGAGGATTTCTGGTTCAAATTGTCCTTGGTGGAGCTCACAATTGGCATTACAAAAATCCGAAAGTGCTTCTAGGTAATCTTGGGTTAACTCAGTATAATGCGCCATTTTTTTCCTGATTTTAACTTGATTCCAATTTTGAAATGTCTAGGAGTCTTAGTACTATCGATACATGGTCTTTGAAATGGAAAAATTGGAAAATAGATCTCATTCTATCACAGGGGGGAACAGGCTGGGTTAATAAAATACTTAGCATTTCTGTGCAGAATTATATCAAACTAGGCTGTCGAAACTAATGTGAATTTCTAGGTCAAGTTTTGTTCAATCAAAGCTAATATTGGTTGTATGTATCCATTTTATTTCTAGTGGCTTTAGGGTAGTTAATGTTACACTCGTTCTTTTGCTTCCGGGGTTTGAATTTCGAGAACAGTTTCTGTGATTTTATGAGTGATTTTAGTGGGTGTGAAGGTTCAATATTACTGTCAATCACTAGAGATGTGATGATTTAATTTAGCGTCTGTTTTTGCTGTATTCTTACTGCTTGATCTATGAAAGGAGATTGGGTATAATCTCAGAAATTTTGCAGGATTTCTGATTGTGCAATAATAAGGTGTCTTACAAGAGGTCTTCGGTTTTTGCAACTGATGAAAAGTACGGTTAAGAAAGAATCAATTGTGTTTTATTGATTTAATTTAGCCTGATTTTTTATTTTAACTAAATACATTATTAAGGAGAGTAAAGTGCCTGATTTTTCGGTAGTAGATACCCATCTCCACCTGTGGCAGGTTGACAGATTTGATTATCCTTGGCTTAATGACATACCGCCATTAAATAGATCGTTTCTATTAGAAGATTTTCATCAGCATTCGAAAGAAGTTGATATCAGTGAGATGGTTTTTGTCCAATGTGACACTATTGCTTCACAGGGGCTTGATGAGGCAAGATGGATTGCTTCGCTAGCTGATGTGGATTCCCGGATCAAGGGAATTGTTGCTTTTGCTCCTATTGAGGAAGGTGCTGGGGTGAAATCCTATCTTGATGAGTTGGTGAAAATACCAAAGATCAAGGGCGTTCGCCGTTTGCTACATGTTTTGGATGATAACGAATTCTGCTTACAACCAAGTTTTATTGAAGGTCTGCATATCTTGTCTGATTACAATTTAAGCTTTGATATTTGTATGAGACATGACCAACTCTCAAATGGTGTGCGGATGGTTCAGCAATGCCCTGATTTACAGTTTATGTTGGATCATATTGGTATTCCCGATGTAGAGAATAAAGTATTTGATTCATGGCGTGATAATATTGAATCTCTTTCTGATTTTGCTAATGTGTGTTGTAAAATTTCAGGGGTTGTTACAACTGCAGATCATCAAAGTTGGACGGTTGATGAGATTAGCCCTTATATTAGTCATGCAATTGATTGTTTCGGTTGGGACCGTGTAGCATACGGTGGCGATTGGCCGGTTTCTACGTTGGCAACAACATATCCACGTTGGGTGGAAGTGTTGGACCACATAGTTAGTGGGGCCTCGGATTATCAAAAACGTAACCTTTACCGTGAGAATGCTATCAAGTTCTATCAACTTGAAAAATGACTTAGGAGAGAAAATGAATGAAGAGGAGCGTTATCTCTTTGATTTGTGGGGATATGTAGTCATCGAGAATGTTTTAAGCATAAGCCAGTTAACCATACTCAACCAGTTGATAGATCAGCGCAATTTTCCCGTGCCAACTGAAGATATCCAATCTCAACGCTTCGGTGGTTTTTTTGATTGGGAAGAGGATGCTTTTCGTCGTTTGCTAAACCATGAAAGAATTACACCATTACTCAAAGAGATTATAGGCTCAAAATTCCGGCTTGATCATGCTTATGGTATCCTGATGACCAAGGGTAATATGGGCGGGAATTTACACGGAGGAGGTGAACCTTATGACCCTGCGCAATACTACGTTTTTAAAAATGGGCAGATGTATAATGGTTTGACAGTTGTTTCTTGGGCTTTAACCGATGCTTTATCAGGGCAAGGCGGTTTTTGTTGTATTCCCGGTAGCCATAAGAGCAACGTGCGTCGACCACCTAGATTCACTCCTGTCAATGGCAATCCAAAATGTATGGTTAGTGTTCACCAGAAAGCTGGAGACGTCGTCATATTTACTGAGGCACTGACTCATGGCACTTTACCTTGGAGAGCAGGTCATCCACGTCGTTCAATTCTGATTAAATATAGTCCTGGGCATTTGTCTTGGGGACGTGGTCGATATTCTGATGATTTGCGGCAAAAAATGGAATCTGAAGATCAGAGGTTGATGCTTGAACCTCCATATGTGAGCAATCGTAAAGTGGTGACTGAATAAGGAAGAAATTGGGACAACTGTTTTTTTGCAATAGTTGGATTAGGTTGTAGGAAGATTGAAATTTGCCTCAAAATATTATATGTACTGCCAACTGGAAATTCTAGGTCTTTTGTTCTTAACTGATATGGCTGATGGTTTTTTAGATGAGAAAGTTGGTCAGAGAAGGGTCTTGGTAATTAATTAGTATTGTGCATGCGGGTGAAACGAGAGTGGTTTTTAAGTTGCACCACACAATAGCTTGATATGTTATTTTGTTGCTTAATGAAATTAAAAAGGAAAAATTATGGCAACAGTAGGCCAAGAAGAAAAATTTATCAGAATTGAAACGGATTGTTATCAAGCATCTGTGCAAACAGAGGGTTATGTTAGCGGGGTTAGTGCAGGAAGTTTTATCGATAAACGAACAGGTGCTTCAGATCTTAGTTTTGGCTTGTGTATTGCTGATTTTTTGCTTGAACCAGGTATTGAGGATAGCGACACGTCTGCAGATTTTTGTTATCACTGGGGTGATGCAGTGCATGGGAATATTCCGAAACGCTATGTAGAGTTACCACAGATATGTACCCAAGCTGGCAAGCTCCCATATGAAATTTTAGAGGGTAAAGATTTTGTGGCTGTACATCAGTGGTATAACTGGAACTCAGCTCGTTTCCCTTACGAAGGCGGTTCATTGTGGGAGCAATGGTTGGTTTTTCCCGATGGTGTTCGTTGGTTCTTAGCTTACGATAAAGTAACTAGCATCAATACTGTAGACAAACTGATACTACGAATGGATATGCCGGGGCATATTAAACATCAGAAAGGGGATGAGTTCGATCGGATATACTTGAGTTATTATGATTGTATATCATCAAAAGCATTTGTTAAGGATTTCTCTCCAGATGTGCATTATTTGTATCAACGCCAAAAGAATAAAATTCCGAAACGTTATATTCGTTCCTATCAATTGTCAAGTGGGACTTGGTTGGCAGGTATGGCATTGGATCCTTCTATTGTTTATGAGGCTTGGTGCCACCAGCGTGGTTATGTATGTATGATTCAGGAGATTGGCGGTATATTGATACGTGAGGGAGAAAGTTTTGGGGCTGTTCATCTTGTTGGTTTCTTTGAAAGTATCGAAGAGATGGAGGATGTTTTCGATACATATCGAGGGACGAAAACGATGCGGGTTGAAGCTGCTGGTTGGTCACTAGAAACTTGAAGAAGCTGTTCGGGTAGAAATTTTATTTAGGCTAAAGGTTTGGTTTAAGGAATTGGATTGTAAAAATGCCTGTTAACAAACAATATTAACTAACTAGTATTCGGAGGTTGGGCTCAAACATGGCTGAAACTATTGGTGTGGGTGTAATTGGAATGGGATGGATGGGGATCGTCCATAGCAGATGTTATCTTCGCGTCGGTCAGCATTTCCCTGATCTTAATTTGCGTCCGCGCTTAATTATTTGTGCTGATGAGGTTGCTGATCGCAGTCGTGAGGCTAAAGACCGTTTCGGCTTTGAACGACAGACGTCCAATTGGCAAGAGGTGATTGCTGACCCGGATGTGGAAATTGTAAATATTGCAGCACCAAATAGTATGCATCTTGAAATTGTGCAAGCGGCAGCTGAAGCAGGAAAACATATTTTTTGCGAGAAACCAGTTGGTCGAAACCCTCAAGAAACTGCTGATATCGAATATGCTGCAAGACGAGCGGATGTTCGAACCTGTGTGGGGTACAATTACAGGTGGGCACCCTTAGTACAATACGCTCGGCAGTTGATCCAAGAAGGCCGTTTAGGTCAAATCACGCACTATCGAGGACGGTTCTTTGCTGGTTATGCTAGTAATCCCCATGCAGTGTTGTCGTGGCGTTTTCAGCGTGAACTATCGGGTTTAGGAACTTTGGGAGATCTGATGTCTCATGTAATTGATATGGCACAGATGATTGTTGGTTCTGTCAAACAGGCGGTAAGTAACAGTGAAACTTTTGTTCCTCAGCGTCCATTGTCAATCCCTGGCAAAGGTACTCATTTTACTGTTCAAAAAGGGGGGGCTGTTGGTCAGGTTACTAATGAAGATTATGTTGGTTCTCTGGTTCAATTTACTAATGGTGCGCAAGGTACATTAGAGGCGTGTCGAATAATAAGTGGACTAAAGTGCCAAATGGCATTTGAAGTTAACGGAACTGAAGGTGCTTTGAATTGGGATTTTGAGAGAATGAATGAACTTGATCTCTATTTGCCAAATGAGAACGATTCTCATGATGGTTATGTTCGTGTCCTGAGTGGGCCTGAGCATCCCTACCACTTGCAGTTTAACCCTGCTCCTGGTACTGGGCTTGGCTACGACGATTTGAAAGTTATTGAGAACTACAATTTTTTGAAAGCAATTGAACTTGGGAAACAAATGAGGCCTGGTTTTGCTGAGGCTTTGTCGGTTGCGAGGGTGCAAGCTGCGATGCAGGACTCATGGGGAAGCGAAAAATGGGAAATTGTCGATTATGAGTCTGTTGCAGAATAAGATATATATATGGTTGATGTTTCTAATCACACTACTCTTTCTGTATAGTTGTCATGTTGATGATTCCGCGAAGACTGCTGATATTGCTTATGAAAAGGGGAAGCAAGCAGGATATCATGAAGGTTTCCTTGAGGGCTTAGAAAAAGGGAAGCAAGAGGTTATTAGTCAGGAGGAAACCAAACAATCGAAACCGTTAATCGTTGAGATTTTAGAGACTATTTTAAAATCGGGAACAATCCTTTTTATACTATTTTTCATCGTTATGATTATTTGGATGACTAGTTCTAAAGAGTACCGCAGAAAAGAAATGGTTCAGATTTGTGGCGATTTGCAAGCAACACATGAGGAGATCCAGCTATTACGGATGGAAATGAGTAAGATTGAATCGACAATCTCAGATGTGTCAACAGAAGTCAAAGAAGCAATGATTGGACTTTATCCCAGCCGCTTCGGGGCTACACAAAAAGATCATCAGGAAAAATAAAACTCGGAAATGTTATTTAACCTAAATGATTTGGTTTGGTTTGTAGGTCACGGTATGCAAGATGGGGATTGGGAATGAGAATGAAGCGAATTGCTAATGTCATTGGTGGCCATGTTCATCCTGCAGTTTGTGTTACCGATAGTGGTAAGATACTTGTTGTTTATAACAAAGAAGGTGGGGGAGGAAAAGAACTGCTGTTAGTTCATTCAAATGATGTTGGGTTAACTTGGAGTTTCCCTGCTTCCATACCCATCATACAAAATTGCTCGATTTACCCTGGGTCTCTGACAACATTAAGTAGTGGGGCAATAGTGCTCAATTGGTCATGTTATCGGAAAACGAGAGAAACTCTTTGGCGGGAACCACAGTTTTCCTTGAGTTATGATGAAGGTCAAACTTGGTCTGATCCAAAAAGTTATCCTATTACCGATCACACAAATTACACTTGTTTACGGCATGCTGTAACCGAACGGTCAGTTTCTGAGTGGGTGTGTCCTTTTTATGATAGGACAGTTTTATATGATCATCAGAGTAATCAGCTAAAGCCTTTCGGTGATGGTCGTAATCATGGTATGGTCCCTATTATATGTACAAGTAATGGTATTTGGATCAGTGGAGCCCCACAAGCTAATGCCCCTGTGCCTGTTGGTGTACCAGCAGAAATGGTAGGTGGCTTACGTTCAACTGATGATGGTCTTACTTGGAAGGCAATGAATGTCTTTCCTCATTTTGGTGTGGCTGGTTATGATCTTACAATATTGGCTAATGATTGGGTGATTTTAACGTACATTGCCTATGGAATAGGCCACGATGGTGAATTTAGTTATAACTTAACTGTCTCACGTGATGAAGGAATCACTTGGCAATTTGATAATGTTGTTGAAGTTTATCATCCAGGACGGCGTATCATGGGACGTGGATGGCCTCGAACTGTCCAGCTCGATGATGAAACTATTGGCACAATTTTTTATGATCTTGACCAGGAACAATTTGGTGGACCAGGAATATTTATTGTCCGTACATCATTGGATGAATGCTGATAAGTAGATGCTTTTGCAATTTGAGGGCAATGGGCGTTTACTATCTGTTGGTGTTTAGATAGAATTGTTCAGGTGAAGCCTGAAATGACGGTCGTATAAACCTGGTTTTCTAGCCCTAAGTTTTTGAATGTTTCACTTGATAAATGAATAGAAATCACCAAGTAAATACCTTATTTTTGGTGGATTAGGAAGGACTAATAATATACCCTTCTTCGGTTTTTTGATTTGATGGCCGGGTAATGTATGGGGCACGGAGTATCTTTTGCTGAGAGTTGGTGTAATCGTAAGCTTTAGGGTCATAGTAAGTTCCCCAGAAAGAAACATATCGGGGGGAATATTTATAAAATAAGGTTCGACGTTGGGTTGTTGCTGTCCAAGCAAGAGTGCCGTGCCTTAATGCCTCGGTGAAGATAATTGCAGAACCTGCTGCACAAGGTATTTGCTCTATACAGTCCGAGGGCTTTCCTACGGAGGTAATACTGATGGGAGGAGGGAAACTGCTCTTGTGGCTACCGGGAATGCAACAAAAGCCGCCTGCTCCTGATGGTACATCTTTTAGTGCCCATGCAACTGAAACCAGCCCACAATGGATTTTATCGTCTTGCACGTTATAGTGATACATTGTGCTGTATGGTGTGCCGTTGAAATGTAATTCACCCGCTCCTCCTTCTATCATGTGTTCTGCGTAATCGTGGTCTAGGCGGAAATCGTCTCCTAAAATTCCTTCTAAATAGGGAACGAGTGTTGGATGGTCGATCAGATTTCGATAATCTTTTCCCCATGAAATTAAGTTCCAGTAACGTGCTCGGCCAGCGCTAGGATTCTCAGACTTCACCTGCTTTTCGTCAAAGGTTGCATTCAGTGTTGCAAGTTCTTGTTCGTTTAACACTTGGTTCAGTATCATATAACCACGTATGTCAAATAAGTATCTCTCTTCTTCAGTCATGGTGATTGCCTTTTGGGTTAATCATTTTTTGAATTGTTTTTCATCTATTGGTATATGTGTTTAGAGTAATATTAGTGGAAAACCACTGATAAAGGGGCTTGAATTTTCTGAATCTAAACAGGTCGCCTTTTTTTAGAGGGTTAAGTGTTGCATAGTCTTAAAATATATTGGGTATCTAAAAGGTTGCCTATTCTCTTATCTTGATGATGGAGGAAATTTAAGTTTCAGAAAAAGTTTTCATGGCCCCTGTAAGATTTTATTTTTATGTTAGAGCTATGAGACTTGGTATTATTGTCTGGTGATATTTTCTGTGTTTTGTATATCTTATAAGTCATGTTATAATACAGCATTCTATTATGCCTATAAACAACTAATTATCTACCCCATCTAGAGAGAAAAACAATGCGTAAGGAAGCACACCTGCTTAGTGACGAAGCAATGCAACGTTTTATCCGGAACGGTTATATTACTGTTAAGCCTGAATTTCCGGCGACCTTTCACCAAAGAATTTATCAGAAAACAGAAGAGATGTTTGAAAAAGTAGGTAACCCGGGTAACAACCTCTTGCCCCGTATTCCGGAGTTACGAAACGTTTTCGGACATCCAGTGGTCCGTGGAGCACTGACTAGTATCTTAGGAGAAGATTATTATCTTCATCCGCACCGGCATTGTCATGAGAATCCTCCAGATAGTGGAGAACAGGGAATGCATAAGGATAGTCTTCATAATAGTCGGTTTGCTATTGATGAACATCATCGTCATCATCGTACACGTTGGGCAATGGCGTTTTATTATCCGCAAGATACTCCACTGGAACTTGGTCCGACTGGAATATGGCCAAGTTCTCAGTATTTCAATACACAACCACCTTTTGGTAAGGGGGAGGAGTTGCCTCTGGATGGTGAAGCGGGCACGGTTGTTATTGTTCACTATGATGTATTCCATCGCAAAATGCTTAATACCTCAGACAAAGTTCGATACATGGTAAAGTTTTTGTTTACACGAATGTCGGAACCTCAATATCCTAGTTGGAATCACCAAGATGTAACTTGGGAAACCACAGGTGATTTGCAAGAACTGACATGGCAAAACCTCTGGAATTGGTATCTGGGCGAAAATGGGAAAGACCAAAATGGCAGCGAAACTCGTTCTCTCTCAGAATTGACTGAGAAATTGAGTGACGAGTCTGAAGCTATTGGTGTTAATGCCGCTTATGAATTGGGGCACATTGGTGGTCAAGCGTCTTCTGTCGTCATGGATTCTTTGAAAGGAAAAGATGAGGTTGCTTGTCGAAATGCCGGTTATGCTTTCAATTCGATGGGGCGATCAGCAGTTCCATATTTAACTGAAGTTCTGCGTGATAAAGATGAAAAGGTAAGAGCTCGTGCTGCTGATGCACTTGGTGATCTTGGTTTTGATGCGCAAGAGGCAGCTGCCGACTTGATAGGAATTTTGAATGATGAGTCTAAGGATGTCAGAAATCATGCGACTGAGGCTCTTGGTACAATTACTCAGACTACAGATATTGGCGTGATACCGCTGGCTGAAAGGTTGACAGATGATGACGGTCTCATTCGTCGAAATGCTGCTCTGTCATTGGCACGAATTGGGGAACATGCATCAGCCGCATTGCCTGCGCTATCTGAGGCATTATATGATGAGAACCATTTTGTGCGTGCATTTTCCTTGCAAGCACTTGAGCGAATTGGAACTAAGGAAGCAACAGAAGTATCTGTTGATTATTTACGGTCTGCTCGGTGGTGTACCTCACATTAGAATAAAGGTTCCAGCTTCTACAAGTTTGTTCTTTTATTATATTTCCGTCGGTACCATCACTTCGTAGATTTGAGCGTGTCCGCTGCCGCTGCGATCTGAGGTGAAGACAATGTGTGTACTGTCTGGACTGAATGATGGATGTGGATGGGTGTGTTGGGGAGCGTAAACCTTAATTGGTCCATCGGCATAAGGAAATGGTTCGGCCCAGTGTTCGCCGACCGAGGTTGCATCCGCATAACAGATTGTTTTTGGCTTTCCTTCATTATCTCTCGGGTCAAAGATCTGAATACCAATATCAGGGAAGTTAGTATCTGCTACCATCATAGTCCCTTGAGGGTTACAGATTGCATGCCAGGCGTTGAATGAGGTTATTTGCCGCTCTTGATTTGTGTCCACATTGATACAGCGGATTCCGTTAGGCCAATCAACGAAAGCCAATTCCCGAGTTCCTGGTATCCATGATTCGTGGGTAATCCACTCATTTTTCTCCGCGTTTCTAGCATATAGACGTCGGTTGTTTTCTCCGTTCCGATTAATTACCCAAACTCTATCGGTTAAAGGACCTGCGTAGTAGAGTATATTGGAATCGTCTGGACAAAACTGTAGGTGACCAATGCTATCCCGTTGTAGTATTGTCTCATACATACCAGTTTCGGTATCAATTATTGATAATGCTGCTTCTGTACCGACATTGTAGCGAATAGCCCACCACTGATCGTTATGGCTTAAGGCTGTTGTTCCCATGGCTGCCCCTACCATACCTTCTTCGCGCATCCGTGTCGCAGCGAAGTTGACCAATTCTATTTCTTCCAGTGTTTCTAGGTCTAAACGCCAGGCGCTAGTCCCTGCAGTGAAAAAGACATAGTGCCCATTGTGGGCTGGATGGACTGACCACTCACTAAGATCATCTCGATTTGTCAACTGCATTAGTTCGCCAGTAGCACGGATTTCAGCAAATATTTGTGGGGTGCCTGTTCTATGTGAAACGAAAATCAGCCGCTTCATTTCATCGTCGTAGGCAGGGATAATGAAAAATGGATGGTGGTGCAAGGCGAAGGTAGTAGTTACTTGCCGGATTTCAGCCCCTGTTCTTGCGTCTTTAAAAGTGAGAGATTCTGATGGATAAATCGTTCCTTTTGACATGTTTTTCCTTTAATTTCAGTTGTTGGTGGTACCATTATAAAGATTTTTGCCGGCGACTAATGCCTTGAGTTTTCCCTCAGCAACGGTTCGAGGAAGCATCCGGAGTCCGCAATCCGGATTTACATAAGCAATTCGTTCAGGGCCTAGGATTTCGGTAATATCTTCAATCCTATGTGCTATCTGTTCTGGGTTTTCGATCTGCAGGTCTTTGACATCAACGACACCAATTCCGAATTGGGTTTTCGGCTGAACATCGCACAGATGGCGTATTTCATCTTTTGATCGGCGGGTAAGTTCTAGAGTGAGACAATCGCAGTTCAACTGATTCATAAAACTGATTAGCTGCTTGTAACTGCTGTCTTGGATGGTTTGCCCGTGATAATTTCCAAAACATAGGTGGACATTCTTCTCACCTTCAATTGCAGCTAGTACGCGATTAATTGCTTGAGATGCGATTTGACCGTCTTCGGGATGTCCTGTTAGGTTGGGCTCATCAATTTGAATCACAGTTGCGTCGATGCGAGCTAATTGATTTGCCAGAATATCTGCAAACGCAAATGCCAAATCAGTTAAGCTGGCATAGTATTTATTGGAAACAACTTTAGCTAACATGTAGGGGCTGGTTACNGTAAACTTAAAAGGGNTGTCNGTCAAATGTCGAATGCGTGACCAATCATGTTCGAGATTGAGTATTCCCTCTCCCAACTTCTCTGTAACGATACCTGCTGGNTTTTTNCGATAGTTANTGTCTGGNCGTGNCTGAAATTCCTCTAGTTCGGATCTCGATANATCNGTNCTGATACCTGACATTGGTACTACAAAACGTTCNGCCATCCCNCTTGGTGTGTTANTTGCTAAATTCCAACGCAACAATTCNCCATCTGAAATNANATCGATACCNATCCTAAGTTGAGTTTGGATTACGACTGTNGTCGCATCGATTAGAGTNTCTTCATTTGGACAACTTTTAAGCCANTCTGGNATAGGATAACTACCGACTACAGTTGTTTTCATNTATTAAGTCTTTGTTGAGATTATAGAGGNACNTATGGTGTTTTGATCCAAGCTGATACGCGTTCTTGNGTCAATGGGCCNTCGTAGGCAACCACCCGTAGNCTTNTGGNCCAAGATTGTCCNTGNGGTACTNGAATTGTNTGNCGCCGAGTTGGNTTAAACAANGCCATGCCGTAGTCTCGAATAAACCATGGTCCTCGGATGCCTTTATTGAGGATGGTCATTAGTACCCCAAATCGACCATAATCTGATAAATCATTTTCATAAGCCACAAAATCTGAATCTTGTTCTTGAACTATCTCTGCGTGACCTTTTCGGTTATTGTCGGCTATGATTACTCCCCCCATGACTGGAAGTAATCGAGGCTCAACACGGATTCCGATTGACGCATACTTGGTCTGTGGATACTCAGTGTCACCGTAGGTTGATATTTTCTCGCTGGTCATTTCACAGATAGTCGCATCGCCAGTAGCATACATGTTAACAGTACGGATTTCGTCGATCATTGGTAGACCATTTCCGTCTTGCCAGATATGCTTCAATCTAAAAATGACCCCGTGGGAGTGTAATCTAACTTCGGGAGATTTTGAATTAACAACTTTACCTCCTTCTGGACGGTTTTTTCCATCATTGTGATGCCAAAATAGGCTTTCTCGATCTCCGACTTTGATGACCTGTCCAACAAAAAAACCGTTGTGGAATGGGTGGTCGAACGGGTATTCTTGGATTACAGTGTGTCCACCGGGGGTGTAGAGAGGGAAAACAAACGTTCGCCAAGCGTTAGATCCCAGTCCTCCAAGACACCGTTTTGTCTCTTCATCAACAACCAATAACGTTCTTTGATTTACGACGACGTTGAATTTTGCCATTATAGCTTCCTCTGCGAAACTTAGGGGCGTGTTAATGGAAGGTGGATTTTTGTGTTTCCATCTTGCTGAGATTTGAGGAACCCATGAATAATTTCGACTACATGATGTGCCTCTTTTGCTGGTGAGGCGACTTCCCGATTCTCATCTATAGCGAGAACTAGATCTGTAGTTCCGGCCGCAATTCCTTCTATTTCCCATTTTGGCGGCTTAATTTCCTCAATCGAATCTTTTCGGAAAATCTTTGCCCCTTTTTCTATTTGGATATAGGCTTGACTCCCCATGATTTCGAATCTCCATTTAGGCCCAGCGGTATTCTTAGACGTGCCAGTGTAGAAGGCACGAACACCATTTGTGAAATGAATATAGCCGCTAGCTGACGGTTCAAGTTTCGGATCCCGTCCACCGTCACCACCGTATTCCGTGTAATTTTCGTATCCTGTTTCTAGTTCAGCGAAGACCCAATCTGGTGCTGAATCAGCCAAATAGCACAGCGCATCGATTAGATGGGTTCCATTACGAAAAATTGAAGCTCGCTTGCCACTGAGCGTACCGGTGATGTATTGTAATTCACCAATTTCGCCGTTTGCAATAATCTCATTTTTGATATGGTGCCATAGCGATGTAAAGCGGCGTGTATGGTCAATGGACAGTAGGCAATTATTTTTTTCGATGGCTTCAAGCATTCGGTCTGCATCAGTCAAGGTAGTAGCCATGGGTTTTTCACAAAAGATTCCTTTTGCACCCAGATTAGCTGCTTTAACTACTGGATCGGCATGATGGTTGTCGGGTGTGGCGATCGTTACAATATCCAAATTTTCTTGCGTCAGCATTTGGGTGTAGTCGGTATAGAGCGAAATGTTTGGCCAAGTACTCTCCCATTTTTCCTTGAATTCGTTAAGTGTTTCTTCGGAGATATCACATGCTGATACTAGTTCGACATGATCGAAGTCAACTAAACCTGATACGTGTTTGTTTCCAATGCCACCGGCGCCGATAACGCCGACTCGATGTTTGATCATTTTTTTCTCCTGAATTTATGACAGTCTGAGTTATTGGTTATCGAGCTTTAAAATTTACGGTTAGAGCTTGATTGAGATCCTCGCGAGGGTGAACGCCAAATCGTTGTGTGAATTGTTGATCGAACCTTTCCTCTTCACTGAGATCAATCGAGATAGGTAGTTTAATCGGTTGTCGATTCATCTGGATTGATCGATGTGCAGCGATAATCATTTCTTGGTCTTCACGCCCCATCTCGCCTGTCCATAGTGGATCTTGGTCTTCTTGAACTGCTCTCGCTATGCCTGTTAGCATTGTGGCAAGCGAAATGTTATTTTCCAGAATTTTCGTGCCAAGATAAGGATTATGCCACTCTATTGTTCCACCCAATGATTTTGGCAATTCAACATATATCCGTTGCAGGATATTTTTTTTGCTATACTCCCGTTGGAATGGGTAAGTTTTAGCTTTTGCCGTATGTTGATTTATATCGTCGTCAGTACAAACATTAATAGTTTCATTGCCTGTTGTACTTTGATTCCCATTAGTTACGATTGTTCCTCGTTCCCCACATGTTTCGAAACCAACCAGCGTGTTTCGACCCAAGCAGCCATTTTTATTGCCAACCATAGCAACGCCAATTCCTCCATTGTCGAAATCGACTGTATAGAATTCCAATCTTTCGGTGTCAAAATTTCGCTTGGCACTATCGCTATATGGGATAACCGGCATTGTATGGCTAATGCTACTGACGGCAATTGGTTTAGCACCCATACGACACCGCATGGCCGCAAGGCCATGATAACCCATTGTTGAAAATAGCCTATAGCATTTATGAACCTTGCCTATGGTGCCAGATTGAATTAGGTGGCAGACGAACTGCTCAACCGGTACAAACGGAAAATTCTCAGAAGTTTGCAACTTTATATTGTTGTTTTTTGCTTTGTTTATCATCAAGTCCATCAGACCAAGTGTGGGGGCGAGGCCAGTTTCCACGTTGTGATGAATGCCACATTCTGAGAGGTAGCAAGAGACGATGTGGTGTAATTCCACTGGAACAACGACATCACAGATGTCTGGTTTTTCACGTTCGACCATTTTTCGAACGTCACTATAAGGCTTGGCTCCAACTTTGGTGGCTTCGTTCTCTGCTGATTCGTAATGGGCGTCACAAACAGCTACAATTTGAAAAGTATCCTTTAGTGCTGTTGCTATTTCGAGATGTACTTTTCCCCGTCGCCCGCAACCAATTAGAGCGTATTTTAAACGCGACACCGTATGTTTGCCTCTATATTATTAACTAGTGATTGACTCAAAGTATGAAGGTTAATCTCTTTTCATGTGTTTTGCTTTGAGGTTTTAGATTTGTGGTGCTATTCAAATTCTAGCTTAAACTTCAAAATCAGCGAGTTGGATAAGATAATCAAAGCTCTGCTGAGCTGCATCTTCCGGAGTCATGATGTCTGCAAAAGCTTGATGAACTGTGATATAACCATTATATCCAATTTTTTCTAATCCTTGAAAAACAAGGGGGAAATCGATGCCGTTTCGATCTTGTAAACGAATTGGGTCGTATGGAGTGTTCCCACTAATCCACGTTTTAGCGGGTACTCTGCCTTTTGGATGTTGGATGTGATTTTGAAGGTATACATTGAAAAGATAAGGTGCAAACTTCTTAATTGTTTTAATTCCGTAATCTTGACCGCATAGGTCGAGGTTGGCAGGTTCATAGATGAGACCAAAGTTAGATCTGTTTACACGATTGAGCACATCGAGTGATCCATCTACCGTTTCGAATAGGCTGAGAGTATGTGATTGGTGTGCTAACTTAATGTTGCGTTCATTCGCTTCGTCAGATGCACGTTGTGCCCAGATGATATCTTCTTCCTTTTTCATAGCAATTCGGATTAGGTCTGATCCTAACAACACAGCCAATTCTAAATAAGGAGTAATATTTCGTAAGGCATCAGGTCCTTGATCGTTATTAATTGGAATAGGGAAGTCCCCAGTGACCATTGAGACTGTTAACCCAAGTTCCCGGGTTTTTTCCCTCGCAGAGATGATTTGTTGGAGAGCTGTTTGTATTCCTGCCTGAGACGCGCGCATACAAACAGATTTATAACCAATTTTCGACGCTATTTCAGCAACTTCGTCGAAAGAACGGATTGTGTCTTTCTTTGATTTAGGTGCTTCGGCTACTCGGACAGATAGTGAGAGTTTCATGAGAAATCCCGTGGTAAAAAAAGTTTTTCCACATTTTCCTCCTATGGGAAGTTTAACTAGCGTGTTAACGCAAGTAGCAGTATTATATTTAGATGGAAGCAGGGACTAATTGACTCAGGAGACGTGAGTGTACCACATAGTAGCTTTTTCTAAAAGTTATATTTGGTTGGGGAATCCAAGCTTATATAGACAAGTGATCCCACATATAGAATTTTAATTATATCAATTAATTAGTAAGGTAATCTCTGTTTTTCTGATGTGTTTTGCATGATATGGTACTCAGGTTATAGGATCAATGATGGAAGCTGAGTGAGTTGTCTTAGAAGTAAATAGGTAAGACTATCAACTTTGGATATTATTAAGGAGAAGTATCGTGGAACTCGGATTTGCAAGCGCAATTTTTCCGGATTTATCTTTGCAACAGGTTGTGGAGTTTGCTTCATCGTCTGGATTTTCCTGTGTAGAATTAATGTGTTGGCCAAAAGGGGGTGCTGAAAGACGTTACGCTGGAGTGACTCATATTGATGTTGTAGATCTAACGTCAGATCAAGCAAAGCAGATTAAAGAATTAGTTACTGCTAATAGCATAAGTATTAGTGGTCTAGGGTATTATCCAAATCCTCTAGCTCCGGATGTTAGGGAAGCAGCAGTCTACGTTAATCATATTCGTCAGGTTATTTTAGCCGCTGAATTGCTTGGCGTTGAAGTTGTCAACACTTTTATCGGTCGCGATTGGACTCGCTCAATTGAGGAGAATTGGTTGCGATTCAGGGAAACATGGCAGCCTCTGATAAAATTTGCTGAGGATCATGATGTTAGTATTGCTATTGAGAATTGCCCAATGTTGTTTTCAAAAGATGAGTGGCCTGGTGGTAAAAACTTGGCTTATGCTCCCGTCATTTGGCGACGAATGTTTGAGGAGATACCAAGCCCGAATTTTGGGCTTAACTTCGATCCTTCCCATTTGGTGTGGTTGCAAATTGATTATTTGAAACCATTACGTGAATTTTCCGAAAAGATTTTTCATTTACATGCTAAAGATGTTAGGGTGGATCGGCACCGGCTTGATGAAGTCGGCATTCTGGGATATCCCTTAGAATATCATACACCAAAGTTGCCCGGGTTGGGTGATGTGAATTGGGGACAGTTTTTCTCTGTCTTAAGCGATGTTGGTTATCAGGGTGCTGTGTGTATAGAGGTGGAAGATCGGGCCTACGAAGAGACATTGGAAAGGCGTCGGGCTTCTCTGGTACAAAGCGGTAGCTTTCTAAAGCAGTTGATGGCTTAGGGGGAATTTAAGAGGGGATATACTATGTCAAGTTTAGATAAAGGTTGGGAAATTTCGCCGATTCCAACGAAAGAACAGGTTGGTTTCTATAACGAAAATGGGTATTTGAAATTTGGTAGGATCTTTACAAAAAGTGAGTTGGATACATTGCGTGACTATGTTGATCAGATGATTGCTAATCTCCCATTAGGAAAGCGCTCTGAACAGATGGATGTGCCGCATTTTACTAATCCCTTCTTGTTTCAATACCTAACACATCCCGCTGTGCTGGATGTGATTGAATGTTTTATTGGTTCTAATATTGTTCTATGGTCAAGTCATTTTATTAGTAAGCGGTCTAGAGATGGTTTAGCAGTGCCATGGCACCAAGATGGTGTCTATTGGGGAAATAGGCTTCGACCAATGCGGGTTATCACGATGTGGTTGGCAGTAGACGCGTCTACTGTTGATAATGGTTGTATGAGAGTTATTGCTGAAAGTCATGAGAAAAAGGACCTGCAGTACGAGGATGTTGATAAAGAAAAACATTTATTTGGTCGAGAGATTATTAATGAGGATCTTAATCGGTCTGAGGGCGTTGACTTGGAACTGGAAGTTGGTGAATGTCATTTTCATGATGCTTTTACTGCACATGCTTCTAATCCAAACAAATCAGGGAGGCGTCGTTGCGGCTATACTATGCGTTATATGCCAGCTGATGTTAGACACCATGTTGATGATTGGAACCATCAACACCATATTTACCTTTTGCGTGGACAAGATCAAACAAATGGTTTTAATACTTATCAAAAAATCCCAGACTTTTGATTCTTTCAATAGGTTTCATGGGCTAGAGAACCGAGTAATAGAGATTCTTAATTACTTGTTATCTAATAAAAATGGAAATATGAAATTTGTGTGCTACAATTCTGTTCTAGAAGAAAAAATAAATTAAGGAGTTGATCGTGGCTGAAGATGTGATCATGCCAGCTCTTGGTATGTCTCAGGAAACAGGCGTATTATTACAATGGCTAAAGTCTGAAGGGGAGTTGGTTGCGGAGGGAGAACCGCTGATGGAAATTGAAACAGATAAAGTCATCGTAGAAGTTGAAGCCACCGCCTCTGGTATCCTCAGTCATATAGTAGCTGATCCGGGAGATGAAATTCCTGTTGGGCAAACCGTAGCGCAGATTTTGGGAACCGATGAACCGACTACAATTACCTCTGACTTATCCAATGCAGAGCCAGAGGATTCGGTCAGGTTAGCTGAACCAATTGAACAAGTTGAAGTCTCAGTTAGTCCTCTGGCTCAGCGGATTGCTGTAGAGCATCAGCTAGATCTAACGCAAGTGAAGCCTGCCGATTCCTGTATTTATAAAGCAGACGTGTTAGCATATTTGGCAGCACGATCGCCAATTGCTTCGCATCCAATTTCTTCAAGTGAAGTCAGTGATAAGACTACTTTGGCGTCTCCTAAAGCACGCAGATTAGCTAAAGAGAATCATCTAGCTTTAAATGATATCAGTGGAAGTGGACCGGAAGGAGCTATTCTGGCTACTGATGTCTTGGATGTTGCCAAACATCAGAAAGAGAAATCTGTTTCGTCCAATCTGACATCGGATACCATCCAAAGTCTAGCTGTTAGCAGTTCGTGGCAAGTGATGGTGCAACGGTTAACCAGCAGTTGGACGACAGTACCCCATTTTTTTCTGTCTATGGAAGCAAATGCGGGTCAGCTATCACGTTGGCGTGAGCAGACCCAAAAACACTTAGACCAAAAAATCACTTATACTGACTTGCTGTTGAAAGTGGCGGCTGCTGCATTATGTCAATATCCGCGACTGAATGGGAAGTGGGAAGATGAACAGATTGTTCTTAATGATGAGATTAATATTGGCTTAGCTGTGGCTATTGAAAATGGACTAGTTGTTCCTGTGATCCACCAAACTGATCAGTTGAAATTGCAAGATCTAGCCAGTCGTAGACAGATACTGATCGATCAAGCTCAGGTGGGAGATTTGTCTTTGGAGGATATGCAGCATGGAACATTTACTATTAGCAATTTGGGTATGTATGGAGTTGATGCGTTCAGTGCTATTATCAACCCTCCTCAAGCTGCTATTTTGGCTTTGGGCAGTATTACTGATCGAGTGGTTGCTATTGATGGCCAGCCGTCTGTACAATCAATGCTTTCCTTGACTTTATCTTGTGATCACCGAGTTGTTGATGGTGCTAGAGCTGCTGAGTTTTTGCGAACACTAGTTGAGTTTATTGAAGACCCACTTCGTTTGTTGTGAAATGTAGGGGTTTACTTTTAGTTTAGTTCGTTAATTGGATCAAATCTCCATGTCTATTTTTAGAGGTTAGTAATGAAAGCTGTGATGAAGGTCTCTTCGGGATTTGGAAATATTGAACTGCGAGACATTGATGAACCTAGATTACAAGCAGGACAGGTTAAAATTAAAGTTCATTCTGCAGGAATTTGTGGGACCGATTTGCATATTTATAAAGATGAATATCCTTCCTTTCCTCCAGTTGTTCTTGGACATGAAGTAGCTGGCGAGATTATTGAGATCAGTGAAGAGGTTGACAATTATCAGATTGGAGACCGGGTTACAACCGAGACTTATTTTTCCACTTGTCGTGTTTGTGCTTATTGTCGTGATGGTTATACTAATTTGTGTTTGAAGCGGCTCTCAATTGGTTCAGGAGTGAATGGCGGTTTTACCCAATATCTTGTTGTACCTGTAGCTAACATTCATCTTTTGCCTGAAAATGTTAGTTTTGAGGCTGGTGCCTTAACCGAGCCTTTAGCCTGTGTCGTGAATGGTGTATTGGAAAAGCGTCCGACAGTTACGTCAGGTGATGTGGCAGTTATTGCCGGTCCTGGTGCTATTGGTCTGTTGACTTTACAGGTTCTCAAATCATCTGGTGCTACAGTGGTAACGCTGGGGACGGATGCAGACCAGCAACGCCTTGAATTAGCAGAGAAACTTGGATCAGATTATACACTGAATGTGCAGCAACAGGATCCGCTGGATTTGGTAGGCCAGATTACCAATGAAGGATTAGGGGCTGATATTGTTTATGAGTGTTCTGGTGCTGGTCCAGCTGCTATGCAACTAATTGACTTGGTTCGTCGACAAGGGCGGTATGTTCAAATTGGTTTGTTCGGCCATGCGGTTAGTTGGGATCTCGATCAGCTTTGCTACAAAGAATTGATTGCAACTGGAAGTTTTGCTAGCACTCCAGAGTCTTGGAGAAAAGCCCTTCGTCTTCTCGCGGATGGTACGGTCCAAACGATACCATTAATCACTGATGTTTTTGGGGTTGATGATTGGAGAAAGGCATTTGATAGTTTTGAACAAAGAAGTGGAATAAAAACATTATTGCAGCCAGTGGAATAGATTCATTTAGCTTGTAGAGTGACGACTTATTGAAAGTGTTCTAACCAATATGCGAGGGAGGGCCCATGTTACTGAAGGAAAAAGTTATTGTTGTTACGGGAGCAGGTGGAGGGCTGGGGGAAGGTATTGCCCAAGTTTGTAGTAGAGAGGGGGCCAAAGTTGTGGTTGCAGATATTCGAGGTGATGCGGCTGAAAATGTTTCTAATGATCTCGATGGTGAATCTTTAGCAGTTCATTGTGATGTTGCGGATGATAAGGCGTTGGATAACTTAGTCCAAGAAGCGCTGGCAACGTTTGGGGAAATTAATGGTTTAGTTAACAATGCAGGTGTCAATTTTGTGAAACCATTTCTGGATACAACCTCAGCTGACTGGGATCGGGTTATTAGTGTTGATCTACGTGCAGTTTTTTTCCTGACTCAGAAAGTATGCCAACAGATGCTAGTTCAAACGCCTGTTGGAGGCAGTATTGTCAACATATCTAGTGTTCATTCGCATGCTGCAATCTCTGGTGCTGGGCCTTATGACGCTGCGAAATGGGGAATGATTGGCATGAGTAAGAGTATGGCAATTGAATTGGCTTCGGTTAATCTGCGAGTGAATGCTATTTCGCCTGGTTTGCTGAATACCCAAATCTGGCAGGATGTTTTGAATGCAGCTCCTGACCAAGATGAGTGTATATCTTATTGGAAATCCAACATTCCTATTGGTCGTCCTATTGAACCAGAGGAGATTGGTGAGTTAGCGGTTTTTCTCCTCAGTGATCGTAGTGCTTTCATCACTGGCGCAAATATTTTTGCTGATGGGGGAATGAGTAGTCAGTTAGTTAGCAAGGAACCATACGAATCTGGATTTATTGAAGGGAACTAAAGCTTTTAGTGTTGGGAAAGTTAATGGTTAAAATGGTTGGGATGTGGATAATGCCTCGCGGTTACTGATTAAGTTAGTTCTTAATCAGTTTGGTATGGGCACTGCGTAGTTCTAAGTCTTGTGTATAAAAGGTCTGCCAGAGTTTAACTAATGGATGTGGCTCCTAGTGGGGAATATTCTTATCAATTAAATGGCCGAGGGCAAAGGATATGGAAGAAAAAGTTCAGGATTATCTGTTTGATTTACAAGGGTACTTAGTTTTGGAAGGTGCTATCTGCAATGAAGATTTGCAACTGATAAATCAGTGGATTGATGATCATTGGGAATACATAGAAAATCCTTGGATCGAAGAAGGAGAAAATGGGCAGGATAGAAGTCGCTGGATTGGTAATATCCAAACTCACACCTACAATATTGAGAATGGTGTTAATTTTCAAAATGTCATCGAAGGTGGGGAGGTTTTTGAAAAGTTGATTGATCATCCTTCTTGGATTAGTTTGGTCAAAAAATACGTCAACTCGGTAGTCAATGGGCTGTCAATTCATGAGAATTTTATTACCGTAAGGGGTACTGGTGGCTATATCCATATTCATTGTGGAGGACATGTTCCTTTGAGTTATTTGACTTTTCGCCAAGAAAACACGGGCGAATGGATGGTCGGTCAGATCAACGTTCTGATGGCGCTCAATGATATTGGGCCCGGTGATGGGGGACCTGTGTTGGTTCCAAGTAGTCATCGTTGTACAGAGATTCATCCTCGGTTGGAAAGTAACGGGAAAGGGTTGGTCTATGATGGGATCACTGGAAAACCTGCGGGGACAGCTTTTGCTACTAAGGAGATTTACCTGAAAGCGGGAGACGTGCTGATGTTTACTGATGCTATCACGCATGGATCTGCAGAGCGTACTAATTCTGGCTATCGGCGAACAGTAGTTTATCGGTACTCACCTCGGTTTGTACGAGAACGATTTAATTTTCAAACTTCGGGTGAACTTCTACAACGTCTGACCCCAGAAAGATTGCGAATTATTCAGCCCATGTCTCCGCAACGGCCACCAAAGACTTCTCTTAGTCAGTGAATGAGTTTCGATTAGGATGAGTTACTGAAGTGATCTGTGAAATCAGTTGATAAATCCGAATTACGATGAAATGTTGTGTTGGTTGCAGAATTTTACTAATGAAAGTAATGTGAGGATTTGTAATTCTGTTTTTTTTGATTTTTGGATAGAATAAAGATAGGTGTAACAACCTATCATTTATAAGTTAAGAGGAAGATGAAAAGATGCCGAAATTGGTGATGATGCCTCCGCAGAGTGAGCGGACTCGGAAATGGGCAAAAGAGATTATAAGACGAGTTTCACAATATCAAGTTATTTTACCTGAAACAGAGGTGGAAACTCGTAATGAACTGGTTGATGCAGATGCTGTTTTTGGTTGGGTGCCTCCTGAAATGTTGCCATTAGCTCAAAAGTTGCGTTGGTTACAGAGTCCGGTAGCAGGACCCAAACCTGGGTTCTATTATCAAGAATTGGTTGATCATCCAGTGGAGATTTGTAATCCTCGAGGTGTCTATAATGACCATATCGGTCAGCATATTCTGATGTATGTGTTAGCTTTAGCCCGTGGTTTACCTTACTATGTGGGAGCTCAACTTGATCAACGTTGGGATACTTCAGCACAAAAAAGTCAATATATTGATTTGACTAAAGCAACAGCACTAATTGTTGGTGTCGGTGGTATAGGCCATGAGACTGCTCGGCTTTGTCGTGCTTTCGGTATGTGTGTACTGGGTATTGATGTTCGATGGGAGTATGAAGTAGCTGAAGTTGAAAAACACTCTCCTGAAGATCTGGACTTATTATTGCCGAAAGCTGATTTTGTGATTGTTACTGTCCCCCATACACCCCAAACGGAAGGAATGTGGAACGCTCAACGATTCAAGTTGATGAAACCAACATCTTATTTTATCAATATTGGGCGGGGTGCTACCACTAAGATTGAGGATCTGACTCAAGCCATAGAAAGTGGTCAGATTTCAGGATGTGCGTTGGATGTCTTTGAAACTGAGCCGTTTTCCGAAGATCATAGGTTGTGGAAGTTACCGAATGTTCTACTAACTCCTCACATTGCGGTGAAAGATGCAGAGAATATCTCTGATCGTTGGTTTGCTTTGTTGCTAGATAATGCTCAGCGTTTTGCTGAAGGCCAACCCTTACGCAATATAGTAGATAAGTCTCAATGGTACTAAGAATATCCGTTGTGAGTTCTCGAAATACCTGATATTGATTGATTTGCGATTGTAGATTATATTTTTAACATCCTGTGGGTTGGCGACAACCTCGAATTGAGCAAGGAGAAACTATGGAACTTGGACTTAGAAACAAAGTAGCTGTTATTGGTGCGTCTAGCAAGGGCCTTGGTAGAGCGATTGCACACGGTCTGGCTGAGGAAGGTGCTGCGGTTGTTGTTTGTGCACGGAACACAGAGGCACTTGAAGCTACTGCAACTGAGATCCGTGAAAACACTGGTTCTGAGGTTATGTCGATGGCAGCGGATGTGAGTGATCCTCATGATGTTGAGAATCTAATTCAAGTTAGTATCGAACATTTTGGTGGAATTGATATTTTAGTTAATAATGCAGGTGGTCCTAGGGCTGGAAGGTTCGATGATCTGGATGTTACAGATTACCAGGATGCCGTGAATTTGAACCTGATGAGTACTATTAATTTGACACGAGCAGTGGTGCCTAGCATGCGCGCACGTGGTGGTGGTCGCATTATAAATTTGACCTCAGTTTCTGTTAAACAGCCAGTTGAGGGGTTAATGCTATCCAATATGGCTCGAACTGGTGTTATCGGGTTTGCTAAGACGCTGGCTACTGAACTAGCTCCTGAAAATATTCTTATTAATAATGTTTGTCCAGGGATTATATTCACTGACCGTATTCAGCAGTTAGCAACCGTACGAGCAGAGGAAGCAGGTATTACGTTTGACGAAGCTATTGAGAATATGACCCAAAATATTCCGCTCGGTCGGATTGGAGACCCACATGAATTTGCTAATCTGGTGGTTTTTCTGGCTTCTGAACGTGCCAGTTATATTACTGGTACGACCATTCAAGTTGATGGTGGTATGATTAAAGGATTGTTGTGACAACTTGGATTAATGGGTCAACAAACATCGAGGAGAGTGAGTGTCTTATGAACCATGTATTCAAGGTAGAAGACTGTTTTAGTCATGA
>PAQF01000014.1 GCA_002709695.1 Candidatus Poribacteria bacterium
CTGCATCGTTCCCAACAAAACTCAGGTTAACACGATTCACTGTAGCTGCAGTAGTGTTGGTTTCACCCGTTGGCTGAAGCTTGACACCCACATGCAATACTTCACGAACCGCCACAGCACTAACTGCCGGAGTAAAATCAAAGGTATTGGCAGACTTAACTGTTGCTCCAGTAGAATCGACCAAAAACGTCGTTGGAACTCGACTAACAGTAAAGGCTTGATTGCTTGACACACCGCCAGTCTGAATAGTCTTTGTGGAAACCGCGTTAAGCGCTGTAGTCAGACCACCAGAATTGATTACTGTAATTGATGCCGCATTCTTAATCGATGTACCCATAGATGCTCCAGTAATCTCTACCACAACCACTTCATCTCGATATGTTGCAGTAACGTTACCAGCCGTATCTAAATCATCCAACTTGAGTTCTAAGGTATCACCAACCCTAAAATCAGTAGTATCATCGCTATTGATCGCAATGATCAAACCAGAAGATTTATTGATATTGTTCCCCGTGTTGGTCAACCCAAGCATCCCTGCGTTCGACTGAAGCCCTGCAGCAGCCGCTGTCGTAAGTAATTCAAATGATGAGCTTGTGAGAGAAGTAGCTACAGCTCCAGCAGTTGAACCAGTTGCAGCCGAAACGACAACCGTATTGCTACTATCCGCAACCCCTGCTTTCACATAGATAAGCTGCTGCAAATCGCCACCTTTAACTGTGCTACTTTCACGACCACCACCAACATTACCTAGTGCTGCATTCTGTACAGCTGCAGCCTGATTTGAATCAGCTAAGAGTGTTTGGCCATTGTACTTGACATTTTTCAGGATCTGATTTAGTTCTGAAGAGCCATCACTAGCAGTCATCAACATCGTCATTTCATCTTGAGCCTGCTGACGCTGACTTGTGGTAAGAGTAGCATCGGCAGCAGTAACAGCCAAGTCAAACGCCTGATTCAACACATCGATTAAAGAGTTAATACCTTCCTCAGCCGTTTGCAAAAAACCTGCAGCATTCTGAGCGTTGATTACGCCTTGACCAAGGGCCTGAATCTGTTGTCTCTGAAAACTGACAACACCATATTGCCCGGGAGAATCATCGGGCCGATTAAGCCTTAACCCAGTAGACAACCTTTCAAGGTTGGTACTAAAACGACGATTGATATTGGACAGCTGGCGGGATATCAAACTCGCTTGTAGGTTCGTTCTAATAGATGCCATTCAATTACTTCCTCTCATATTAGGATTAAAATTAAAGTTTTGCGCAAAAAATCCTGCTTAATTCTTGTTGCTACGGAGTCCTTTTCATTCCTGATCCTAGAAGCCACATTAGCTATCATCGACAACTTCAAACTTGACTTTAGAAAAAAAACAACTTTAAACCAAAAAAACTCACTGAATGTCTTTTCGATAGAGAATCCAAAAGGGCAATTCCACTTAAGAACGGTACAAATGCGCTTCGGACGGACGCAATTCCAACTGTTGCGAACTTTGAAAATTAAAAGGAGCGAGTAATGAAAAAATGCAATTATCCTTAATTATGCTGCCTACGAATTCCGTCTTTGGTTCACAAATCCCTGCAGATATCGAATATCTTCCTCGGTAAAACACCTTCTCTTATTTCTAGGATTCCTCTGTACTAAAGGGACCAATCCACGTCGCTCCCAATTTCTATAAGTGCTAGGACTAATACCAATCAACTGCATAGCCTCCTTCATACTATAAACTTGCGTTTCCGATAATTGCAGAGACCTCTTTTCTACCAACTGAGTTAGCTCTATCCCCACATTTTGAATGACCGTATCCCAATTCCCAGCTTCTTCCTGTCGAAAAAGTTTCATGGTTGGATACCATGGAGAATCAAACCGATCACACAGCCAACGCCAGTCGGCTACAGTAGGCAATAAAGTCCATACGGGTTTACCCAAAGCACCAGCCAAGTGAGCAACTGCAGTATCAACGCTGATCACCAAATCAAGTTGCATAATAGCTGCTCTAGTGTCGTCGAAATTATCGAACGATCCCCCCAGGTCTATTATTTTATCTTCAAGATCATAGATGATGATATCAGTTCTAGCTGAATCGAACTGCAGACTATAAAACTGACAAGCCTCAAAATCAAATAATGCAGCAAAGTCCAGAAGTTCAATGGATCTACTAGCAGAGGCAAACATTAGCCAGTTTTCGACTTCACTCTCCGACTCCGTAGCCCAGACAATACCAACTTTCAACTTAGACGGATCATCCAAAATCGTCGTTTCCAGTATTGATGGGGATAAATAAGGCACTTGATTAGGAATTGTGTCTAAATCTGTGTTCAAGAGGCGGGGCAAGCTAAGTAAAGGAGCATGTACATCATAATCGGGAAGAGTTTCGCCTCTAGGTATAACCTGATTAATACTATCCATAGCCTCAAACAACGTAACTAGTTCCGGTTGACATTCAATGATTATGCTGGTACTAGAGTTGCCAATGAGGTCGACATACCTTATAAATTGAATAGCATCACCAAATCCCTGCTCAGAATACAACAGTATTATCTTACCATCAAGTGGAGAGCCATCCCAAAATGGTTGGATTAAATCTCGTTTAAATGGGAGTAGACTTTCTAATTCCCAGCGCCATTCGTATTCTTCCCAACCTTCCTTGAAATCTCCTCGTAGAAGTAACACAGACGCCAACCCCATGTGTACCTCAGGATCACTGGAATCAATATCAAGAGCATGACGATAAATTTGCACCGCTTCATTCAGTTCCCGCCTCTCTTTAAAGAGATAACCAAGATTCAGATGTGCTTTAGTAAACGATACTCCCGCTTGAACCGCACGTTGATAATATTCCACAGCCTTACCCATCTGTCCCTGTTTCTGTTCAATTACACCCAGATTATATAGTGTTTCTCCAACATCAGGATTGATACTGAGCACCTGTTGATATGCTTGGTTGGCTTCAGTCAAATCTCCCAATACCCTATGTATATTACCAAGATTATTAAGAGCTTCAATATAGTCAGGCTTGCGCTCTATAGCGTTTTGATATGCCTCAACAGCATCACTAATTTGATCCTGTTGTTCAAAAACACAACCCAAATTATAATGGGCTTCCGCAACCGTGTGATCAACTCCTATAGCTTGTTGATAAACCTGAATAGCTTCCTCAAATTTTGATTTTCCTTGCAAAGTATTACCCAAGTTTATATACGCCCCAACATGTTGAGGATTAGCTACTATGGCTTCATTATAAGCTTGAATAGCATCTTCAACTTGATCCTGTTGTTCAAAAACACAACCCAAATTATAATGGGCTTCCGCCATATTAGGATCGATACTTAGGCATTTTTGAAACGACTGTTTAGCTTCCTCAAATTTCCCTTGAGCTTGCAAAACATTACCCAGATTGCAATGGTATACCGGTTGATTTGGCGAATTTTCTATCGCTTGGCTTATCAAACTAACTGCTTCTTCATGTTGACCAAACTGGCTACCAAGAACACCCAATAAATGCATTGCCTCTGGATGATTAGGAGAAGCCTCGAGAATCTGCGTGTACAGTTCAACAGCATACCCAAAATCTCCTGTGTTATGATAGCGAACTGCACGCTGCAAAGCGTCCTCAATGGTAATTTCTTCAACCGGGCGATCCAAAGCCGAATCACCATTTGCAACCAATTGGTCTCGATCATTTCGAGTTTTCATTATACTTAGTCTCTTTCAAAATTATTTAAGACTACAAAAATCCAAGTAGTTCTTAACTTTCAGCTTGTACACAAACACCTTTTCTTCACACTGAGCCAAAATAGCTCATCAAAACCATCTTCAAAATCCCTGTTCATAGCAAAATTATCACCTCAGATGGTTACACTTGAGGAAGAATCCTAATCTGCGGTTGAATTGCATTTTCTACTATGTTCTCTTCAGTAATCACTGTTAGGTACCCTCCCCCTCCAGCACCTGAGATACCAACTCCATAAGAACTACCTAAGTAAATATTTCTAGTTGTTTCCACTTCCTCAGTTAATGTCAAAGGTAAAATTCCAGTCTTCCCCTCAAATGAATTATTAATGGCCTCACCAAAACCCAAAATATCTTTCTTATGTATAGATTCCCAACACAACTTTCCACTCTCACACAAAAGCTTAATTAAAGGCACATCCAAATTTTCTATTGCACGAGGATTAAAATTATCTTTTCTAGATGAAATTGGAATCAACTTAATAACACTTTCCAACCAGGTAACCAAAGAAGGGTCTTGCGTATTCTCTATCTCCTCTGGCCAATAAGAACCATTATATTGAGTCCGAGTAACTCCTGGATATAGTATTCCAATATGATCTTCAGCACCAGAGATATATTGCTTTTCCGGTGTATTCTCTGCATCAAATAATAACTTAGAATTTCCCTCTAAATTAACCAGAGGAACTCCTGCCGGCCAAAGTTTTTTTGCTACATCTCTACTACTGGACGCCAACCCAGACCTCGATTCAAAATCATTAACAACATTCACTGTAACAACAGAACCTGGTAGAATCCCTGAAATGAAAGGGTGATCGACCCAAGCTCCAACTAATTCTACCCTAAAGGGGAATACCCCTAAATCGTACATGAAACAGGAACCCCAATTTTTCGATGGTCTAGTTCAAACATCACCTTTACCACTAACTGATACTCCGAACCTCAGCCACATAAGAGCTAGCAAGTAGATCTAATGCAAAAATCATACATAGAGAGCTAGACCCATTTACCATCAAACAAATCCCGGAAAAATGCTTTAGCAGTGTGCAAATCTACTTCCATGTTCCGGTCGTACTCATCATATGTCGCCCCTTGTTGGAGATCCAAGGGTTTCGCCCTCAAGCAAAAATGCTTTGCATTTAACAGCGAAGAAATACCAGCCAGATGCGGACGATACATAACAGTGTTAATCTCTATAAGTGCCTTTAGATTATTTGCAAACAAAGCGTTAGTAAGTGCTCCTCCGTGTACACCAACAACAAAACTCGCATTTCTAAAATAACGGACCTGATCCTTTATACTTAGTTTACCTGAATTTATAACCGAAAATCCAAAATCTTTGACTAATATATATGCCAATTCTTTTTCATTGATCAGCATCCTCCTTCGTACTAGACCTCGCAACACAAAAATCCTTCTTAAATCTGAAGCAGAACCTAGCTCGATTTTGCTCATCAGGTTTCTTACGTTCCTGATTTTATCAGCCATGGCCGGCTGCGATTGAACAAATGCATTCCTAAACGGGAAGAACGTTGCATTTGTTGAAACTAAATTACCCACTTTATATCCATAAAAGCTAAGAATTTCGACAAGCATCTCTTTATATTCAAGTGGCAAATCTCGATCAATGAGAATTTTTTTATCAATCAATCTCGACGAAATCTCATGCATTTGCAGAGTCCCTAAAAAATCCACGATAAAATGATAATACACACGACTCCCATAAAAAACAAAGCAGTTTTCCACAATCTCGGTACTGTCTGGTAATTCTATGGTCTTTAGAGCCCCAAAAAATCGGTTATACTTCTCATTGCTGAGCCATTTAAACAAATCAATACAAACTGAACCATCCTTTAGTACAGGAATACCTAAAGCCCCATAATACCAGCCGGTCTTCAGACAATAAATTGGAGCTGTGCCATTATACCCTTGACAAACTAATTCCACAGCAGGATGAGCATCCCATTCCTCTCTAGATAGAATTTTGATGTCCATATAAAAATGTCAATTATTCTTCAGCCAGACTAATTAAAAAAACAATTCAACAATACTTATGATAGGTTCTACCTAAATCCAATAATATTCACACACTAATACAAACTGCCGAGAGTAACATACCACCTCAAGAAACCTTCTCTGGTAGCGCAAATTGGGTTATAGCAATTTTGGTATGCTGGAGAACATCATCCCAATCCCCCACCCTACTCTGGCGCAGAAGAGTGACTTCGGGATACCACAGCGAGTCAGCCCGACTAATCATCCAACGCCAATCTGGAACAAGTGGGAGAAGAATCAACGCCGGCTTGCCCAAGCTGCCAGCAACGTGAGCAGTACTATTAGCAACAGAAACAACCAAATCCATTGCTGCAACCTGTGAGATAAAACCGTCTAGGTCCTTGCTAGAATCAACCCGATCATCAGAATAGATAGAAATACCAGTCTCGGTCGTAAAATCCAGAACCTCATTAGTAACATTACCATATTGCAAATTAATAAAACAAAATCTACCCATAGCAATTAAATCGGTCCACTGTTCAAGCGGAATGTCTCGTGACTCTTTCTTCCTGTTACCTCCTCTCCAAGAAATACCAACTAACGGTTTGCCGGAAGCAAGCTTTTTATACCTATACTTAAACTGTCGAACCTTTTCAGGACAAGGAACTAAATAAGATTGCTGCTTGGGAAATGCAGGCTCGGTATTCAGAAAATGTTGCCCCAAACTGGCAATTGGAATCTGATAGTCGATAGCATGTTCAAAAACACAAAAATCCGGTAGATCAAACTGGGGAAAAAAGGTCGTATGAGGAAATGAACGCTGAAAAGTGGAGATAAGTCGAGGGTCAATTTCAACCACAACTTTGCGTGATTTTTGTGTCAAAAGGTGCAAGACACTAGCAAACATAATTTGATCACCAATTCCTTGCTCCGCCAAAACGAGAATAGTCTTATCTTCTAAATCACAACCGTGCCACCTAGGATATGATAAGGGGGGCTTACCAAACCAATACGATTCTGTCTTAAGACGCCAATCATATTCCCACCAACCCTCCTTAAAATCCCCAACCAACAGCAAGGCTACCCCCAGATTGGTGTGAGCTTGAGCAATAGTAGGATCGAGATCAATAGCACGCCGATACTGCTTAATGGCCTCATCAAACTTGCCTTGCTTATGAAGTATAAATCCACAATTATTATATGCTTGAGCATAACCAGGATTAATCCTTATTGCTTCTTGATACGATTCGATCGCTTGACTAAAATTGCCTTGATCCTGTAAAACAACACCTTGATTATAGTAAGCTTCAACATGATTGAGGTTAAGACGCAACACTTCCTTATAAGCTCTAATCGCCTCCTCATGCTTACCTAATTCCTTGAAGACATTACCCATGTTAAAATGGATCTCCTCAACTTCCGGATTAATCCTTATTGCTTCTTGATACGATTCGATCGCCTGAATTAATTGTTTCGTCTCCTTATAAACACTACCCAGATTGTTATAAGCTTCAAAGTAATCAGGATTGATCTGTATAGCGTTCTGAAAAGCTTGAATGGATTGCTCAAATCTCCCTACCTTAGACAGAGCAACACCCAAATTGTTATGTGCTTCGCAGGTATTAGTATCGATGCTAAGCGCTTTTTGGTACACTCGGATCGACTCTTCAAACTGGCCTACCGACTGTAGGAAATCACCAAATTCAACACGGAATTTGATATTATCTGAGTTGTCAGTCAGCTTATGTTGAAAAACCTGCAGTGCTTCATTACATCTACCAGCTCGGTACAAGGTAAAAGCTAATTCCTTACATATTACTAAATCTTCAGAATCAACCTCAAGCACTTGACGATAGGCTTGTACAGCTTGATCAAAACAACCAGTGCTATTCAAGAACCTAGCCAAATCCCGTAAAAACAACATCTTGTTCGGTTTGATCTGACTAGCTTGTCTGATTAAATTAATCGCAACTTCGCATCGATCTGTCTGCCAAGCAAGCAAGCCCAGCAGATGTAGAACTTCAGCATTCCTTGGGTGGAATTCCAGTATGCTCCTGTATATCCGTTCGGCGGGACGAAGTTGACCATTTTGATGATATGAGATAGCCCGATCCAGTTCAGATTTTACATCAAATTTTCGACTGAACCTATTCCTTACATCCATTCTCAAAATTATTCATTAATCCCAAAGCGACATTAAAACGGTTGAAAGATTGAATCAAATCACTATAGAAGGCTTAATTAACCCCAATCACCAGCTAAACCGCGAAGGCATCACAATAAATATACCTCAGTCGACGTTGAAATACTCATGAATCAAAGCTATCGAAATCCCCATACAAACACCAACAATGGCTGCAATCGCACCAATTAATTTAATACGAGGACTAACTGCGATTTTCCTAGGGACAGCAGGATCAACAACCTCAATTCCTCCCGTTACCAACCTATCAGATTTATTCTGGCTCCAATAGTTTGCCTCTGAAAATATAATTTCCGCGTTCAACGCCTGTTTAAAGATCTCCTTTCTGAGTTCATGAATTACATCAATTTCTCGACGCAATTTCTCAAGAAAAAGCTCATTTTCTGGAACTTGGTCGAGCAGATCTTCAAGTTGGCGCTCTAACACGAGACGCTCCGATTTAATTTCATCCAAACGGCTCTGTGAAAAAGGGATACTAGCCTCAAGATTAATCAATCGGTTTTCGATACTAAGACGCGTTGGGGAAAATCCTTGTGAAGTCGAAGTTACAGAATAATTCTCATTGGACACCTCAGCTAACTTGGTTTTGAGATCAGCAATTTGACTATCTAAGGCTTGTAATTCTGGGGATGTCTCACCAACGTGACTTTCTATACCAACTCTCTGAGTTTCCAAATTAATCAGTACAGAATGGTACGAGAGCCAAACAGGGTCATAATTAGCGGGATCCTCAGATAAGGTTTCAACAGTTTTAACAAAATCAGGATACTTCTCAATTTCAGACCGGAGATAATTACGCTCAAGATCTGAGGCTTTCAACTGACTAATCGCCTGCGTTTGTAAATCAAGCAACTTTGTTTGTCGATCTAAAAGAGCCGACAACTGAACTTGCCACACAGCAGATGTGCCATTTTCTCGAGCAAATTGAAACACTGACTCTTCAAGACTTCCAAGCTGACCAAGCAAATCATCCAGTTTTTCATTGAGTAGTTGTTTGCGATAAACAGAACGATCCATTTCCTCCTGACGCCGCATTGTCTGAAGATCATCAACCAATTGATTAATCAATAATGCGGCATTCCTTTCCCCACCTTGTTCCTCAGTGAGAGAAAGCGAAATGTCAATATATTGCGTATCAGGACGGCTCCTGACCATTAAATGCTTTTTTAAATAGCCAACGGGCGGAAAATGTCTAACCCCCGCTAGATTCGTGTCTTCTAGATTCTCAATAGCTCGGGTGAGCATAGAATCAGTCGCAAATCGCTGATTGATAGTTTCTACTTCACTTTTATCAATACCACCAGAAAGGACACTTTGAAACAAGTTCATCGATGAAGCCGATGAGTTAGATGCAGATTCGGTGACCAAAATCAGAGCTGAGGCAAAGTAGGTTTTCGGCAAACGCAACCCTACGACTAGCGCACTACCCAAAATAACTAAACAAGTAAAACAAATTAAAAAATCATGTTTTCTAAGAACAAGTAAGTAGTCGCGTAAGTGAACCTCTTTGGGAGGCATTGGTGTCATGGAGATCTACCACCTACAGCTTATTGGCAGCTCGGATTTCTTCTTCAGTGAATGCCTCATCCCACCATTCAGTGATTCGCCACTCCTTCTTTTTAGTTGCCGGATTCTCTCTCAACTCGAAAATAAAATTGCTATCTCCCTCAGCATACCAACCTGTATATCCACCCTCAAGTGACTCTCCATCAGCAACAAATCCTTGAATCCGATAATGATTTTTGACCTCAGCGCGAGTCTTATCTTCGTTAAACACAAATTCAGGTGGTTCCGAGAGTTCAATTTCTAGATCTTGATACCTAGAGAAAACACGAATTGCCGATTGTCTCTCTTCACGAATATCAGTAAACTCGATATCATCAGTCTTATCATCCGTTCCAAGATCCGAATTATACAGGAAGCCATCAGCCCAAAAAGTACTGATGTAAGTATCAACATCTTCGTTTTCATAACCTGTTCGCCACTTTTTTAAAACTGCAACTATAGTTAGCTCTTCTCCCGTTAGAGGGACATCAACAGGATCCACATCACCACATCCAACGATCAGGATCGAAACCAACAACAAGCACAGAACCCGAGCGAATAATTCCAGCATAGACAAACAAACCCCACTAATGATAAACATTCTTAAAATTGCCCGACGAAGTTGCAGACAATATAATCTTGATTGAGATCAAATTTAAGGGAAAATTCTTCAAAAGCCTTGCTCTCTTCAATAATTAAACGTGACTTTGTTAAAGCATTGTAAAGATTAGCCGCCACATAAGAATCAATGATACTATATGCCCAAATACCGGCAGCTGAATACAGGAGAAATTGTCTGACTCGATACTTTTGGTTAGCCCGATCGTAAGCTATCAAAGCAGCTTTTGACTTACGGTTTTTCACAGCCACAGGCAAGTATTCCTTATCATATATCTCTCGAAACGAAAAATGGGTCATCGCAACTCCAGCTAACGAAGCACAAACACCTGAAAAAGAAAAAAACGATTGCAGGTAATTACGTGCATGGTACTGCCCCCAACCGGGAATTATAACCGAGCGAGCAACAGCTCCATAGGGGGAAATAAGACGAACACTCTCCTCTGGATTCTCCATCTCGTATTGAGCAAATGCAAACTGCACGAAAAAAATCTCCCCCAAAAACGCAACAGCTACACACCAAAAACACAAGGAACTTCCCAATTGGCGATTAATTTTAATCAAACCATCAAAAAGATGAAGGTTCATTCTCAAAATCGTGACTCTACTCAGCCTATTTCCTGCGCCTTTTCGTTCTACTCGTGGATCGGTTTCGATCCTTCTCATTATCATCATCACTATTCTGACGGCTACTTGACCTCCTCTTTTGCAGAGACGAAGATCTACCTGATGAAGGACGACTACGGGCAACATCTGACTTCCTGCGACTTTCAAGACGACCTCTACCTAATGACGACCTACTTCGACTAGGTGCAGCTCTTTTAGAAACCGACCTTTGCACATTAGATTGATTCGTCGAGTTGGACTGACTATTATAAATCTGTGTCCTACTCAAAGAGCCTGATCGCCGGCTTTTGATAGCACCAGCACCCATATGCTGAGGAAGACGACTTCGATTATCAGTATACCGCTTCTTCCCAACAGACGTTTCGAAAGTACGTGATGATTGACGGCGTAAATCGTTCCGTGTCCATCTAGACGGACTGCGAGTTCCACTAGCGACCTGATCTGAAAGCATCGAATTCTTTCGGGTTTTACGAACAACCATCCTAACATTCGATTGTACCTGTATATGATCAATACGAGAATCGCTTTCATTCTTTCGAGATTGGACATATTCGGCACGAACCTTCTGATGATCATTCGACCAGCGACTCAATTGAACCCGATGGGCCATACCTGACCCTCGAAAACGATGCGCACGCAAAGGCCTACTTCTTCGAGAGCTACGATAGTAACGACGATTAGGATAACGATCATAATATCTACCGTAATACGAACTATAAGAATGTCGAACAAAAAGATAAGATCGATCACCAAATGGAAAATCCCAACGCGCATAGTAACCAGGATAATTGTAATATAACGGGCCATTGTAAAAGTAAAGGTAAGAATAACGATGCCATGGCGACCAACGATAACTATTTACATACCGAGGCTCAACACGGATTTCAGGACGATGACGATAAGTCGAAACACTCATTGATTCAATATCAAGCTGCCCATCATCTGAGACTACAATATGCAGTTCCATCTCATCACCATCAACATGATTTGCCGCTGCGATCTTGATTGTTTCCGCTCTACGCTTAGCACGCAAAACAAAAGTATCACCGTAAAGTGTTTCATTTGCATGCTCATCACTATAAGCCTGCTCTGCCAATTCTCGCTTGGTGTTTCGAATCCAGACGCGTCCCGCAACCTCTGCATAATCTTCTAGATGGGACTTCCTTGGTTCACCACGATAACGTACAGTAATCTCTATATGCTGAGCTCGCTTTGGTATAGAAAACATATATACTGCACTTACAAGAGCAAATTCATAGCTCTCATCATCCTTGTATTCAGTTTCCCACGCTGATAATCGAACACCATCAGGAAACTGAGGACTAGCTGTAACAGTTGAGTTCCCACGCTCGATCCAATCCTCAAGATCTCCAGCATCACGGTATTCGCGACTTAAGCGGTCTGAGAAATAATCATATTCGTAATCGGCATTTGAAACATTCGCAAGATGAAATAACAGACAAATAGTAATTAGAACAGGGAGAATTTGAAATCTCATTTTAAAACCTCCTTATATGTACTAATCAATAAGGTTGACTTTTTTTCGCGCGGCGACTTCCTTAGCAAGCGGTGTAACTAGAGAATTTACTGGACAAACCAACTCACTCACTGTTAACGGTAACCGCTCGATGGATGAAGCAGTAATAACGGTTTTTTTGTTGTTCAAAGACTCAGTAAAGAAAGCACGTGAACCATCGCTCATAATCAAATCAGCGATTTGATCTGTTCTTACAAGCTCAATACCAAGATCTAGCAATTGATGATGTACTGACCTGAACTTGATCAACCTCGACGTTTTTTCCTCCAGCTGGGTTGAAACTCCTACCACGCGATCACCACGTGCTAGAGCTTGAAGCGGCAAAAAAACAGACGGGGTATCAGCAATACCCAAAATCAGCTTAGATGATATAGTTTGCGAAAGAAGAGCGATCACCGTCAGGCCAAAGCCATCGATAAAGAAATTGAGATCGACCAAATCGCTATCAATAATAACACGATCCGTGCCGCATATATCCCTAATTTCGTCTATTTGAAAAATCTTTCCAGCCACATCAGATAAGATAACAAAAACGTCATAGCCACCTTCAATGCAAGCCCGAATCTGATCCAGCGATTGACTAATATCGACCTGAGTTGCGCCAAATATAACCAGAATTTTCTTCTGATCTTGATTCACCGACACTCTTGCCCTATGAAACCTTCAACAGTTCAACGGCTTCACCACCGCGTAAACCAGCCGCATTAGCATCATCTGTATCAAGATGCATCTGTAACACATAATCCGAATGAATCTTTGGACGGATATTTTCGAACACCAGCGATCTCTCCCCAATCATATGCACTTTTAACCGGTCACTTTCACTAACACCAAAGCCCTCAGCTTCTTCCGGTGTCATGTGAACATGTCGAGATGGAATAATAGCACCTTCATTAAGGTGTACAGAACCATTAGGCCCAACAAGCGTTATTGGCTCCGCTCCTCTTAGGTCTCCTGAATCCCGAATTGGCGGATCCAACCCCAAGCGGATTGCATCCGTAGGAGCAACTTCAACCTGAGAATAACTTCTAACACCACCGAGAATCCGCACCCCTTCAATAGCTCTCATTCGACGGCCAACAATAGTAACCGTTTCTTTGGCAGCAAAAGCCCCAGGTTGATATAAAGGGGCAAAAACTGTAAGTTGATGACGATCACCATACAAAACTTCCAGATCAGACTGAGTAACATGAACATGCCGTGCCGAAACACCAACTGGTACTTTTCTGTCAAACTTCGCTTGATCACAAGCCCGATTGGCTATCCCACACGAACGGAAGGCACAACCATGACAATCCAGATCTTCACGCGGCAATCCTTCATTCAACTGTGCAAGTACTTGCTGCGATATTTTTTCAACCAACTGATCCAACTTAACTATCCTCCCCTGCTCGCGAAGGCTTACTCTGCAGAATCTTCGCCTTCATCAGCTGAGAAATCTAAAGTCAAGGTTTTCTCCGTTTGTGATGCTGGCCGTGGCAATATAGCTTCAACCTCAGCATGCGGCCGAGGAATCACATGAACAGAAATTACTTCGCCTACCTTTGCTGCTGATTCGGCACCGGCATCTGTTGCAGCTTTCACTGCCCCAACATCTCCACGAACCATCACAGTGACTAATCCACCACCAACCTGTTCTTTTCCCACCAACACAACATTTGCCGCCTTGACCATCGCATCAGCAGCTTCTATACTACCGATAAGCCCACGTGTCTCAATTAATCCCAATGCATCTGATGACATCTCAAGTAGACCTCACCTTATATCTTATAAAAATGCTATATAACGCCCAATGGTTGGCAGTATATCACATCAGAACCTTCTGATTCAAGCATTATGTCGGCCAAAAAAATCGACATTTTAATTGACAAAGATGATGTTTTAAATATATCCTGTTCTAGGGTTGTACTAAACTTCAGCTTGTGAAAAAATGCGAAACTACACTTTCCCTAATTTCCCGGCATTCATGGTTATCACATTGGGCTTAATAGCAACCCTGCTATTGACATTAATTGCAAAAACTGGCAACAGTGGGATAACAACTAAAACAGATAGTCGATTTGCTGAAAAATGCTACACGTGTCATGGAAACGAGGTTGCCTCTCAAGAATGGGAATTTTCAGGTCACAAACACGCATTAACGAATTTAATTGAAGGACCATATGAAGCCAAGGATTCCTGTCTCTCATGTCATTCTGCTGGTTATAACGATCCCACCAGCAATTGGGCCAGGCAACAGGAAATAACACTCAAAACGGCTGTTAATGCAGTCTCCTGTTCATTTTGCCATTCACACAAAAGTCATCGTAAACACTATCTTAACAAATCAATCAAATCGTTATGTATTTCATGCCACAAAATGGATTGCGGCTGCTCTGGTGCAGGCATCATACATCAATCACAATCAGAGATGTTTTTGGGACGTGATGGTGCAGGAGTGAAACGAATGCCTTCACCACACGTCAAAGTAATGAAAAAACGATGTGTTCATTGCCACATGGCCAAGGAAACTCCAGACACAGTTGCCAAGCATGGAGGACACACTTTTAAGGCAAACTTTTCAACCTGCAAACAGTGCCACGAAGATATGGACAGGAAACTCAAAGATTACAAAACACAGATAGAAAAAAAGATGCAAGCTGTAAAGGTAATCCTAGACCAAGCAAATAACCAAGAAAGCGAAAATTATAAGCAGGCAAAACTCAACTACGATATGGTCAAAGGAGATAGTGGTTACGGACTCCACAATATAAATTACGCTAACGCATTACTCGACTATAGTCTTTCTCTGGAACAAGAACTCATAGGCAGTCAATAGTCCTAATGCAACATCAAAATGTAAATCCTTAAGGCAAATATATATGTCAAAGTTAAATACGAAAACTGGAATCACAACCTTTCTATCAGATCAGGGATACAACATCACAGATCAAGGTGATGTCTTACTTCTAGAAAACGATGAATTGAACATTGGAGGTTTAATCACCGGCGAACAGATTGAGTTTGTCATAGATCTATGTGGTATTAATGATCTCGATCAGAACAAGCTCCAAGAAATTTACGAGCAAATACTAGACGAAAATACAGAAATTCTACCTAGCAGTTTTGGAATTGATTCGGGTGACCCAAAAGATAAACGGCTTGTTCTAGTGGATAGCCTGGCAATAGAAAATCTCGACGGAAATGAATTGCTTCTGGCGCTTGATGCACTAGCACTTAACGTTATTGATGCCTACGATCTGCTGGAAAAACATCTCAAATAGCATACGATAAAATTAATACAACCAAAGCCATAAACGAAACAAAATAAATCATACCAACGAGGTTTTTCAACATGGGAATTTTCGATCGTGTATCCACAATTTTTAAAGCAAATGTCAATAGCGCGCTTGATAAAGCAGAAGATCCGGAAAAGATGTTAACCCAAATCATCACAGACATGAACACACAACTTGTAAAGGCTAAACAGGGAGTTGCTGCGGCTATAGCCGACGAAAAACGCCTTGGCAAAGAATATAAAAATGAAGTCGAATCAGCTGAAGAGTGGGAAGGAAAAGCAACAATCGCGTTAGAAAAAAACAATGAGGATTTGGCAAAAAAAGCACTTGTTCGCCGAAACGAACATCAGCAACTAGTAAATGATTATAAGGAGCAATGGGATAAACAAAAATCCGCCGTTGAAGAACTTAAAGGTCACTTGTTGGATCTGCAACGCCGAATTGAGGAAGCTCAACGGAAGAAAAACCTTTTAGTCGCACGTCAAAAACGGGCACAAGCACAAAAACAGATTCACGATACAATCTCTGGCATGCAGAAAAACGACGCCTTCAGTACCTTCGATCGCATGAATGCAAAAGTAGATGAATACGAGGCTAAAGCCGACGCCGCAGCCGAAATGTCGGCCGAGTTTAGTGGTGAGGATAAATTGGAAGCTGAATTTGCTGCTCTTAAAACCAAAAGTAGTGTTGATGAAGACCTAGCTGCTTTGAAGGCTAAAGTAGCAGAAAAATAAAACCGCCAACTCCCAATAAATCCGGTCAATTCAAGCTGATACTGACCGACCTCTCCTATAAAGTGCATTCAATCTTATTAGACGGGAAATCCTGACCTTCTGCATAACACACAATCCACCCTTCTGTCTCCAAATCCTCCATCAAAGGACGATCAGTAACAAAATTCATATATATGTCCAACTGTTTTTGAGCTTCGATTTCATATGGCAAATCGGCACCAAAAACTTCTTCGACTTCTATAACGTGTATCTGATTCACCTCAACCAGATGCAAATAAATCTCAGATAGCTCGACAGCGGTTTCCCCCATATTCCTAATCAGAGCATCCACATCAACTAGAATACCGTTGCTAGCAACATTAATCTGTTTTAGTTTTACACTAATTACTTTTCGGCTTACTTCGTTTCCCGCTTGCCATATAATGAGAAGAATGACCAAAACAACAATGATAAGCAATATAATAGCAATTAACACCAACACCAGTGGATAATCAGCAATCAACTGTTGGAAGTAAGCGATAATCGACTCTTCAGATAAATTAATCGATTCTTCCTGCATCTATAATCCTAAACAGAACATAATTAATTCGGAACACTTCAACATAGAGCAGAACAACCTTTGCCATAAGGAGGCAATCAGCACCATAGGATATGGAAGACTTTGCTAATTTTGGTTTTAAGAGGAAGCCCCCACCGCTTACCAAACTCAAATAGCAATCAATGGCTTAAGGAAACTTTCTTGGTTTTTGCAATTCCGAAAAACGTAAAACAATTCAACAAGTCTGAAATGGAAACCTTGAACTGGATGTCTCTTCAACCATGCGTGCCAGAAAATACGCTTCTTATGTTTCTGAACTGGACAGATTGGTACCGCAAGCCAAGGCTGATTTAATCATCGCCTAAATTCCCAGATAAGTACGCTTGTACTATTCCCATAACAAGAGTCAAAGACTCCAGGACTTACGTGTCGGATAAAGATGTTTTTAGTTCTGCTCAATTTATTGTAAAAATCCAGATTATATTTGTGGGCCATAGCATATTTCATATCTCTCTCATATCGTAATGGATTATTACTTTTCTCCACAGGTATCTGGAAAGTAACTGGTTCCAAATGAACACCATATAAATTTTCAGTATCCGGGAATTTGTCAATCAGAATATCAAATGTTTTATTCTCTAGCTCGGGAACTTGCTCTATAGAATGAGTTGAAAATAGTAGCACATTTTGATGGCCTTCAAACACTGGCATATCTTCAAGATGGTTCCAATCAAAATGATGACACGAAAATTTAAATAGATTGCTAAACAAGGAATAAACAAGATTAGAACATCGTCTTCCAGCAATCGATCTTTCTAATAAAACGTATTCTTTGGATTTAACCCCTAACAAAAAAAGATCAAAGAGACGATGTCCCCATCCCCCTCCTAAATCAACAATTAAATCTATATTATGATTAAGACGATGCAGGAGCGTTGCTAACGTGTGTTTTACAATCTCATCAAACTGAAATAACGTTAAAATCATTTCTTCGCCATTTATTATATATACTTTTGCGTGTTCTAAATGCCAGTTTTTTACGGATGTCACCATGTCACTTTTAGTTATAAATCTATCATATTTAGTTTTCTCAAAAATAGCATAATACCAAATGGCTGGAGCTACAAATTTTAACTCTTGATATGTCTCCAAAGGACTTTTATTTTTTGAACTTGCTGTTGAAGGCAGACCATAAAACTTTCTAAACGCTGATTCTAAACATGAGTATACCCCTTCATACTTTATCGAAACTTGGTGGCTACGTTCATCCAAATCCTCAGAAGAACCCATAATTTTAATAACCATCCTCCATTTAATTCATAATTTTTTAGGCAGGTCGAATATAAAACACGTTTGTGCAGATTTCATGCAATTCAATGTTAGATACCGAGGGCAATTGCTGAGAGATTTGACCCAGCTTATATTCTACTTCTGGAAGTTCCACAAGCATTTTCCTATAAACTTCATCTGGAAAGTTCTTTGGCAGTCGAAATTTATCAGAAAAACCCAGTTTAAATACCTCGAAGGCCCCACCCAGTTCAAGGTAGAATTGATGAATTTCATCAGCAATCCTCTCGGAGGCAAATTTGCCCTCTTGTGCCGGCCAGAACTCTTTTAATTTTGATTTATCTCCAAGTTGTAGCTTACCTGCATAGAAATTCTGTACTGCCTGATATGCCTCTTCAGCCGTATGTGCTAAATATGAGACATGATTCGTGGACCTAAACTGGATCGAATCACTACCTTTTTCCTGAATTGATATTGTTGGATGATTCATCGCGACCGCCTCAGAACCAGTAGCACATCCTGTATGAATTAGCACGTCAGAAGCCAATATCCAAGGACGTGCTGATTTAAGGTTGCTAGCAACCTCAACATTTGAATATTTCCTAGAAAACCGCGTATATGTGTTAGGGTCCTCAACAGGGTGAGGCCGAATAAGAACTTTCTGGTCTAGCCTATTTTGATCGAAAAGTTCAATTAACTTGAATGTAGACTTCAGATTATACTTTTCCCACTTGATATGAGCATTTTCCCATTCTTTATAATTCCGCATCCATTCTCTATCTTCAATAATTACCTTCTCACGTATATGAGACAAAACTTTGGGAGACAACCTTGAATTAAGAATTCCCAGATTTGTATTTATCAGAATGTAACCTGAAGATTTTGTTTCGGAAATCTCTTTTCTCATCCGACTATACATTGATACAAGTTCTGGGCGTAGAAAATCTGTTCTTGGATTTCCTGTCAGGTGTACATTTAAATTGGGCATTATTTCTTGAACAACTTTTACTTCAAAATTGTGGGAGGCTAGAAAAAGTTGGCAATGATAATTGGCATTTGTGTGGAATGTGTCTCGAAACTTGTAACATCCAGGTGGATACTCACAATAGTCTAGTAGTTCTTCTTCCATCGCAACAACAGCATGTCCACACTGACGGACCTTACCCATATTGTCAGTATGGATTTTATTCATTCCTTTGAAAAAGAAGATCCCTGTTGGCAAACAATTCTTGTTTAGAGTCAAAGTCCACTGCTGTCCTAGTACAACATGAAAGCCTTTCCTTACCAAGAAAAGCGCTGTCAACAATTTTGAATCCAATTCCCTTTCAGCACGCTCAATCAATATGTAAACTATAGGACCAATCCCATTGACCAAAGCAAATCTCACCTTCTATATAATTTAACTAACTATGTCTTGAAGTATCACTAAAATATAATTCGTTTTTACCGACCTTCAGGTTTAATGATTAATAGTAACAATAAACCTTCAACAGAAAAAATGTCGCATCATGATACAGAAAAAAACAACAAAACTATTTAACGAACCACCTTTTGAACCCAATCGGCAAATTTGGAATGATTCATAATACTTTACATTCAGGTGTCAAAATTCACGACAGCAATCCTAATCCTGTACAGCCTCCAAATTGTGCCTAACAGACTACCTTCACCCAACACCCCAAGGTATTCCAGATAAACATCGGGATCTCTTTTCGACACAATTTATCATAGTAATAATATAAACATAACAAAAAGTCTTTTAGAACATTATTACTACCAACTAGAAAGGATAAAACGTGTACAATCTCAGAGAACCAGAGTCGG
>PAQF01000015.1 GCA_002709695.1 Candidatus Poribacteria bacterium
TCGAGAGTTGTTATGGCTCGTCGATCCATAGGAAAAGGTAAGCTCTTAGTAGCTTCTCGGGCTCTTTCGGGACGTCAACCCAACGCTGCGGACCCTATTAATACAGTTATGTGGCAATCAATACTCTCAGAGATTGTCTGTGGTAAGCAGGTTAATAACACACGACCACCCAAAAGCATGATGCCAGAAAATATCGTTGATAAGACTGGACTCCAGATACAGTATTCGGATTATCTCGAGTTGATGGCGGAAAAAATCTTCACCATTTATGAAAAATGTCTCCCACGACTGGAAGAAATATTTGGAGTTCCTCCAACACAAGGAATGCTCAAGAAACTGATCCTTCTTCCAACCGACGGCGGAGGTTTTTCAAGTGGAGTGGCCATCGGTTTGGGAGTTTGGTGGGGGAATTTCCCTGAAAAGCAATATGGCATGGTGGAGCTTATAGGTCACGAAGCAACGCACTCATGGGTTCTCCCTTTTGCCGAACCAATGTGGAATGAAGGTATCGCCACCTACATAGGCATTTTGCTCGGTCGTGAATCTGGTTTGAATAAAGAGGCCGATGCCACACTCGCACGATGGATCAATAATACCAAGCGTCATGATCCAGAGATGACGAAATTCGATCTTACATCGGGAAAAAGCATTCCACACGTAGTTCGTATGGGCAAACCTATGTGGATTTTCGAACAATTGCGAAGAGAGAAACCAAGGATAATCAGCAGATATTTTCAGGCTAAAAGGAGCTTTATCGACTCCAAGAGACAGCAGCATTACTCTGCTAGTGATGCTGTAGCTGTGCTAAGCATTGCCGCTGGACGTAATCTCTTTGATTGGTTCCGCTCACTTGGTGTTGATGTTGAAGCGTCTCGAACAAAGGTTCCACACCCTCCATAGTTATTAGAAGACCAAACATTAAATAATAGAACTAAAATAGTTCCTGCTTTTACATATCACAAACTGTTAGACCTGTCGGTCTTGACATTTTAGTAGCAACATAATAAACTCCAAGATGCGCCTAGGACAGGAACAAAGTTACAACTATAAGACACTTTATACAAGCAACTGTGATCGAAAAAAGACCAAATCTAGTCTATCTTTTTGCCGACCAACTTCGGTATCAGTCTTGTGGTTTCTCAGGGGACCCTTTTGCCCGAACGCCAAACATGGATCGGTTGGCACTCCAAGGGGTCAATTTTGTAAATGCAACTTCCTCTTCACCCGTTTGTGCTCCATACCGAGCATCCCTTTTGACCGGGAAATATCAAAGCAGTCATGGTTTGGTTATCAATGAGCTCCGATTGAGTCCCAATCACGAGTGTTTTGGGCATGTATTAACTGACCACAATTATCGAACTGCCTACATTGGCAAATGGCATCTTTGGGCAAACGAATTAGGCAACCATAACAAAGTCCGAAATGCCTTTGTACCTCCTGGGTCTTACCGACTAGGCTTTGATGATTACTGGGCGGGCTATAATTTTAACCATAATTCTTACAATGCCTTCTACTTTATGGATACATGCCAACCTATTCCATACGGTGATTATGAGCCTAACGTACAGACAGACATGGCAATTCAGTTTATTAAGGATTCTTGTTTAAAGGATGATCCTTTTGCCCTTTTCCTCTCCTGGGGACCACCTCATGATCCATGGCAGGTAGAAAACACCCCTGCTGAATACACAGATATGTTTAAAGACATAGATATACCGTTACGCCCGAATTATTCTGCGGAACAAGACCCATATGCAGATGCTTGGGGATGTATAGGGGACGATTATGTCAACACACTCCAAGACAGCATGCGCGGATATTATGCACAAACAGCGAATATTGACTGGAATCTTGGGAAAATCATGGAGGCGATTGACCAATTTGGAATTGCTGAAGATACGATTTTAGTGTTTACTTCGGATCATGGTGAGATGTTTGGATCACATGGGAGACGTGCCAAAAACATTTTCTACGAAGAGTCTTGCCGTGTACCATTTCTATTGAATTGGTCAGGAAAAAACCCTGCTAAATCAACAACTGATATCTGTCTAAACACGCCGGATATTATGCCAACAATCTTATCTCTGATGAATTTACCAATTCCATCAGAAGTAGAAGGTAATGACTTGAGCCATAGTGTTTATGGCCAGTCAGGTTTTGAGCCGGATGCTGCGTTCTTACAAGGTATGGGGACAACCGCTGCTTGGCAGAATGGAACAGAATGGCGAGCATTAAGAGACAAACACTATACCTATGCTGTTTATCGACGGGACAGGAAAGAATGCCTCTTTGATAATATTGAAGACCCTTACCAATTAACTAACTTAGCAAATGCCCCTTCAAGTAGGCAGCAAATCAAATATTACCGAGATATGCTAGTCGAACGTATGTGTACCCTCAATGACACATTCGAAAACTGCTGTTGGTACAGGGATCACTGGACAATTAGTCGAAATATTATTCAAGGAGCTAAAGGAGGGTCACACGATTTAGGAAAGCTCGCAGATATTATAAATCAACATCATGCACCCGACGTTTTAGTTCAATAAATTTGCTTGTAGGAGGATACTAGATGAAGATTAAAGAAATTCTGTCCACAGGATTGCAAGGAGGAACTCCAGAAGGTGGATGGAGCGATGAACTCGAACAGGACGATTGTGTTCATACTTTGATTGCTGTTGTGACAGATGAAGGTTTAGTTGGTTTAGGGTCAGTCTTTACCAATCATGAACTTGTTAAGTCCTCGCTTTCAATTCTTAAACCCCTTTACGAAAATGAAAATGCTTTGGAACCAGAACGGGTAACTGAAAAGCTTCGTCAGAACATGTTCTGGCTTGGCAGAGGCGGATCAATTACTCATACTATTAGTGGAATCGATATTGCCCTTTGGGATCTGCTTGGCCAAGCGACACAACAACCTGTAGGCCGATTACTTGGAGGAAGATTTAGAGATCGAGTCAAACCTTATGCCTCGCTGTTGATGGAAGAACCCACTAAATTGAGACAGAAACTTCTGCAATTAAAAGAAAGTGGATTCCAGGCGTTCAAAATTGGCTGGGGGGAATTTGGACGTAAAAACCGCCAAGTTGACGAAGCTATCGTGTCAGCAGCACGGGAAGCTATTGGTCCGAACAACTGGCTGATGGTTGATGCAGGAGGTAGTGATGCTTTTTGGTCACAGGGATATAAATGGGCACTCCAAACTGCGCACATGTTGGTTGAATACGATGTCTATTGGTTTGAAGAACCTTTAAAACCTGATGCTCTTGGAGATTATACTCTGCTCAGAAAAACAGCTCCTTTGCCAATAGCAGGAGGTGAAGTGTTAACTCGTCGCCAATCTTTCCTCCCTTGGTTGGAAGAAGGCGCATTTGATATTGTCCAACCAGACGTTACTAAAGTTGGGGGCATTACTGAATCGCGTCGCATTGCTTGGACGGCCCAAGAAAAAGGCATCAAGTTCATTCCACATGGTTGGAATACAGCTGTTGGTTTGGCAGCAGATCTGCAACTAGCTTCGGCTTTCGCAGACACTGATCTGGTTGAATATATCGCTGACTCTCCCTATGTTGACGGAATAGTCGCCCAACCATGGTCATTAGATGAAGATGGTATGCTTCCTATTCCAGATACACCTGGACTGAGTATCCAATTGAATTCAGAGGCACTAGCTGCCTATGTTAGCAACACAGATTTTATTAACTGTTTACTCTGATTTCATGATTAATGAGATTGGCAAAATTAGCACAAAAATCACATCATAGGAATAATCAAATGAAAACAGGTTATCATCTACCTAATATTCTGTGGTTGTGTACAGACCAGCAAAGATATGATACTATCAGCGCACTTGGTAACCCACATATTCAGACACCTAATATTGACAATTTAGTAGACACAGGAGTTGCATTTACGCACGCACATTGCCAGTCTCCAATATGTACCCCTAGTCGAGCTAGTTTTCTAACAGGAATGTATCCTTCTACTGTTCATGGTTGCATCAACGGAAATGAGATTTGGGATGACGCTGCTCCGCTGATTACCAAAACCTTAGCGGATGTTGGATATGATTGTGGTTTGGTTGGCAAATTTCATCTTTCGGGTGCACAGGGACGAATTGAACCTAGGGTTAATGATGGTTATCGTGTTTTCGATTGGTCTCATCATCCGAGTGATGATTGGCCTACAAGCCACGCTTACGCTGAATGGCTTAAAAATCAAGGGCATGCTTACAAGGATTTGATGGATCGGTATGGTCATATTCCAGAGGAACTTCATCAGACAACTTGGTGTGCCAACCAAACTATTGATTTTATCACTCAATCTCGTTATACTCCATGGTTATTCAGTTTTAATTGCTTTGATCCACATGCTCCGTTTGATGCACCACACGAGTATGTAGATCGGTTCGATCTCGACTCACTACCTGGTCCCATTTTCCAAGCCTCTGATATTGAAGCGCAGCAACGTTTGGCTAGCATGAATTTTCAAACCGAATCAACTGACCCTGCAAGCTTTAATGGGAAACTATATCAAGCACAGTATTGGGCCATGATTGAACTCATTGATCAAAATGTTGGGCGTATTATGCAAACACTTGATGAAACAAATCAACGGGATAATACCATCGTGATTTTCACCTCTGATCATGGTGATATGACAGGAGATCACGGACTTCGTTTGAAAGGTTGTCGTTTCTACGAAGCTTTAGTACGTGTGCCATTAGTTTTGTCATACCCAGATCAATTTAAGCAGGGATTGCAAAGTGACGCGTTGGTAGAACTTGTTGATATTGTACCAACATTGCTGGAGGTTGCGGGCCTTCCAATTCCAGAAACGATGCAAGGAAAATCTCTTTTGCCAATCTTAACAGGTTCAACTAATGGCGACTACCATCGTGATTCTGTCAGATCTGAATATTACAAGGTCTTATCTGGAACCGCTTCATATGCAACGATGATTCGAGATCAACGATATAAGTTAATCAACTATCATGGGCACGAACTCGGTGAATTGTTTGATTTAGAACTCGATCCGAATGAGTTTGAAAATCTATGGAATAATCCCGACTACACAGAAATACGATTTCAACTAATGCAAAAGAACTTCGATGCACTTGCATTTGCTGTTGATACAGGATCACCAAGAGTCTCAGGTTTTTAAAAGCAAGAAACAAAGAAGATTTTAAAAAACACTCTACTACAGCAAAATAAATAGAAAGTCAAACTCAGATGTTTATTTACTGAGTTCGAATTAGGAGATGATATGGGAAAGACGGTTATATCCATTAAAGGAGATATGTTTCTCATTAATAATAAACCAACATATGAAGGGAAAGTTTGGCAAGGTAGAAAGATTGAAGGGTTACTGCTAAATTCTCGGATGGTACAGGGTGTGTTTGATGACTTGAACCCGGAGACTGCTAACCTATGGATTTATCCTGATACTGGCAAATGGGACCCTGAACGTAACACGCAAGAATTTTTGGATGCTATGCCAGATTGGCGATCTTATGGATTACTTTGTTTCAACATCAATTTACAAGGTGGTAGTCCCGAAGGATATTCAAAAGATCAACCATGGCATAATTCTGCCTTAACAGCAGATGGGACTTTACGCCCGGATTACATGAATCGTCTAGAGAAAATTATGGATCGAGCTGATGAACTTGGCATGGTGGTGAACTTAGGAATTTTTTACTTCGGTCAAGACCAAAGACTTCTTAATGAATCAGCAATAATTCGTGCTTTGGACAATACGATTGATTGGATTACTGAACATCAGTACCAGCATGTTCTGCTGGAGATCAATAATGAATGTGACATTCAGTATAGCCACCAAATTCTTCAACCAGAACGTGTTCATGAATTGATTTCCTATACCATAGAACGCACAGAAAAATCTGGACGGTTGCTCGTTAGTACTAGTTATGGAGGAGGCACTGTGGCAAAACCGAATGTTGTACAAGTTGCAGATTATGTCTTGATGCACGGAAATGGTGTAAAGACCCCCAACCGTATTTCCCAAATGGTAGATGAGGTTCGACAGTTGTCTGTATACACACCTAAACCTATCATGATTAATGAGGATGATCATTTTGACTTTGGCCAACCGCATAATAATATGTCGGCAGCGATAAACAGCTATTGCTCGTGGGGATATTTTGATCCGGGCCTAAACGATTACGAAAACGGATTTCAGTCTGTACCAACCCAGTGGAAGATTAACACACTATTAAAGAAATCCTTCTTCGAGAAGGTTAGAGAAGTTTCCGGAACAAAAATGTAAATCAATGTTAACCCAAACCCAATTTTTTCCAGATCACTTTTATACTATAAATTGAATAAAGAGAATATTCATGAAAAACCGTATTACTATGTCCTCACTGCCATCTATGGAAACTCCTCCAAAAACACCAACCCATCAAGAACGACTGCAAGCAGCACAAGAAGTTTGGCCTCACCTAAAACCTCCGTGGCACCCTAATTTACCAGACCAAGATAACCCAATTTCGGAAGCATCGACTTCTACTAATGGCGAGATGACTCCAGAGGAAAACTACGGATTCGAGGTTCAGGGTTTCTTAATTGTACGCAATGCATTAAACAAAGCGGAATTAGGAGAATGTAAACGCTTGTTGGACAATGGTTCTGTACCAGCTGCATTGTGTGCTCATCCCATCGTAGTAAAGTACATTGAACAGCTATGTGGTCTTGCATATCGTGTTGACAAGCCTATTACTATGGTAGAACAACTAGGGCCTCTTGAGTCACGGCCAATGATTGGTGGAAACGAGCCTCGCAATCCCAGTCGAGCGTATTTCCATCAGGGGAACAGTCGATTCTGCCAAGGAGTTCGTGCAATATGGGCTTTATCGGATGTCCCAGCTGAAGCTGGCGGAGTGGTTCTTCTACCTTGTAGTCATACAGTGAATGTACCTGTACCTGAATGTGTACTTAATGGCGAAGACAANTATNTGGAATCNATTGGCATGTCTTTGCAACCAGTGNTGCAGGCNGGAGATCTTTTGCTTCATGCNAGTACGCTTGCGCACGGTCTGCGGCCATGGCGNTACAAAGAAGGGCCACAACNTCTGGCCACGTGNGAGTTCGTTAGTGTTTATGCNCGTCCATCAGANTTTTCNNTNGATAGCCTAACAGAGGGNGGACGTANGGCAGAATTACCATGGATGTCNCNCCTAAGTTCTGAAGAACGNACTGTACTGGGGTTGGCAGATACAACCGAAGGTCCCGCATCTCCNTTGCTNTCCGATGGAAAACGAACATGGATTGATCAATCTNCNCAACCAAACAATTGCCTNTANCATCCAGGTATTTATNATAATCAACTATCTNCANCAGAAACCATCGANCCTCTGGAGTTCTTTTACTGGGAACTTACTGGTTTNCTCGTAGTTANAAACGCGATGGATCAAAGNTGGTTNGCTGCAGCCAATGCTGCTGTTGATGCAAACATTCATCGNATTGATTANGATGGCGCCAGCCGTAGCCAAGTNCATGGNGGNCCCCAGATGCGTGGAAGNGGNCGGCCNGGNNTGACAGTAGCCGAACTGTCAACCGAACACCTNTCTCCNTTCCAACGTATGTTAGCNGCTCCTGTGTTAGTTCATCGACTCAATTGGATGCTTGGAGGGCACTTTCGNGCAGAAGGATTAGGAAGTGTGATTGCAACCCGNNATGGTGGTGGTGGGCAAATCTTGCATGGNAATGGAGATCCTATTTATCCGAACATCAACTGGTGGCCATACCTCTACCNAAATGGCAGGTGTCATACTGGTCAAGTAAACGTAGCTTGGCAGCTTCATGATGTAACTGATCAAGAAGGAGGTTTCGTTGTCGTTCCAGGCTCACACCATGCAAGATATCCGTTACCTTCTAATGACTCAGGTGACCCTGCTGGTTATAAGGGCGTATTACATCCGCTGATGCAAGCTGGTGACCTGCTCTTCTTTATGGGAGGGGCCACGACCCATGGAGCTTGGGCATGGCATAGTGAACTTGACCGGAGATGTGTACTGAATGGATATTGGAGCAAGGATATAGCACGATTGGGTTGGGCCAACGGACCAAATTTGAGTACCAACCCACCTCCATCTCAAAAAAGTGATGAAGTGTAAACTCCAATGCTGTGACAGTATTCTGTTACAGACTGGATAGTTGGGAAAGCTTTTGGTTAACTCATTTCTTACTCTAATGTGTACATATGCTATTCAGAATCAGGTTTTGCAATTCCAATTCTTTAGACCCATACGTTAACTATGATAAAATGCTCTATCTGTTTTATGATCTTTAGACATTTTAAAATTCGAGACAATATAAAACACCTGAGCAATCTAGGATAAAAAAAACCAAAACTATAGAGATTAGGTTTGAGATTAACAGGCAATCTTTTAACAATTGGATAAATTTCCAGTAACGCTATAAGGAGACACTAAATGGTCACATTAGGCAAGGGCGACTATACCTACGAAGTATCAGGAGAAAACTGGGGGCAACTTCCGGAAGGCTGGTTCTATAAAGAAGCTACTTCAGTAGATGTTGATTCTAAGGACAACGTATATGTATTTAACAGGGGTAATCATCCTATGATAGTCTTCGATACTGAAGGCAATGTATTACGTAGTTGGGGTGAAGGAGACGTTTTTACCAACCCACACGCAGTTACCATTGCACCCGACGATACTGTTTGGTGTGTCGACAACCAGGATCACTCCATACGTCATTTTACACCAGAAGGAAAATTACTAATGACTCTCAATGAAAAGAACCACCATTCCCCTGCGATGAGTGGCGAACCTTTCTGTAGCCCCACCCGAGTCGCAATTGACCCCCGAAATGGTGACATTCTGGTAGCTGATGGTTATGGAAATGCTCGTGTACACCGGTTCTCACCAGATGGGAAGCAATTGTTGGATTCTTGGGGTGAAGCAGGCACCGAGCTTGGAAATTTTAACATTGTTCACGATATTGACATAGACAATGATGGTTACATATACATTGGTGACCGTGAGAATCGGCGGGTTCAAGTATTTAACCCATCTGGTAAATTAGAGGCAAGATGGGGAGATCTTTCCAGAACAGCCGCCGTGCACATATCAAAAGGTCTGGTTTACGTCGGTGAGTATTATGCTGGCGGAGACGAAGCTTACAAAATAGCAGGGAAATTGGGGCCACGTGTATCTATACTGGATACAAAGGGCAACACATTAGCTAGACTCGGTGAAGAAGCTTTTGGTGACGAACCAGGTAGGTTTTATGCTCCACACGCGATTGCAACTGATTCTAAAGATGATATATATGTGGCAGAGGTTTCTTACGCTGAGTTCGGTACACACACAAACTCCGGCAAAGAACTTCGTTCCATGCAGAAATTGATCAAAAAACACTCTGTCTAAAAATTGTCCCGTGTGAAATTGGGTTGTTACAAATTGTAGAGACAAATGTTGTTCTACTTGGAATCGATTTGATACACGATATCTAGTCCAACAACTTAAGGCACAATTAGTAATCAATTATGCTATTCAAACCCCACCTCCTTTTTCCTTCAAAACATTGAATGGATATCAAGTCCAAGCTGTCAGTTTGGCTTGAAGATCGTAAAGTTTCCGTGGGACAACAAAATATGCTTCCGGTAGCTAATCAGTTAACCAAGATACCCCAAGAAATAGTGGCAGCTTAAATAAAGGAAAAAACTTAGGATAGCCCCTATGAGCCCAGTCAATCAGAGGATTCAGTGGGCGAAGCCACTAATCGCGCTGTTGGTCATTGTTCACATCCTACCAATTTGGATATTCAAATACTTGCCTTCTCAAGATGGTCCAGCACATGTCTATAATGCCTACATTCTAAATGCTATACCTTCAATAGAATCAACACTTTTACAAACCTATTACGAAGTCAACCTAACCCTTTTTCCTAATTGGATTTCGCATATTGTTTTAGCAGGGTTAATGTATATTGTACCACCACTTATTGCTGAGAAGATTCTGCTGAGTTTGATTATTGGCTTGTTACCGATTTCTTTTTTTTATTTTTTGCATTGTTCAGTGAAAAAAGACAATAGAGAAGTAAAGATAGGCTTTAGCTTATATGGTTTTTTCGGTTTTTTGTTTAGCTATCATTATCTGCTACATATGGGGTTCTGTAATTTTTCCCTTTTTGTTTCATTATACTTTTTTACCATGGGATATTTCCTGCAACAACATGCTGCAATGACCCTGAATCGATCTGCTATCCCAAAGTTATCATTCCTGCTTTTACTTTGTATTATGACTTACTTTTGGCATATTTTGTCTTTCGCTTTGGTGTTATTGTCACTGACCTTGTTCCTGATAGTAAAATTTTATCCTGCGCCTAACGAAAAAACGAAAATTGGATATCACAGTTTTGAAAGATCACTCCAATATTAATAACATTGATACCTTTATATCTAATTGTACTTAATTACTTGAAGACAAGTAGTATCAATCAGCAACCTCGGTGGGAAGGAATTAATCAGATTTGGATCCGTCTGTCAGACTCTGACAAGTGGGCATACTTATTGAACACACAAGTTCTTGTCTATTTCACAGATGCCCATCAATTAATAACACGTCTGATGCTGATGTTGGTGGTGTCGATATTTATAGTTACTGTTTATCAGCAGTATGTTCGGAAGATACCTGCAGGTTAACCGGAAGTTTCAACCGAGAGTCGACTTCCATATTTCATGCTATCTGGGATTCTAACATTATTCTATTTTGTGATGCCTTGGTCGATTGGGTCCGGTGCTTGGATTAATGATCGTATAAGTTTATTCATTATTCCTGTTTTATTGCCATCTTTATCNCAAGATTTTTCCAAAAGGATTAAACAAGGATTACTGATTTTCATTATTGGTTTGTCTGTTGGACACCTTGCCATCAGTTGCCGTTACTATTACCATCTGAACGAAAGCATTCAGGAGTTTACTTCTGGAATTGAATTGATCGAAGACAATAAGATACTCCTTGGTCTAAGTTCTAATTTTTCTCCTGCAGTAACAAATGATCCTTCGTTCACTCATAATGAATATGTAGAACCATTCGTTCACGTTGTTAATTATTATGGTCTCAATAATGGATGTGTCAGCTTAAGTAACTATGAAGCGAAATATAGCTACTTTCCGTTAAATTGGAAGCAAAAGCACACAGGAATAATTGATTATATTATAACTTGGAAGTTCGATCCTAATTACCCCGAAGCATGTGGAGATAATATAAAATCGACACACAATTTAGATGTCAAGGAGATTGCTAAACGACTACAATCCGACTATGACCTAATTCATAATACAGATAATTTAGCACTTTATCGTTACAAAACTAATCAACAGTAGAATTAAAATTCAAAGACGCAATATCTGATGATTGAGAATAAATAAGGGAAAGAACACCATGAATTCAAATACCATCCAAACTTTGGGGTCTGGTACAGAGCTATTTTTTGATGATACTCTGATTATGTCTAGGCAAGGCATAACTCGGACTATTCATCCAGGAAAAAAACATGAAACGCCGGTATTGTATCCGGATCCTGATAAGCCATGGGAACATGGAGGAAACGAGCAATCAAAACGTATCCACCTTTATGGGACCACAATGTATGATGTCGAGATGAATAAGTATCGCATGTGGTATATGTGTCGTATGGGACCCCACTGGCGATTTAAGGCGCACACCATACCTGGTCTTTATATTCCACGCCCGGATCGAAATCCCTCAACGTTTATGGGACAAACACACGATGCCTATGGTCGGCAGTTTGTCGAAAATGATCGAGGGGACCTGACCTGTTATGCAGAAAGTGACGATGGCTTAGTGTGGACAAAACCAAATCTTGGCATTTTCGAATTTAATGGCAACACCAATAATAACATTGTCTGGGACTTACATGGTGCGAGTGTTTTTCGGGACAATGAAGAACCAGATGCGAAGAAACTTTATAAAGCCATCGGCTTTTGTCGCCGATATCGCAACATCTTCCTGCTTACATCGCCAGATGGAATCTTTTGGGACGATTCAGCACACGTTGACCCAGTAACAAACAGGGAAAACGAAGGGTGTTTCAACGTAACACATGATTACAAAACAAACGTTTTTCGGGCGTATGCTTTAACGCGCGGAACAGACAAAGACAAGCGTCGAATGATCTGTTATACCCAGAGCCCACACCTGTCAGGCCCTTGGCAACCGCTGAGCCCTATGCTTAGCGCTACACCACATGATGACAAAGTCGGGGCTGATAAATATGGAGCTGTTCGGGCTGAAATTCACAATATGTCAGGCTTTCGTTACCACAATATCTGTATTGGTATCGCAGGCCTATTATACGTGACGGGGCTCGGTTCACCAAAAGACCAGATGCCAGTTGATGGTCCAATTGATGCACATCTCATCTATAGTAACGATGGAATTAATTGGTCTTATCCTGATGCGGAACAGACATCGATTATTCCCCGGGGAAAAAGAGGGACATATGATGGAGGAATGATCATGGGAACAGCCACACAACCGATCATTGATACCAACGGAATTCATTGGTATTACACCGGAGCACAACACACTCACGGACTTGATCTCAAAGACAGGTATAAAGCCATTGGGCGAGTAACCTGGAGGTTGGATGGTTTCGTCTCACTTGATGCAGATAAAGGAGTTGTTGAAACCGTTCCATTGTACATTCCAAGCGGAAATATTTACATCAATGCAGCAACTAAAGGTGGCTCAGTTGGTGTTGAAGTGTTATCAAGTACAGGGCAAATTCAATCGGGTTTTTCGCTTGACGATTGCTCCTTATTGACTGGCGACAGTACAAGACACCGAATCCAATGGAAGTCATCGGTTGATGGAGAACGAACTCTATCTGATGCTTGCCAACCACTACGATTTCGTTTTGTCCTTAATCGTGCCCAACTCTATTCATTTTGCATTAATTGATATTTCTCTGAACAATTGAGTATAGACTTATTTTTTTGCGTCTGATTAACTTATGTATCTGTCATTTATTGATCATTAGCAGTTAGCAATTTGAACCAGTTGTTTCTTCGAGGATTAGATCGATTTCTATGGATTTATATTTAATTCGTCACGGCCAATCAATTAATAATAGGGGAGATACACACGTTGATTTTCCTAGGCTAACGGACCTTGGTTATGAACAAGCACACTTAGCAGGAAAGGCTCTCAAAGATATAAATCTGGTTAAACTTTACTGTAGTCCTATGCTTCGGTCGGTTCAGACAGCACAGAAGGTTGGAAGCATGATTAACCTTGATCCTCAGATTATAGTTGAACTTCACGAAGGGGGTGGAGTATACACTTTGGCTCCAGGAAAAAAAATGGGAGGTCTAAAAAGATCGAAAATTTTAGAATCGAGCCCCAATGCTATTTTGCCGAAAACTGTTACGGAAAAGGGGTGGAGGCTTCATCAAGCTCATACGAAAGAAGAAGGTGTACGCTTAATTCAACGAAACATGGAAAAAGTGATTAATTTTATGATGGAAAACCACTATGATGAAAAGGATAAAGTTGCAATGATTACTCATGGCAGATCAGGGTCAATTTTGATCAGCACAGTTCTTGGTATGCCACCAGATCGAGATTACGCACGCTTTGGTCAGAATAATTGTGGTATCAGTCTAATTAGAATGTCATCGGACGTAACCCGGCTGGTTTTCCTCAATCGGATCGATCATATGCCGGTTGAATATGTTACTTAAAATATCCTTTATAGTACTAGCTCCTTAGCTGCATGACCCAACAAAAATCGGACATTTTAAGATTAAGCAACCGACACCAATGATATTAGATGCAATGCTAGCATCAACTGCCCTTGCCTTTGCTTATGAGGTGGACAATTTTGACTGGAAAATCACAATATAAATCCAATTTCCCCTTAGTATATTGTTATCTTGTTTTTTGAGAAGCGACATTAGACTCATAGACTCAGATTCGCTTGCTAACTACTCAATTACGTTCTTAGTTGATTCTTTCCAGTGCTCACTAAGTACAAATCCACTAATCATGTTGACGACTCAATTGATAAGTCAAAATTCTTGGCTTGTAAGTTATTTACGCATGGAGTTTTTTTATTGATAAATGTTTCTCATTTGCCAAGCATCTAGCTTTTCAAGTTCACTATCTCCTCCTTGAGAGCGTAAGGAGACTCCAACACTATTTTCCAGACCGGGATATACGCGCATGGCAACACATTGTTTCCCATTAACAAATACTTCTACAACGCTTCGATCGATGAACACTCGCAGTTTAAGAGGTTCATTCTGTTCGATGAAAACAGGAGCGGTCTCAGGTGCTCGAGATTGTGCGTCTGGTAGAGTTGATGAATAAGATGAATCAATTGTAATCCAACTGTAACGTCGACCTTGTTTATTGTATCCCCGATCCTTGAAGAAAGCGATACGAGTAAATTCTTCTCTATTTGGTGAGCGTAAGACGTTGAGTTCTACTAGAGGTGCGTTTTTAGGATCGATTTCGGCTGTTATCTCTGTAGCGTTACCTTGTATACTGTTTAATACTACCTCCTGATTGGCTGGCAGAGTCATTCTACCAATGTGTTGATGATCATAACGAAGTGATTCAATATTACCAGCAGGTTCAATGCCCAATTCATCCTTACCAATAAGTGTCAGGCGTCGAGGTAAAGTCATAATTTGATTCCATCCGTGACAAGGTTTTGCTGGGTTCATATTGTATATGACTACCAATCCTCCCTTACCATCAGGAGTGGCAGAAGGAGCATGTACTCCGGCTGGACCTGAGGGGCCGAAATTGTTTTTGCCATGAGCTGTTACTACAAATTTGTCACGATGTGTATCATAATCACCTAAAAGATATTGACCACCACTCATATGGCTGTAGAACAGTAAAATGTGTCGGTCACCAATCGGCCAAAAATAAGGGCAGGCACCATCATCTCCAACCATTGTGAACTGGTCATCTTCAACAAATGGGTGTAGGTACTCCCAATTAGCAAGGTCTGTCGAACGAAGCAGGAAATTAGCGCGAATTGGCTTGCCTCCCGGGCCATCAGGTAAGGTGCCACCTGATAATGAATAATAAGTATCATCTTTCTTCCAAATACATGGATCAAATACACGATACGGGAGAGGTGTACCGTCTGGACTTGTTGCTGGAATAACAGCTTTACCCGTAACTTTCTCCCAGTTTAGTAATAACGGGTCACTTGATACTGCCACCATGTTTCCGACTTTCGTTCCATGATAGATGGCGATTACCCGGTCATCTTCTACTAAAGTAGCACCGGAATAACAACAGTGTTCAGGGTTTGGATAAATAGCATATGGCAGATCCCGCCAATGGATGAGATCATCACTAATAGCATGTCCCCAGTGTTGACGTGGATCTTCAGGTGGGTATGCTTGGTAGAAAAGATGCCAATGTCCTTGCCAAAAACAGAGACCATTGGGATCGTTAAGTGTATTTTCCGGATTGACGTAATGGTAGATAGGCCGATGTAGGTCTCCTGCTGTTGATTGTCTCGCCTCAATCAATCGTTGCATCAGAGGGTTGGTTTCCAGTTGTGCTTCTTGTTCGGCCAATGTCTCAGCAAATGTATACTGTGGAACACGTGAGGTGTAATCAACTTCATTTTCTGGACTCAAAGCTCGTTCCTTTATCGTTTTGAAACTGTTTTTTTAAATGAATTTCTGTCTAGAATAAAATATAGTTTAAGGTTCGATAGAGTACGGCAACAGTTGACATTTGTCAACTGATTGTTATATCCTTTCCCCTTGAGTAAGAATGGGTCAAGAGTCTTTGCCCTTACCAGCTTTTTGTCACATTTTAACTATGCAATATGGGCTGTATAATAACTTGTAAATCCGAATGAGCTACTGATGAGGAGGTTAACTGAATGGATGTCTCTGAACCAGAAAATCTTGGTTTTTGTCATCAACGTCTAAACCGAATTGAACCTAAGCTGAAAGCTTATATTGATAATGGTGATATTGTGGGAATCAGCACTTTAGTGGCACGTCGAGGACAAGTCGTACACCGATCTTTGATTGGTCTGATGAATACCATAGCTAATACGCCAATTACAACGGACGCTATCTTCAGAGTTTATTCAATGACAAAACCTGTTATCTGCTCTGCTCTGATGATGTTGCATGAAGAGGGACGATTTCATCTTGATCAACCAATATCACAATATCTACCTCAGTTTACTAATCAAAAAGTGCTGATAACAGGTGGGAATACAGAGAAATTGGTGCCGGTTAATAGAGAGATTTTGATCAAAGATTTGTTTACTCATACATCAGGCCTCTCATATACTTTTCTAGCTGATGCCGTAGCGGAAAAATACCGAACTTCAGGGTTATTAACTGATGCTTCAGTTAGCTTGGCCGATACAGTACAGTCTATTGCAAATCATCCGCTATTGTTTCATCCAGGTGAAAGATGGCATTACAGTGTTTCCATTGATGTGTTGGCGCATCTAATTGAAGTACTTTCCTGCTGTCCGCTGGGTGATTTCTTACAAGATCGTGTATTTAAACCGTTAGGAATGGATCAATCAGGATTTGAGGTTGAAAAAGCTCAGATATCAGATATAGCAGATATTTTTGGTAACATCGACTTACTTGGAAAGGATGTTGGTTTTGACGAATTGATATCAGCAACTACAACTGAACCAAATAAATTACTGGATTTGACAAATACTTATCCTTATGACAATCCGAATCATGCTCGTGGAGGGCATGGATTGTTCATGACAATCGATGATTACTTCCGATTCGCACAGATGCTGCTCAATGGAGGTGAATTATATGGTAACAGGGTCTTAGGCAGAAAAACGGTTGAGTTGATGCATTGCAACCACTTGCCACTAACCTTATTACCATTTGGGCTTAATGATCTGGTTATGTGGACAGGATATGGATTTGGGTTAGGATCACGTGTGTGTATAGATCCTGCTCAAACGAATCTGACAGGTTCAGTGGGTGAGTTTGGGTGGGCAGGGGCGGCAAAAACCTACTATTGGGTAGATCCCAGAGAGGAGATCATTGGTATCTTCATGTCCCAACGATTAAGTTATTTCCAAGTCCCGGAAAGAGATTTCCAAGCTTTAGTTTATCAAGCGTTAGTAGATTAAACACACTTCAGTATTATAAACCAAATATAATCTTAGAAAGATGAATCTCAATCGCTTTGAGAGAGGAGTTTATGACAGCCATATTAACCGATGCACACTTCGAAATTTTAAAAAGGGATAGTTATGTAATTGTCCAAAATTTTCTGCCAGAAGCACAGCGAGCAGAAATGGCCGATGCTATCCGTCGCCTTCTTTCTCCATGGAAAGAGCTGGAAGATCAAACCGTCACTAGTGATGCAACTTACTTCCCATACTCTGAGCAATCCCTAAATCAAGCTATTGTGAATCCAGAGGCAATTCGGTTTGCCCGGAAATGGTTGGGAACAGAACATATTCACTACCGTCCAGGCTTAGCTCTGGTTCGATACCCTGGCTTTAAAGGATTTCCTGATTCAAGTATGCCTCATGTGGATAATGGCAATAATTCGCTACTGCCTCCCAGTCAATCTGATCTACATCATAGTCAGCTCAATTTCTGGTTTTACCTGGAAGATGTAGATGAAGACCAAGCACCAACCCATTTAGTCAAAACATCGGATGGACAAGATTTAAGTCGTGCTGAAAAATTTGTCGCACCAGGGGGATCTGTGGCCATTTTTACCAACTATAATTGGCACTCGGCTGGTGATTATGATCGGGCATATGGCCAGCGTTACGTTTGGAAATTTGCCTTTGGTCGTGCAGACCATTACTGGGAAGGTGTCATGCACTATACCAATGTTGGCGAAAACCAGCATTTTCGCGACTTTATTGGTTCCCTTTCTGCTAAAGAACGAGAGCTTTTTCGGTTTCCTCCAGTTGGGCACCCATACTACACCAAGCAAACTTTGGAAGCGCTGGAAGAACAATATCCCGGTTGGAACCGCAATCAAGATTACCAGATTTGTCAGTAAATACTATGGATACTATAACGAAAATAATATTGTGTTTAAACTTTGAATAAATTACAAATGTGGGTTAGCACAGGTTATTATACAAGCCAATTATGGCCTATTTCACAAACAAATCGCTTGATTTGTCGAAGTAATGTTGGGTTTTGAAAGGCATCTTTCTAAGTTTTGCTATCAGCTGATTAGGCACTTGTTGACAAAATTATGACGACATTGTATGATCGACGACTAGATTATCTGGAATCTTATATTACATGTTAACGGCTGGGTTTGGTTGATTTTAGTTGCGCAGAGTCTGTGAGCAACGTTTGAATTCTATTTTGAGATGATGGAAACTAAATCTGCCCACGCAAATTTCTTCAGGAGTCAAATATGAGTTTTGAAGTATACGATTATCGCAAAGATATCCGAAACTTGTTGGTAACCCCACAGATTCGTGCCAGGTTTATACGCATTGAAGTTGGTGACTTAAGTGGAGGTAATCAGAAGGGGCTGGGACATTCACATGACCTGGGACATGAAATCTTTTTGGTTTTGCAGGGAAAAGCAGAATTTGAGATCGAAGGAGAAATACAGGTTTTAGAACCTGGTCAGATGTGTGTCGCATTAGCTGATCAGACCCATACAGTCAGGAATGTTGGTGACGATCCTGTAATTATTTACCTCTCTGTTACACCACATATTCAGCCTACTCACACTGGTTGGGTTGATAAAGACACCAAAGCACCTGTTCATTTCAGCTCATCTACTGCTTGGGATATACCGAATGACAGAACAACTCCACTCGAAGAATTGATAAAAAATCAGAAACAAGCAGCTGAAACACTAATGGCCGTTGTTGAATCAGCATATCAGGTTCAGTGTAAACAGTTACCTCTATTAACTGGTAATGATAAGGAAGCTGCCTTAGAAGCCCGTGACGCAATTTGGAATTCTATCTACCCCATGTTTCAACAGATGTATGAATTAGCTGACAGTTGGAATTCTCTTACTTACCGAACAGCTGATACTAGTTTCTAGGGATTCTTACTATGAAAACTTTAAAAATTGGTGTTATTGGATGTGGCGCTATCGCTCAAGTTCAACACATGCCAAACTTGGTTGATTTGCATGATCTATTTGATGTGAAAATAGTTTGTGACCTCTCGCCAGGGGCAGCTGAATATGTAGCTACCAAATTTAACGTTTCACAATTTACTACCAATTATTATGAAGTGTTAGATAGTGATGTAGATGCCATCCTGCATTGTGCTGGTGGTTATAGGCCCACGGCTGTGGTCGCAGCGTTTGAAGCTGGTAAGCATGTCTTTGTCGAAAAACCTTTATGTTCTTCTTTGGAGGAAATAGATAGAATTATTATTGCTCAAGAAAAGGCTGGGACAGTCGGACAAGTTGGTTATATGAAAGTCTATGATCCGGCTTTTGTTCAGGCCAAACGTGAAGTAGACACCATAGATAGCATCCAATTTGTTCAAGTGAACCATCTACATCCCGATAATGATTTGCATATGCGCCAGTTTGATGTTCGTCGTTTTGATGATATGGTACAGAATTCTCCCACTCAACAAAAGGAATCGGCGGATATCGAAATCTACAACGGTGGTTCCAAGCAGGCCATCGGCGATGTGGACCCACATGTTCAAGGTGCCTTTAGTTTGCTCTCTGGAAGCATGATACATGATATTTATAGTATGCGTGTCATGTTAGGTATGCCAAAGCGAGTAGTTAGCACAGAAATCTGGCGGCATGGAAGAGCAATTACGTTTACTTTAGAGTACCCAGCAGGTTATCGTCTGGTTGCTAGTTGGGTACACTTGCCTGATCTGTGGGATTTCAAGGAAACGCTAGAAATCTATGGTGATGATAAACGCGTTATCCTTTCCTACCCAACTGGTTTTTCCCGTGGCATCCCATCTAAAGTTATTCTTCAAGGAATTGACCAAACAGGTACAAGCTATACAAACGAACCAGTTATTGAATGGCAAAGCGCCTTCATGCAGGAATTGCGCCATTTTCACGATTGTATTGTTAATGGTGTTCAATGTCGTACTTCGGTAGAGTCCGCTCGTGATGATATCGCTTTGATTATTGATATTATTAAATGCTATTGCCTATAATCACCCAGTGACTACATCTTGATCTACTAAAGAATGTCTGCAACAAGCCTGTTGTGCCTGTGATTGGGCCTCCTCCATAATTTTTTATATATTCACTATGAAGATGCTTCTCTAAGTTTGTTGGCTCGTTCAATGGTATATCTACCCATACGTTGCTCAGATTTTCGCTTTTGCGGAATGCTATCCAAAATTCCATGTCCTTACGTGTGTCTTTTTGGCTATATTCTGGATTGATTCCTGCTGTTACAGCTTGATGTAGACTATACGGAACATTGGCTTTGGCTATATCATCAGTTGTAGAGATACCATACTGCCTGAATGAGAACAAGTCGAGAGGTTCTAACAAACCAATATTTTATAAATGTTTGATACTTATATTCTGATTTTTATATGCTATCATACATCATCTGCATTGATGTTGTATGCATACTTGTATAAGTGATTTTTAATCGTATGAGAGAGGAATTGATAGAATAAAATAACAATGAAGAAAAATATATTGATACCTGATGTAGTGGTACCACCCGCACAAATAGAACATGATACTCTTGGAGAACAATACAACATAATAGTTGGACAAGCACAACATGCTAATGATATATCGGACGATGTATGGAAGGAATCCCACGGCATATTGGCTTTCCATTTAATGGATTATAATGCGGAATTGTTGTCCAAATTAGAGAATTGTCAGATAATTGTTAGGCTTGGTGTTGGTTATGATAATATTGATTTAGCTGAGGCTAATCAAAGAAATATCGCCGTATGTAATGTTCCTGATTACGGCACTGAAGAGGTTGCTGATCACGCATTAGGTTTGTTGCTTTCTTTGGTCAGGAGTATCCCAAGTTATCAACAAGCCATTAAAAATAAAAACTGGCACAGAAATGATAATATAACTTTCCGTTTATCAGGGAAAACCTTCGGAATTATTGGATTAGGACGAATAGGAACTGCGGTTGCAATACGATGTAAAGCCTTTGGAATGAATGTTGTTTTCTATGACCCTTATCTAGACGATGGTTACGACAAAGCACTAGGTATAAAAAGGGCAGATACTTTAGAAGATTTCTTGACACAGTGTGATATTATCTCAATACATACACCTTCAACTGACGAAACACGGGGTATGGTTGGAAGTGATTTTCTTGCAAAGGTAAAAGATGGTTGTGTTCTAATCAACACTGCAAGGGGAGATATTATAAACCTGAATGAACTGTATAAATCAATGAAGTCAGGAAAAGTTAGAGCGTGCGGATTAGATGTTTTACCTATTGAAGGGCATAGTAATGAACAAGATTTGGTCATTGATTACGAGAACAATGCAGAGTGGTTGGAAGATAAACTGATTGTTACTCCACACGTAGCTTACTATTCTGCTGAGGCATATATAGAACTACGATACAAGGCTGCTAAGCAAATCAGAGATGCGATTGAAGGACAAGTAATCAGGAATTGTGTCAATAATTTCAATACCCTTCCTCAGTCGTAATTACTTGGGGTATGGTCACCAAGTAGTCGATGCTGTCGATCTGTTGCTTGCGAAAGGATCGCGGGATCAAACTGAAACTTGTTTAAATAAGGCGGGAATTTCTGTGTAATCATCCGATGTGAATAGTGAACCTGCAAAAGATACCGGTTTTCATCACTGGTATTAGCAGTTCCTCGGTGCCATACTTCACTCCGAAAGATTACGGCGTCGCCAGCATTGCACATGATGCTTCGTTCTTCTCCTCCTTTCCATTCTGTATCACCGTTAGGTGATCGACCTGAGTTATGGCTCCCAGTAACAAAATTTGTGGGTCCGAGTTCTTCGTATATGTCATTTAGATAGTAATGACATGTGGTAATAAAAACTGGCACCTTGACTCTAGGATCAGCAAGAATATCTTCGGGTAAACTAATGGGTAACCAATCAGTATGCAGTGTTTGTTCTGGCCGTCCTGGGCCTGTTGTCCATGCCGTCATTCCAATGACGTGGCAGTCTTTGCCGTGAATTGCTTCTTCTATCTCGATGACTTCTGGTTTGTCAAGATATCGTAGGAAGGTAATATCTCTATTGAATGCGTTATTGATGTGCTTGTTTAAAAAACCACCGTTTTCAGGCGTACCGTGTTGATCAAAACTCTCGGGTACTCTATCTAAGCGATCCATTGCCGCTTTTAACTCAATAATTTCTTTCGACTTAATGACTCCAGGCAAGTAAACATATCCATCATTCTCTAAAGCATTCACTCTACTGTCAAGATCAGAGTAGGCTATCAATGGTAGCGCTTTTGCCATATTAATTTATCCTTTCGCTGCAAAAATTCCGAATTCTTATAAGTAAAATGTTACCTTAACAGATCAAACTTGTGGAAGCTAATAGCCTATGTTAATCTGTTTGAAAAGTCAAGTGGGTTGTAGGCAAATGCCTTTTATATGTTGCCGTATAGTTGGGAATTGCCAAATCGAACATCATTTTAAGTTAGCAATGGAAGGCGTTTTCCATTCCAACCAGGAAACAATGTTTGGTCATCAGAGATATTGAGATGTGTTCCTACTACACTGGAGAATACAGAACGGAAGTCTGTTGTTACGGGTAGGTCACGTCTTTTTTCTAAGGATTCTGGCACGAGACGGGGAACATGGCCATGAATTTTTCCACCATCCACCTGAGTTCCAAGAACAAAAAGGCAAGAAGCTCGACCATGGTCTGTCCCTCCTGCTCCATTTTCACTAACAGATCTACCAAATTCAGTCATTGTCATCAAAACTACATCATCTCGATAGTCTCCAAGATCTGTCCATAAGGCCGCAATTGATTTGGATAAATCTCTCCCTTTTCTGGCAAATGAACCATCAATTGTACCTTGACGCGTGTGTGTATCCCATCCTCGAGATTCAGCAAATCCAATTTCTAAACCTACATTTGCTTTGATCAATTGAGCAATTTGTCGAAGGCTTCGCCCAAGTGGTGATTTTGGATAGGACGCTCCATAGGCAGGACGATAAGTCGAAATTTTCATAGCTTTCAATTCTTCAATAGCTCCAAAGCTTTCATTTCCAGTGTGACGAAGCAAATCTTGGGAAGCCCTTTGATAAATCATTTGATAATTCTCAGTAACTTGTTTTGACTTCGCCTTATTTGATTTCTTACGCCTTTTCTCTAACACTCCAAAATTATCCAAATTTGCGATTGCTAGAGCTGGTTGATTCCCATACAATGATAATGGCAGGGCTTTTGTAACTGATACTGCTTGGAAGGAAGATTGCTCATGGCCAAGGAGACCGGTTGCTCTGTTAAGCCAACCGGTCTGTGTTCCTTTTCGACCAGGTGTCCCAGTTTCCATATAGTCTTGTGCGTCAAAGTGTGAGCGAGTCGGATACGGAGACCCAACTCCATGAACAATAGCTAATTGTTTGGACTGAAAGAATGGTTCCATGGAACTAAAGGCCGGATGCAAACCAAATTCCCCGTCCAAATCGGTTAAAGACGTGGGGGCAACTCCCATTGACAAACTGGGACGCAGCTTTGACAACATTGGATCGTTAAAAGGGGCAACTGCCATTAGACCATCCATTCCCCCACGTTGAAAGATTGCGATCAACGTTTTGCGTTTTTGACGAACTCTTGGTGCGGCTTTGACGGCTTGATCCAAAAAAAGTGGCGTTCCACCGATTGAAACTGAGAAAAGACCAATTCCACTGGCTTTTAGCAAGGCTCTGCGTGTCCACATGTCGCTTTACTCCTTGTTGTTAGTGGATCTGGAATTCAGGAGATCCTAGAATGATTCCAATAGCTTGAACTATTAGCTTTTTTTGTTCTCTTTCTCTTGCTGCGATTTTCGCCTTCCTTCGTTTCCTATTTTTTATGTTTCTGATTTTTTTGTTTTCTTTCTTTCTATTGTTGTCACTTATTAGTTGTTGGTCTAGACGCTGAAGCATTTTAGTAATATCTCGTTCAGGAAGAAGAAAGTTAGTATATATTGTCAGAGATTTATCCAAGTCGTTGTCCTCAGAATTAGTCCCCAGACCCTTCAAATCTAAGCTGATACCCGATATTTGGTTAGATGCCAGGCTGATACCAAAATTCATTCGTTTAAGCAATGTACCAGCATTAATCCAAAATGCCCCTCGGTCTGGATAGCCGGTGGGAGGTCGACATGCATATAAAGGTTGTCCCATTTCAGCTGCCCACTGCGCTAATTTTTGCGTCTTTTTGATGCCTGCCTTAGTTGATCGCAACGCACTCACTATTAATCTAACAGGAGATTTGGTTTTGTATGTTTCCCTTGCTTGCCAAAACTCAGGCGAAACTGAAATCTCACGCATTAATGCCTGAATGTCACCATCTGTATTTAAAAACACTTTGGCGAGCCTATCCACGAGACCCTTTGGGGGATCTTCAGAAACAAAGAAGGTTGCTAGTTTTTGTGAAATGTGTTTCGCGGTTGCAGGATGCAAGGCTAGTATATCTAAAACGCGTTCGCCTTCTTCTATTCCTCCGCCATGTGGGAACTTTTGNCCTAGAATAGTTTTNTCTTTGACATCATGATTCCAAGGAGAAAANNGGAAATCCCCNTCTTTAATNCCCNTANTAGGTTTTCCNNTTNTACGTTTGTTCTTCCGGTTTACTTTCCAGCCAGTGAAGGCTCGAGCAACTTCAACNACATCTTTTTGTGTGTATNCNCCGTCAACCCCAAGTGTNTGAAGTTCCATCAANTCACGTGCATAGTTTTCGTTAATGCCACGTTGGGGTGTCTTTGGGGNTACTAATGAATCTGTCATCATGACCTCAGAATTTGGTGTTGTTCGTTCTGTGAGGTTGCGATTAGTTGATGTTTNCTTCGATTTCTTTTTTCTCTTACGTCTGTGTGTTTTTAATGATTTTNGTGTTGCATCAGATGCTGCACTTGATTGATCATTGTCTAGGTAATATAGCATCGCTGGGTGTTTGGCGGTTGCACCAAGTAGATCTCGAAAATGTCCTAAAATATGGGGACGAATGGCGTCCCGTTCGTAGGATAAGATCCAAGGTTTAGCCTGATTATCTGTGCTTGATACATTGAAATGGTTAAACCAGAAATCCGTGAGGACCTCTGCGAGTTGATTCTCACTGTAAACCGACCGTAGGATTTTTTGGGAAATTAATTCATCTAACAATTCACGTTGTGGCCGAAACCCTTTTCTTACTGAAAACTTCTTGAGTTTTTGGCGTACTTTTGATGACTCAGCATTTTGATCGTTAGAGCTGATAATCCCCTCACGGCGCGCCATCGATTTTACAACACCATTTGGTGGATAAACATTCAGTATTTGGTCGTTAGACATATGTAATGAATGGAGATGTGATAAATATTCATTCAGTTGTTGGTTTGGGAAGTCGACATTAAGTTGTCTATTGAACCAAGTTTCCAATCCTATTTCGAGTAATTGGTCAACTTCCCCCGGTCGAGCCCCAAAAGCGAAACGATCTAACAAGTAAGCGGCAGCTTTTCTTTCCGTCAAACCAAAATCTGAGTATGGTAAAATATTTTTTTGATTTCCACCTTTTGCTATCATTGATGTAACAGCAAAGATAGTGAAAAAAAACATCATATAACGACAATTCTTCACAATTTATCTCTGGGCATAAATAAAAAAGTTAATACATCATATTTTATTGTTTGCAACCAATTGTATCCTCTAAAGTCTTAATTGTGTCCGATTTCCAAGGACAAAAACTCACCTATCAATTCCGGTAATCTTCAATTTTGATAATTTTTCCATTTTCTTGGGCAATGTATGCAAATCCCAGGTCATCTAATGCAATTCCTTCCTGATCACTTCCTGGAAGTAAATATTGTTGGAGTATATCTCCGTTTTGCTTAATCTCCATTAAAAGGTTTGTTGTATCACTGACAACAATAAGGCATTCACGTGAAGTGTCGTAATCAAGGCCAGAGATATCAATGATCTGAGAAGGCAGAAAACCTGTTATTTCCCCTTCTTTATTTGTATCTGTTGAATTTATTGGAATTACAACTTCACAAATAATCGACCGTTCTCGGTTAGGTTTTAAGCTGAATGATTGATTGCCAATCCAAAAGACTCCACCTTCAGGGTGGAAAGGACGAGGTATAAAGACAATTGCCTCTAGCCCCATACCTCCTTTTTTAAGTAATTCTTGTCCCTCAAAGTTGCGGTTAACAGGGAATTTTCGAGTTAATTTGAAGGATGACGGATCAATCTCAATAATTGAGTCTTCTCCTTCAACTACTGCGTAGAGAAATCCAGTTGCAGGATTTACAGTGATTCCTTCCAAATCCTCTTGCTCTATAGACTCGGTTCGAATAAGTGATCCGTCAGTTCGAATCTCATGCAAATTCCCTTCATCACTAACGATAAACAGAGTTTTACGTATAGGATGATAAGTAATTCCTGAGGGTTCACTATCTTTAAGTTCGAAAATACTACCAACCCATTTACTAGGTAACCCTACGATTTGTGAGGAAGAAGCTTGTTGATGTTTATTTGCCAGTTGTTTGTAGTAGTCGTGAAAATAGACGAGTATTGTACTAATTATCGCCATGCAGGCTAACCAGATTAGTTTTTTTTTCATCTTTAAGTTTATATCCTAAAGAAAAAGTTGGCCTTGATAGCATTTATCCAAACAGTTTTTGTAGGTACACTAGCTTTACGAATAGAACTTGTTCGTTATTACCATCTTTTGTGCGATTGTTATTGTATACAATGAAGAAATTGCTTTCAGGTTTGTATTCATAGGCAAAGAGAGCGAAAAAGCGTCTATCTTCTTCAATAGTTTGCTCCAAAGTAGTTCTGGCATATATACGTTGGTCAAACTGGTAATTAAACGCTACACGGGTTGTCAACTCAACTAGCTTTGCATCTTCGATTAACCTTTGTTGTTCAATCTCTAAGTTGAATTTTTCTGTTGGACGGATAGCGATTTCTGGCCCGGCGAAGAAACTATCGCGCCCATTACGTGTCCCAATAGAACCTCTTGTTCTTACAGAAACCCATTTAGGTGGAAACCAACCACAAAAAAAATCAAGCGTTCGGTCAGTGAATTTTTTCCCATCATCCTCTAGGTGATAGTACCATTCTGGACTTAAGAAAAAATACATATTACTGATACCGATGATATTCTCAAATTTGAATCTATGGTTGGTGAGCGTTCCTTGATGGTTGTATAAACGTTCGTATTCTGGAGTGCTTCGAAGGAATTGGATTTGTCCCTTCCAACGTTTTTCCAAACTTGTTAGTAGATTTATACCTCGGCGATCAACACGAGGTATAAACCCCGTTTCCGGGTTGAAATTTTCTCCAATGTCAAAATACTTGGCTTTGAAAGAAAAGAAGTTCGCTTTTCGTGAAAGTTCAGCAAAAGCAGCTTGTTGTCGTTCCAATCCTGTCTTCCATTCACTGGCATATTCTAAGTTCATTTCTAAATTTTCGGGTAACACAAAACGAGCGTCAATTCCGGAAGCGCGATCGTAATCATGCCCATTTTGTTTATTGACCCCGAGTAAACCAACTGTTGTTGATTGACCAAACTCGCGTTGTAAACGAAATACGGAATAAGCATAATCATCCAATGGCAAATCTCCTGTCTCTATTTCACGAGTCATATCTTCTGGTCCCGCTCTTGCCATAACGAAAGCTGTATTGTAGTCACCGATTTTACCGGCCATTTTGCTTCCTTGTTTTAGGTCTTCAACACGCCGACTGTAGAAAAGCTCAATTGGTGTTTGAAATATTTCGTTACCCTCCTGGAAGAAAGGGCGTTTTTCTGCAAAACGTAGTGGTATGTCTGTCAAGTTGACCATATCAGGATCTGCCTCGATCTGTGCAAAATCAGGGTTCAGTGTAAAATCGAAAGTTAAGTTGGATAATGGATACCGAAAATCGATGCCTACAGCCGGCTCAGTTTTGATTTTTTGGTCTCCTATCTTTTGTGGCATGATTGTCCCATATGGTTTGACCTTTAATGGCTTTCTAGTGTTTAGGTTTTCAACTTCCAAATTCACCAAACGACCGAATTTCGAAACAGCATACTCTCTGCCATTCAGGTTTGACCAAGAGATATCTTCTCTGCTTGATCTATCCTGACGCCAAAAGTTAATTCCCCAAATACTATCAGGATTTTTAGAAAAACGTAATTCAGCAAAGGGAATCGAAAATTCAGCAGTCCATTTATTTTTGTGTTGGATAGCTTGACCATCCCAATCACAATCCCAAGCCATGTCAGAGCCTCTACGGCCACTATTTGCCCCTTCGTTTTGGACTCTCCGGTCCGTTTGAGTGCCTAATGCGTTCAATTCAAAACCATAACAATTTCGAAGGTCAAGATAAGTGTCCAGATAAACTGCAACATAATCATCAAGGAAGAAACGGGAATCACGGCGTGTCTCATTTGCCATTAATTTATCCATATCAGTCTTATGGCATTCAAATCCTATATAGAGCCGATTTTTATCGTAAAGTAGATAAACATTTGTTTTCAGGTTTGTAGGAGCTCCCGCTGTGGGCTCATGTTGAACAAAGTCATTTATTATAGTTGCTGACTTCCAACTAGCTTCATCGAGCTGTCCATCAATTATAGGTGGATTACTTGTCCATTTAGGGGAAACAACTTTGAATTCTGAATCCTCAGCATAAGTCAAATAAGCAATTGACAACAAGAGGATCAAAACGGTGATTCTACATAGAGCGTTCTTCAATTAAATTTCTTTCTCAATTTGGCTGAATTATAGAGGTCTGCTAATAAGGCTTAGTATTTTAACATATAAATCAACCTTCTTCGTTTTTTCAATTTCACTACTTCATGGAAACAGTCACAAGAGAGAATTGCAATTAAATAATAACTCAAATCTTGATTTTAACATCTGAGACTTGATTGAGGAATTATGCAGTTACGTATCAAATTTGCTGAGTATAATCAGCTCTTTCTTTTGATCAGCAACATTTCTGAAGTAATAATTTAGTAAGAACATTGATGTTTAATGAAAATAGGCTTGGGATAACCAAAAGAGGGTTTATAATTCGAATTTGATCTCTAAACTTTGCTGAAGGTAAGAGTTTCTATTATATCAGTTTCTGTGAGTTACATGAGGAGAAGTGATTTGTGTATTCTTACATGGTAAACAATACTTGCCAGAAATGACTAATGTAACTTGTATCTTCATAGAGCATATTGTGGCTTTTGTGCCAGTTTTCAGCGTAATAATGTCAGTTTTATTCATTAGTAAAAAGCTAATTTCAATAATTCTAAGAGTCGGTCAAAGTGGAATCTTGTTGATTTAATTTTTTTTATATGCTTGAGACTGTGTTGAATTCTATCGTTACCTACTGTAACTACTGATTGGATTGTGATACACGTATTCTTTTTAACCCCCTAAGTGCATAGACATTTCTCGGGTTCAACTTCAATGCTTTCTTATACATTGAAATGGCCAAATTGTATTTTTCTTGGATGTAGTAAAGTGCCCCAAGATTATTTAGCGCATATACATTTTGTGGGTCTAGTTTCAGTGCTTTTTGATATGAAGATATAGCTAAGTCATACTTACCTTGTCCTAAGTAAATATCTCCAAGATTATTTAGCGCATATACATTTTGTGGGTCTAGTTTCAGTGCTTTTTGATATGAAGATATAGCTAGGTCATATTTACCTTGTCCTGAATAAGCGTTCCCAAGGTTATTTAGTGTCCGTAAATTTTGCAGGTCTAGTTTCAGTGCTTTTTGATATGAAGATATAGCTAGGTCATATTTACCTTGTCCTGAATAAGCATTCCCAAGATTATT
>PAQF01000016.1 GCA_002709695.1 Candidatus Poribacteria bacterium
AACAACCGTATGTGGTTCTGATGTCGTCCCAATCGTTAAATTTGCCATCAATTTTAATGTCCAGTAAACTACCGTCAGTCGTATAGGCTTCATATTCACCATGGGTTTTACTCTGCCATTGAGCATTGATTGGAGACGTAATGAAAATAGGAAGTGCTTAAGAATATGGGAATGGATACGATAAACATATGCATTAAGCTATAATTTATGTTTTAAATGCTTCACGGTTTGCCCCACATACGTGAATTTATCGGTTGGTTTATGGCTTTTTGTTATTAGAGAAGTTCAATTTATTCTGCGAAATTTTAGTCTGTATAGCCAATAATGTCAATCATTTTCAACTTTCCGTGTGTTGTTATATATAATGGCTGGTTTTTTGATATGGTCTTTGTGACTAGTTTTTAAAAATTAAGCGGATATAGTACATCGTTATACTTTAAGGATGATAATCACCAGCTTTGACAATTAATTAAATCGAACTTAGTTACTAAGTGGATTTAGCATAACTATTTATTCCCCTTAATTTTTGCCCAAGTTGAGGGTAGTTTCTCTGAAGGAAATACTGATTGTGCTCGTTTCCATCCATTCATGATTTGTTTGAAATCATCTGCTGTAAATGCATTTTTAGCAATAAACATTTCGTCAACAGAACCGACAAGATTTTCAACCTTTCCCCAACCGTCAATTTGAATTGGATCTGTCTTATCAACACTCCATTTAGGATTCTTTTCCATCCCATCCTTCTGAACATCCAAAATACCATCAATGTAGAGTTGCAAATTATCCCCAGCTTTTGCTGCCGCAACGTGATGCCAACCACTATTAACTATTTCAAACTTGCTGTCAAACCGTACCGAATTCAGCGGCTGCGCCAGCTCCACCTCTGGCGCATTCAAAACCAAAGAAATTTCCGGGACGATCTATGGCAGAATTTAGATTCCACCAATTGTCTGGTTCTAACTTTCGCTTGGCAATGATATAGGCGTCGGCCTTTCTGGAGTTGATCCAAAGACCAATAGTGAAATCGTCCTGACCAAAATCAAAATTTGCATGGTGGCGAATAATAACGCAATTTGGATCACCCGCTTGTCCCTAAAATTCAAGCGAGGTGCCAAATTTTCCCGCAACCCACTTGGGATACTGGATTGTGCTTTTATGTCCATTGCCTGTTTCGTCGGTTACAATCTGTCTATTGCCTTCATCAAACAACCAAAGAGCCACCAGGTTCTTCATGTTGAGTGCCGATGAATTTTTACAAACAACTAGGAAAGAAAATATCAGACACACCAAGATCCATTTGTACAAGCCAATTATATTTTTTTGTTTCCTGTCGCTGATCTGCTGAATATGACCCTTCATTATATTAGTATGCTCCTCAATATTTAGTGTGTTCTATCAAACAATTTTAGTAAGGGGCGCTCGAGAAAACTTCGGAATAATTTTGCCATAACCAGCTGATCCTATGCAACATTACTAGGCTTTTTAGATCTGAATGATGATACTCTGGTAATTCTAGTTTCATTAACTTTGTTTCCGTAAGTTATTGGTATCTACCTTGTGGTGGATGCACATCAGAATTAGATTGGAAATCTAAAACATAATGCATTATTTGGTTCTGACTGCCGAAGGAGCACAGGTAATTTCTTCGATGCTACTATCTTAATTACATGCCTGTATTGTATGAATGAGGGACATAAAATGGCTTACATCGGAAACTGGCAGGATTTTTAACCCAAAATTGTCCATCTTAGTGTTGTACACTGGGGAGGATTACGCACTCGAGGTCGAAACAGTTCAGATGAGCGGAATGGCTGGGTATAGTTAGGTGGTTTCGCGCGGCACGCACTTCAGGGACGTAAAACTTCAGATTACCACAGGCACGAAAATACAGAACAAGATTCTAAATCCATATCAGTAATGGTTAAGTTGCTTGATTATAACTGGGTAAGGGTTGAAAACATTAAAGTCATTCTAATATAAGTACTAGGTATAACTTCGTTTCTTAGCCTATTCTAGGTCTTGGTTAGGTACTTCAGGGTTGAGTGGCTGGACATAATGAATCTGACGAGCAATTTCAGTGAACCCCATTTTAGGGTAAAACGTTGTGCCGACCGGATTCTGTTCGAGGGTTTCAATCTTTGCCATATGCATTCCCTCTTGTCGGAAGTAGTCTAGTGAGGCTTGAATTAATTGCCTGCCTAATCCCTGATGTTGGAATTTCGGATGTACCGCTAAATTTGGAATTTCTCCGATTTTTGTGGTTTGATTAATTCGTGTTGTAATATAGCCAACTACCTGATTGTCAATTTCAACAACAAATATTCCGTCAGGATTGATTCCTACATCAGCCTCAATATGCTTGGCTTTGCGAGTTTTCCAGCCAATAGCACCAATGAGACCATATCCATCTTCGATATTTTTATCGATTGATACTCTTTCAAAACAAATAATGGTGATTTTTCGCAGGGTTTCCAGATCGGAGGATGTGTATTTTCGAATCATGTTCGTTGCATAGCAATAAACTAAATTTTACTCCAGTTGCAATATATGCTGGAAACCGACCTCTTTATATTGGGTAAAGCAAAGGCCGATAAAGTTTACAGATCATTCTACAGTGTATAATAGAAGCGATTAAATGACAATAATTAATGAATTTGGGTAAATACTACTGTCCTATTTAAATAACAAATAACTAGACTATAAGGAGTAGCAATGCGCTTAGGAGGACCTTTATTTGGTGTAACTAACAGTCCTGAAGAATGGGTCAAGACTGTGAAATATCATGGCTATCGCGCTTCTTACTGCCCAATCGGGTACGATGCTGAGGAAGATGAAATTCAGGCATATTGTCAAGCTGCCGAGAAAGCTGATATTATTATTGCGGAAGTGGGCGCTTGGAGCAACCCGATTAGTCCAAACCGACAGATTCAACAGGAAGCTATTGAAAAATGTAAGAAATCTTTACAATTAGCTGATAAAATTGGTGCTAAGTGCGCGGTAAATATTGCTGGATCACGAGGAGACAAGTGGGATGGTCCTGATCCTTCAGACCTTACCATGGATACCTTCGATTTGATTGTTGCGACCGTACGGGACATTATTGATGCAGTAAAGCCTCAACGTAGCTTTTATTGTCTGGAGACAATGCCTTGGATGTATCCAGATTCTGCTGATAGTTATGTTGAGTTATTAAAAGCCATTGATCGGAAGGGGTGTGCGGCACACCTCGATCCTGTAAATTTAATTTGCAGCCCACAGCGATATTTCAATAATGGTAGTCTTATTAAGGAATGTTTTGCCAAGCTTGGTCCTTATATCAAATCGTGTCATGCCAAGGATATTCTCCTGCATCCTCAGCTGACTACTCACTTGGACGAAGTTCAACCTGGAAAAGGGGAATTGGATTATACGGTTTACCTTCGAGAACTTAGTAAACTGGATCCTGATACTCCTTTAATGATGGAACACCTTCATAGCGAAGAGGAATACCGAGAAGCTTCAATATATATTCGAGGTGTTGCAGAAACAGAAAACATATCTTNATGAATTACAGGATTATTATGTCTNTTTGAGATAAGCAAAGTTTTGACTATTACTGTTATGGTTTAAGTATATGTTAAACTCAGAATGTCTAAGGTTTCTTTTANACTTCTTGGTAGTGACTTTCTCGATATTTTGTAGAATATAGCAAAAATTAAAGAGCAGGTTCAAAATGAAAACTAGATGGATTGCTTCAGTTTGCTTGATGTCAGTTATAATGATTTGTTCAGTTGGATGTGGGTTATGGAGTCGTTCCGAAAAGCTGGAAGTAGATGGCAGTGGAACACGTGCTACCGCCGAAATTATGTCAAAAAGTGGAAGTAGCGTGGTTGGTATAGCTGTCTTTACGGCGGATGATAATGCTATTACGTTGGTAATTGAAATTGAGGATGTTAGTCCAGGGCTTCATGCCGTACATATTCACAAAACAGGCGATTGTTGTTCAGATGATGCAAAGTCTGCTGGTGGGCATTGGAATCCAACGAATGAACCCCATGGGAAATGGGGGGTGCCTCCTTTCCACAGCGGAGATATTGGCAATATCAATGTGGGGTCGGATGGGGTAGGAAGACTTGAATTAACGGCAAAGGATCGTTGGTCAATCGGGGGCTCGCCAGAGACTAATATACTTGGCAAGGCAATTATTGTTCATGCAGGCGAAGATGACTTCACATCCCAGCCATCCGGAGCAGCTGGTAAGCGAGTAGGTTGTGGCGTTATTGCTTTAGAATAGTAGCTCTTTGTGGTTATCATTCAAAAAGTCATGTTTCTATTGTATACTAATCTCTCCAAAATTTGAATAGATGGATTTCTTGCTTTTATTGCAGTTTGGCTGGTTTGTGTCTGTTTCCAAATCGTCATAAGTTCAATCTTGGATATTGCATTCATGTTAGCCAATTTTTTTATCTATTAATGTTTCATTGAGTAAATAAATTTAAAATAGGTTATATGAGTAATTGCCTGTTGTGTGGATCGATTTTGCACACTTTTATGTCTTTTGGAAAAATGCCTGTGGCTAATGGGTTCCTGCTTCCAAAGCAATTTGAAGAAGAATATTATTTTAATTTAGGGGTTGCTTTCTGTCACCGTTGTCAAATGGTTCAGTTAACTGAGTTAGTTGAACGGGAAAGGATGTTTCATGAAAATTATGCTTATTTTTCATCAACTTCTACCTATATGGCCAACCATTTTAGCCAGTTGGCGCAAAATGTTATTGATAGATACTTAAATTCTCCAGCTCCCTTTGTCTTAGAGATCGGTAGTAATGATGGGATTATGCTTCAGCATTTTATGAATTCAGGAATTCGGCATTTAGGTGTAGAACCATCGTCTAATGTCGCTCAGGTTGCTATTGGACAGGGTGTGGAAACGATCAGTGATTTTTTTGATGATGATCTCGCTTCTGAAATTGCTAGGGATTATGGTCAAATTGATGTAATATTAGCTACTAATGTAATGTGTCATATTCCGGATTTGCATTCGGTTCTTGTTGGTGTCAAATTATTACTGAAACCTAAGGGAATCTTTATATTTGAGGATCCATACTGGGGAGATATCATAAACAAGAATTCTTATGATCAGATTTATGATGAGCACGTCTTCTATTTTTCTTTAGCTTCGATTAGTTATCTAATACAGCAATATGATTTGGAATTGATTGATATAGAACCTCAAGCAGTTCATGGAGGGTCTATGCGTTACACTGTTGCACATCAGGGAGAGTACTCCGTGTCTGATAGTGTAACGTTTCAGAGAGAAAATGAAATAGCTATGCAACTTGATCAACTGAGCACATATAATACATTCAAAAGAAATGTTGAAAAGTCAGCAAGTGAACTGAAAGCGCTTTTATATAAGATAAGGAGTAAGGGGGAAAGGGTTGTTGGTTACGGTGCCACATCTAAAAGTACGACGGTTATTAATTACTGTGGTATAACGCCCGATCTTGTGGAATTTATTAGTGATACAACTCCAATCAAACAAGGTAAGTTTAGTCCTGGAGCACACATTCCAATTCGTTCACACGTAGAATTTGAAGAAAATTATCCAGATTATGCATTGTTATTTGCTTGGAATCATGCTGCGGAAATCATGGAAAAAGAAGAAAAATTCCGTGATTTCGGTGGCAAATGGATTTTCTATGTTCCCAACTTAGAGGTAAGGTCATGATTTTGTGTGGTAATCCTGGAGTCCAATACCAAGCTTATAGAGAGGAAATTGATTTAGCAATAAAAAGAGTTCTTGAAAGCGGTTGGTATATATTGGGGGATGAATTAGGAAATTTTGAATTGGAGTTTTCTGATTACATTGGTACCCAACATGCAGTTGGTGTTGCAAGTGGGACTGATGCACTGTATTTGTCTTTGATTGCTTGTGGGATTGGTTCGGGTGATGAGGTCATTACTGTTTCCCATACGGCAGTAGCTACTGTTGCTGCTATTGAATTAGCAGGGGCGGTTCCTGTATTAGTTGATATCGAACCGAACTTTTATACTTTGAATCCCGTATGTTTGGAATCAGCTCTCAGTGATAAAACGAAAGCGATTATCCCAGTCCATCTCTATGGTCAATCAGCTTCTTTAGGTGATATATTAGAATTTGCTGAGAAGCACCAGTTATATGTGATTGAGGATTGTGCTCAAGCTCATGGTGCAAAGTACCAGAAACAAAAGCTTGGAACCTATGGTGATTTGGCTTGTTTTAGCTTTTATCCAACTAAGAATTTAGGTGCTATGGGTGATGCCGGTGCTGTTGTGACAAACAATTCAGAATTAGCAGAAACTATTGGTTCGTTGAGAGAATATGGTTGGGATGAAAAGCGAATTAGTGTGGCCAAAGGTAATAATTCTAGATTGGATGAATTGCAAGCTGCCATTTTGCGAGTCAAGTTACGTCACCTAGAAGAAGGTAACACAGCCAGAAAAAATATTGCGCGAGACTATAATTGTGGCCTAGAGGGTCTTGGGTTTGGTCTTCCTAGAGTTAATAAATCAAATGACCATGTTTATCATTTGTATGTGATACGTTGTAGAGAACGAGACAAATTAAGACGGTATCTAAGAGATCGAGGCGTTGTTGCTGGCATACATTACCCAATTCCAATACATTTACAACCTGCTTATTTAGGGCGTTTGCGTTGTGCTGGTAAATTGACAGAAACGGAGAAAGCAGCGGAGGAGATCCTGTCTCTGCCTATATATCCAGAATTAGGCCGATCAGACGTAGAACTAATCATTCAAACAGTGAAAGAATTTATAAATAACTCATGAGTATTTTGCTGTCTCAGCTAGGAAAAAATAAGTTTGGTCAAGTTATGATATCTGCTTCAAGTTGTATTTCAACTGGAGTATAAGCTGAGAAATTTAACTTAACGCTTTCAACAATTCCATCGAAGAAAGTATGGTAGACATGTTTGTATTTAAAGATTAATATGGAATTTAATATTTGGGAAGGGGTCTATACAAGTTTCGAAGAAGTTCCTAGAACTGGACGTGGCTTTAACCAAAATCGATGGGTTGAAGCTGTGTTACAAAAGACATTATCGGTAAAAGAAGATCATAAAAACGTTAGTAGTGCCATCTCTCAATTTCCATGCTATAGTGAAAGCCTATTACCTTTGTTGGTGACAGTAGTTAAAACCGAAAGAATACTGGATTTTGGTGGAGGACTGGGTATTGACTACCTACGGACAATTAATAGTCAAGCCAATGGCGAGACTTACTATTATCATATTGTAGAAAACGAGGTTATGTGCCGCCATGGCAACCGCCTTTTTGACCGAGACCGAAATATCTTCTTTCATTTGTCTATACCAACTGATTGTAAATTCGATATTATATACTCAAGTTCTTCTGTTCAATATGTGGAAGATTGGAAAGGAATAATTACTCAGTTTTCTTCTGTTTCAACACAGTATTTACTCTTAACTGACTTGCCTGCTGGAGATATTCCTACTTTTGCTACTGCCCAGAATTATTATGATTCAAAAATCCCTTCTTGGTTTTTTAATCTCAGCGAATTTATAGAGCATACGGTATCTCAAGGTTTTGCTCTGCAGTTTTGTTCGACCTACAAGAGCAATATTCTGGGAAAGTATGATTGTTTCCCACAAGATAATTTCCCAGAAGATTATCGCTTGGGGAGGTCTTGTAATCTATTATTTTCGAAAAAGCCGATATGATTGAAGGCGTAAAAATAAAATATTTAGATACGCACACGGATGAACGTGGATTTTTTCGTGAGGTATTTCGCTTCTCAGAGGAATTTGAAAACATATCTGTTGGGCAACTCAGTCATTCATTGGTAAATGAGGGTGTCATCAAAGCTTGGCATGGTCACAAAGTGCAAGCTCAGTGGAACTATGTTATAACTGGGCTTATTAAAGTTGCCTTGTATGATAACCGAATGGGTTCTTCAACTAAAGGCAAAATTTTCGATTTCTTAGTTGGTGAGGGATTGGGCCCTATGGCATACTTTTTTCCTTCAGATGTCTTACACGGCTATAAGTGTTTGAAGGGACCCATGCAGATCATTTATGTAACTTCTGGTGTATATAATCTTGAAGATGAGATAAGAATGACGAATGAGAATTTAGCTATTGATTTTAATTGGTAATTGACATGTCTTTTAGCTTGGAAAGTACTGCAAAAGAAATTCCAAAAGACATAATTCTTTATGGTGGTACGGGGCAATCGAAAGTAGTTAAACCGATCATTGAATTTTATGGGTCTAAAGTCATTGCAGTATTTGATGATACAGTGGGCCTTGAACCTCCATTTGAAGATGTTGATTTTTTTAATGGTTATGATGCTTTGTTAGAGTGGAAAGAAAAAGTCGATATTGAGAAGGTAGGTTTTTCAATTACCATTGGAAATCCACATGGAAGTGTAAGATTGAGATTACACAAAAAACTTACTCAATTAGGGCTGGTTCCAGCTACAATAATTCATCCTGATTCTGTCATTGCAACTAATTGTGAAATTGGCTCAGGTTCGCAGGTTATGGCAGGAGCAATCATAATGCCTGAAGCGAGGGTGGGTAAACAATGTATAGTAAATACGAAAGCAAGTATAGATCATGAATGTGTTATTGATGATGGTTGTGAAATTGCTCCTGGAGCAACTTTATGTGGTTGTGTGAGAATGAAACGTAATTCATGGGTCTGTGCGGGTGCTACAGTATTACCGAGGGTAACAATTGGTGAAAATTCAGTAGTTGGAGCTGGTGCGGTCGTGATTAATGATGTTGTGGATGATAGTACTGTTGTAGGGGTTCCTGCAAATAGGTACTTAGAATAGGGATGTGATTTGTATGAGATCAATTCAAATGGCTGGCCCGTGGATTACTGAGCACGAAAAAAAGACTGTAGTGGAGATGATGGAGTGTGGTTGGGACAACTATGATTATGTCGAAAAATTTGAACCTGCGTTTGCTGCATGGCATGATCGAAAATACTGTCTGATGACATCATGTTGTACGCATGCGATTCATCTTCTGTTGTTGTCACTTGGTATAGAAGAAGGAGATGAAGTGATTGTTCCTGAGTGTACTTGGACTGCTACCGCTGCTCCTGTAACGTATCAGAAAGCGACTCCAGTATTTGCAGATATTAATCATGAAGATTGGTGTCTTGATCCTCAGTCAGTAGAAAGAAAAATCACAGGTAAAACTAAAGCGATAATTGTAGTTGACCTCTATGGAAATATGCCTGCGATGGACAGTCTACAGGTTATTTCCAAGAAATATGATATACCTCTAATAGAAGATGCGGCTGAAGCACTAGGTTCCAAGTATAAAGGTATCCGTGCTGGCAAATTCGGCTTGGGAGCTGTTCATAGTTTTCATCGAACTAAGACAATCACGACGGGGGAAGGAGGCGCTCTCCTTTTGGATGAGGGTGAATTGTATCAAAGAGCAAAATTTCTTCGAGACCATGGTCGATCTGCCGAAATTCCTTACCACATTTTAGAAGCGGCTCCAAAGTACATGCCATCAAATCTCCAAGCATCGCTAGGGTTGGCTCAGTTTCAACGGGTTTGTGAGCTTGTGGAAAGAAAACGTTATTTACTTCACCGATACAAGGAGAATCTATTGGATATAGAGGATTTGGCGTTCAACGTAGAAACTGACGAAGTTTATAACGGAGCTTGGGCAACAACAATTGTTTTTGGTAAATCACATAAAATGACAAAGCAGAAAGCGATAGAAAAGCTTGCTGTTTTAAATGTTCCAGCTCGTCCTTTTTTTTACCCACTATCATCACTTCCAGCATATAAACATTACAAAACAGGATCGAGAGAGGAAAATCCTAACGCCTACGACATTTCTAGTAGAGGGATTACATTGTCTTGTCATTACAAGCTCACTGATAAGCAGATAGATTTCATGTGTGAAGCTGTAAGAAAGATTTTGGGGCAGTAATTTTTGGGAATGAAAAATCAAAAAATTTTAATTACTGGTGGGCTTGGTTTTATTGGCAGCAATTTAGCTTACAGATGTCTGGATTTAGGGGCAAAAGTTACAATCTTCGATTGCTTAGATCCTAACTCTGGTGGTAATGTGGAAAATGTTGATGAAATTAAGAATTCAATTGAATTCTGTTTTCATAGTATCTTGGATTTTGATCGGATCTCCCAGCATGTGGTTGATAAAGATATAATCTTCAATTGTGCGGCTTCTACTTCTCATAGCTTTTCTATGAGAGAACCGTGGCTCGATTCTGATACTAATAGTCGAGGTGTTCTCAATCTTCTCGAAGCCGTTCGTCGTTTGAACACACAAGCTAAGTTGGTTCATGTAGGTACGAGTAGTCAGTTGGGTCGCATCCTATATAATCCTGCTGACGAGAGTCATCCTGAATTTCCTATTGACATTTATTCAGCAAACAAAGTTGTTTCGGAAAAATATGTCTTAGTCTATGCCCGAGCCCATCAAATGCAAGCCACTGTTATCAGATTATCTAATGTATTTGGACCACGGGCTAGTATTCATAGCCCTGAATTCACATTTAATAACTATTTTATTGGGTTAGCTTTGCAAAAAAAGGATGTGACAGTTTTTGGTGACGGGAAGCAGCTTAGAAACGTACTTTATGTACGAGATGCCGTCTCAGCATTAATTCAAGCCGCTTTAGTGGATAGAGCCAATGGTGAAACTCTATTTGCGGTGGGTGATGAGCATTATAGTGTAACTCAAATTGCTGAGTTGACAACTGATGTTATTGGTGGACAGGTGAAACATATAGATTGGCCAAAAAATCGTGAAGTTATTGAAGTTGGAAATGTAACTCTTAGTAACAAGAAGATTAAGCAGGTTTTAGGTTGGAAACCAGAGTACGATTTTAAAAATGGATTAATTGAAACAAAGGAGTATTTTCTTCCTCGTTTAGACAGGTATTTGAAATAATTTGAGAATGAGAAAAATCGTGATAACTGGAGCTCTTGGACATATCGGTTCGCGTCTTGTTCGGGAGATTCCTTCCCAATTTCCCAAGATAGAAATTTTAATGATTGATAACTTGATAACTCAGCGTTACTGTTCACTGTTTAACTTGCCAAAAGGTATTTGTTATAAATTTATTGAAACTGATGTCTTAACGGCTAATCTCGATGAACTTTTTGAGAATAGCAATGTGGTTGTCCATTTAGCCGCATTGACTGATGCTGCTAGCAGCTTTCAGAATCGCGAAGTGGTTAAAGACACTAATTACAATGCAACAAAAGCGGTTGCTGAAGCTTGTATTAAATGTAAATGTAAGTTGATATACGTTTCATCAACTAGTGTTTATGGCACTCAACAAGGGGTAGTCGATGAAAGTTGCACTTCAGATCAGCTTGTTCCTCAAAGCCCTTATGCAGAGTCGAAGCTCCAAGAGGAAGAGCTATTGCAAAATTTAAGTCAAACAGATGAATTGAGTTTCTCTATTTTTCGCTTTGGCACGATTTCGGGTGTGTCACCGGGAATGCGTTTTCACACTGCAGTTAACAAATTCTGTTTGCAGGCAGTAATGAATCAGCCTTTAACAGTTTGGAAAACAGCTTTGTACCAGAAACGTCCTTATCTTGATTTGACAGATGCAATTGGTGCGATTCTATATGTTGCGGAGCATGGCTTCTTTAGTCAAAATATATATAATGTGCTAACGGAGAATCTAACAGTTGATTCTATCCTGCGAATTGTTAAGGCATATGTACCGAATATGACCATAGAATATGTCGAAGCTGAAATTATGAATCAACTTTCCTATGAAGTTTCATCTGAGAAGTTTAGGAGGCTAGGATTTACTCCAAGAGGTAGTCTAGAAACTAGTATTTCGGAAACGATTACGCTTCTCGAGACAAGCTAACTCACCTGAAATTATGAAGAAAAAACTCTATACACGAGAAGAATTTGAAGAATTTCGCCAGGACGCAGCACTCCGAATGGTGACTGATGGAGAACTTTGTAAAGAATCTCTCAAATTGCTAAACAGGGCTGATTCGTATCATTGGATTCATCAAACAACTTGGTTTGGGCAGCCTGTGTTGAACTTAGCTCAGGATATGTTTGCGATTCAAGAAATCATATTTGAAACCCGGCCTAAATATGTTATTGAGGTTGGAGTGGCTTGGGGAGGGTCCTTATTATTTTATTCGACTTTGATGGGGGCACTTGGTGGGGAGAAGATTATTGGAATCGATACCTACATACCCGAAGATTTAAATCGACGACTTAGTGCCTACGGGAAACTTTCAGAACGCATTGTTTTGATCAATGATTCTTCGGTTGATAAATCAACTATACAACAGGTTAAGGGGATTATAGGTAATTGCCGTGAAGTAATGGTTATACTCGATTCTCACCATACACACTACCATGTCCTTCAGGAGTTGTGTATTTATTCTGAGTTTGTAGGAAAAGGCTATTATTTAGTTTGTTCTGACACCATTATAGAATACCTTCCAGAGGAGCAGATACACCGACCTCGTCCATGGGGACATGGTAATAATCCGGCAACGGCGTTAGACTTCTTTCTCAAGCAGGATGACTGCTTCGAAGTTGACTCAAAGCTAGAAAGTAAGCTTTTACTAAGTTGTCATCCTGGTGGCTACTTAAAACGGCATAGAGATTAGGAAAATTTGTAGGAGGTCATTTTGAAATTCAATATTGCCTACATGGGTGACATAAATTTCTTGAATTTTCAACGTGATTGGTTGCTCCTAATTGCTTATGGACTTCAGGATTTAGGTCATGCAGTTGTTATCTCGCATAATGAACTTGATTCAGGGAAGACCATAAACATTATTTGTCATGGCGTGCATAACCTAGCTAAGGACAAGGTACATCATATTATAAATTCCAATGTGAATTATGGAGTTATACCCGGTGAACTTATCATCAGTAGGACTATTAATAATAGGTCCCAATTTGATGGTGAATCAGCGCGTGTTTCAACTGACTTTGATAATAGCTATTTTCCATATCTTAGAAGTGCTGATTTTATTTGGTGTGTAATGGAGCATAATATCAAAGAATTGCCGAAATATGAACTCAAGCCATCAGGTTTCCTAAGATTTGGGTTCCATCCGAGGCTCCAAGAGATAAAGCTTTTACCCGATGAATATAAGGATAATGATGTTTATTTTTTTGGGCTTTTGACTGAAGACCGCCGCAATATTCTAAGAACTATCCAAGAAAAGGGGTTAAAAATTCTACTTCATGATTACGATAATCCCACGCTGTCATTTGTACGTAATTCGTATATCAATCGCTCAAAGATCATTCTTAATCTTGCTCAAAATACTGGTTTTCGTCATATGAGTGGTATCCGCATTGTTTATTTAGCAACGAACCATTGCTATGGATTATGTGAGTACGTTGACATAGATGATGGCGGTTATCTCAAGTTTAGTGACATGGCACATTCGAGCAAGATAGCGGAAAAGTGCCTCGAAGTCATTGAAACTAAGACATATTTAGGTTTAGCCGAAGAGAAACATGAGTTGATAAGGGAATTTCCAATGAGAAATTATTTAGAAGAACTTTTGGATAAGACATTTGGTTCTGGATGATTTAATTGAAACAAAAGAGTATTTTCTTCTTTGTTTAGGCCGGTATTTGAAATAATTTGAGAATGAGAAAAATTGTGATAACTGGAGCTTTTGGATATATTGCTTCGCGTCTTGTTCGGGAGATTCCTCCCAATTTCCCAAGATAGAAATTTTAATGATTGGTAACTTGATAACTCAGCGTTACTGTTCACTGTTTAATTTGCCAAAAGGTGTTTTGTTATAAAATTATTGAAACTGACGCTTAACGGCTAATCTCGATGAACTTTTTGGGAATAACAATGTGATTATCCATTTAGCCACATTGACTAATGCTACTGATAGCTATCAGAATCGCGAAGTGGTTTTAAAAAACACTAATTAAAATATAACAAATGCGGTTACTGAAGCTTGTATTAAATGTAAATGTAAGTTGATCTTGATTTGCCATCCGGTTGGATACTTGAAATGTTGTGAGGACTAAATAGGTTTGTTAGGAGTAGTTTTTGAAATTTAATATTGCTTGCATGGGAACAAGGGCTAATTTGAATTACCAACGAGATTGGTTGCTGTTAGTTACCTACGCACTTCAGGATTTAGGTCATGCAGTTGTTATGTCTCATAATAGACTGGATTCTGGTTCGACTATAAATATCATTTGCCACGGTGTACATGATTTATCTAGTGAAGAAATGCATCATATAATAAATTCCGATGTTAATTATGGCGCAATTCCAGGTGAGATTATCATTAATGGTACTGTTAATAACAGATCCCAATTTGATGAAGAGATGGGATTGCCATGGACTGATTTTAGCGGGGGCTATCTGCCATACTTAAAAGGGGCAGATTTTGTTTGGTGTGTGATGGAACATAATATGAGGGAGTTACCCAAGTATGGTGTGAACCCAGCTGGATTCCTGAAATTCGGGTTCCATCCGAGACTTCAAGAAATAAAGCTTATACCAAATGAATATAGAGACAACGATGTTTATTTCTTTGGTCTTTTGACCGAAGCCCGTAGTAGAATCCTAAAGGTTATTAAACAAAAAGGCCTGAAAATATTGCTTCATGATTACGGTAATCCTACTTTGGCATTTATGCGTAATTCGAACATAAACCGCTCAAGAATTGTTCTTAATCTTGCCCAAGATGTTGGGTTTCGTCATATTAGTGGTCTTCGGATTGTTTATTTAGCAACTAATTGTTGTTACGGACTATCCGAATCTGTTGGCATAGATGATGGCGATTACCTGAAATTTAGCGATGTGGCAAACCCAAATGAGATAGCGGAAAGGTGCCTCGAAGTCATTGAAACTAAAGCATATTTAAATTTGGCCGAAAAATACCATGAAATGATAAAAAAGTTCCCAATGAAAAATTACTTGGAGGAACTTTTGGATGAAACGTTTGCTTCCATATGATTTCAGCTTCAGTTAATTAAATTTGCCCCATGAGTTTTTCATGATTGGATGGTTTAAGGGGGCATTTGCAAGCTACATACTTGAATAACTTTGAGTGTTTCGTATGGATTATATGTTTTTTCTCTTGTGGATTTGAAGGTGTTGTACTGACCAACAAAAAGCCTGTTTGATTTTTCGTGTGCTAATTTGCTAATAGGTTGAAGAATCGGAAATCAGTGAGATTCCCTTGGGACTTCAGCTCCACGGCAGCCTACGAGAAAGTCAAGGTCTGCTCCTTGATCGGCTTGCATGACGTGGTCAACATAAAGCTGTTGATACCCTCCTTTTCTAGTTTGTTTTGGAGGTTCCCAACTTTCACGACGAAGCGCAAGTTCTTCATCAGAAACATCAAGATGCAAACGGCGAGCAGGGACATCCAACTCGATGAAATCACCATTTTGCACTAAGGCTAGTGTACCACCTGCCGCAGCTTCTGGAGATACATGCAGCACAACCGTCCCATATGCTGTTCCACTCATCCGAGCATCTGAGATTCGTAACATGTCGGTTATACCTTTTTTCAGGATTTTTGCGGGTAAGGGCATGTTTCCAACTTCTGCCATTCCAGGGTACCCTTTAGGTCCACAGTTTTTCAACACCATAACACTTGTCTCGTCGATTTCAAGATCAGGATCGTCTATTCTGGATTTGAGCTCTTCAATATCCTCAAAAACAACAGCGCGTCCTCTATGTTGCATCAATTCAGGTGTAGCAGCAGAGGGTTTGATGATAGCCCCTCTCTCAGCTAGGTTGCCGCGCAGGACCACAATTCCCCCTTCTTCTCGGACGGGGTTATCAGGTGTTCGAACTACTTCTCGGTTCCAGCAGTCAGCGTTCTTACAGTTTTCCCAAATCGTTTTTCCATTGACTGTTAATGCATCCTGATTAATTAATCCTAACCCCCCTAATTCTCGGATGACGGCT